>CAYQOH010000090.1:0-10271 GCA_964419075.1 uncultured Opitutaceae bacterium | reverse complement strand
AGAACGCCGTCGTCAGCATCACGGGCGTCGCAAACTCGGACGCGGAAAAGTCCCTTGTCACCAAGCTCGCCCAGGACACACGCGGGGTGAAGTCGGTGGTGAACGACATGACGGTCAAGAGCTAAGAAACCCATCATTTAACTGGCCCGCAGAAGGCCAAGTGTTGTTGAAAACGTGCGGCCGGCCCATGCCGGCCGCACGACTTAACGAGCATGAAGACCAATATCGGATTAGACGACGAGGCCCGCCTGGAGGTGGGCCAGATCCTCAACCTCATTCTTGCGGACGAATTCGTCCTCTACGTGACCACGCGCGACTATCACTGGAACGTGACCGGGCCCGATTTCCGAAGCCTCCACCTGGAGTTTGAGGCCCAGTATGAGCAGCTGGCCAAATGGATCGACGACGTGGCCGAGAGGGCGCGGTCCATCGGGGTGGGCGCAAGGGGCAACCTTGCCGAACTCGTGAAGTCGGCGCGCTCCTCGGCGGACCCCGGCATGGACCTGCCCGGCGAGCACATGCTCTCCGAGCTGCTCGCCCTGCACGAGGCGCTCATCGTGCAACTTCGCACCGACAGCGAAGCGTGCATCGAGCGCTTTGGTGACGCGGGCACCGCGGACTTCCTCACCGGCCTGATGGAGCGCCACGAGAAGGCCGCGTGGATGCTCAGGGCGCAGGTTGAGACCGAGGAGGCGGAAGTCTCCCAAAGTTAACCTCATGAACAAACTCATCTCGATCGCGCTTCTTGTCGCGGGCATCATCCTGATTGTCTACGGCGTCTCCGCGTCCAATTCCGTCGGCTCGGGATTCTCCCGGATGTTTACGGGCGCGCCTACGGACAAGACGGTCTGGTTCCTTGTCGGCGGCGGAGTGGCGGCCGCGGTGGGCCTGGCCGGCGTGCTGCGGGGATCAAAGTCGGCATAACCTGCTCCCCCATTCTTGGCTACGCCGTCACGGTCCTGATTGTCGCCCTCGTAGCCGGAATCCTCGGCTTCGGCGTGATCTCCGGCACGGCGGCCGTGGTCGCGAAGGCCGTCTTCGTGGTGTGCCTGGTCCTCTTCCTCTCCTCGCACGTCAAGGGCAGGAAGGCGTAGCGCCCGCGCCGCGCAGATGGCCGGGGGTCGCGGCGCACCGGGCGGCCGCCCGGTGAGGCATCATTTCTGCCAGAGGATCTCGCCGGCCTCCAGGGGCGTGACGAGGCCCCTGAAGCCCGGCACGATCCGGGCCGTGTAGTCCGCGGCGGGACGGGCTGCGGGAACCGTCGCACGGTAGAGGCGCGTGCCGTTTCCGGACCCCGCATCCTTGAGAAGTGTCATCTCCTGAATCTCCGGGCCGCCTCCGTTCCGAGCATCGGCGTAAAGCTCGACCCTGACCCAATCCGGGGCGAGATCCGCCAGGAAGGCCTTCGTCGTGATGACGTGCTTTCCCGCCTGGGTCTCAACCGTCCGGGCGCCGAAGCGGACCGAGTCCCATCTTGCCGCCAGTGCGTTCCGCGCATCCACGAGCGTCCGTGCCGTCGATCCCCTGTCGGAGGCTCGGGCCCGGTATGCCACGGCCGAGGGAAGGTAGTGTTGCTCGGTGTAGTCGCACACCGTGCGGTTGGCCGCGAACCTTGGGGTCAACCGCGCCATGCTTTCCCTTATCCGCGCCACCCATGCGGCGGGAACGCCCTTGTCGCTTCGCGAGTAGAATTCCGGCATGACGGCCTGCTCCAGCCTCTCATAGAGCGCCTCCGCCTCGGCGGCATCCCATGCGGGGTCGTCGCCGTGCTCCTCGCCGTCGCCCAGGGCCCAGCCGACCTCAGGCGCGTAGGCCTCGGCCCACCAGCCGTCCAGTTCGGAGAGGTTCAGGCCGCCGTTGACGAGGACCTTCATGCCGCTTGTGCCGCAGGCCTCCCACGGCCGGCGGGGCGTGTTGATCCAGACGTCCACTCCCTGCACCAGGCGCTCGGCCAGGAGCATGTCATAGTCGGCCAGGAACACGACCGGCGGGTTCGCATCGCTGTGGCGGACGAAGTTCATCCACTGCTGGATCAGCGCCTGGCCGGCCCGGTCGGCGGGATGCGCCTTCCCCGCCAGGATGAGCTGCGCCGGGCGCTGGGGGTTCTTGAGGATGCGAATCAGCCGGGCGGGATCGTGCAGCAGGAGGTTGGGCCTCTTGTAGGTCGCGAAACGCCGCGCGAAGCCGAGCGTCAGGATCTCGGGTTTCAGGCGGGCCTGGGCCCGGGCGCGTACCTCCTGCCCCGCTCCGGCGGCGGCCAACTGCCTGCCGACCCGCTCCAGGGCGAACTCAACCAGCGACCTGCGGCTGGTGCAGCGCAGGGCCCAGAGCTTCTCGTCGGAGATCCGGCGGACGTCGTCCTGCAGCGCGGACGACGACCCCAGCCACCGGTCCTTGCCGCAGGCCTCGGTCCAGACGACGTCGGCCGCCGCCGAGTCCCACGTCGGCATGTGCACGCCGTTGGTCACGTGGCCCACCGGCACGTCCTTCTCCGGCCACCGCGGGAAGAGCGGCGCGAAGATGTGGCGGCTCACGCAGCCGTGCAGCCGGCTCACGCCGTTGGTCGCCGTGCTGCCGCGGAGCGCAAGGTAGGCCATGTTGAAGGGCTCGTCCGTGTCGTCGGCATTCTGGCGGCCGAGCGCCAGCAACTCGCGCAGCGACAGGCCAAGGTCGTCCTGCGCATACCGGCCTAGGTACTGTTCCATGAGCGCTCGTGGGAAGAGGTCGAAGCCCGCGGCAACCGCAGTGTGGGTGGTGAAGAGATTGCCCGCCCGCGTGGCCATGAGGGCCACGGGGAACGGGCATTCGGCCTCCTTCATGAAACCGCGGGCGCGCTCCAGGAGCGCAAACGCCGCGTGCCCCTCGTTCAGATGGCAGACCTCCGGTTTGATCCCGAGCGCGGCAAGCAGCCGCCATCCGCCTATCCCGAGTACGATCTCCTGCTTGAGGCGCAGCTCCGGGTCTCCACCGTACAGCTCGCTCGCTATCCCGCGGTCCACGGGCGCGTTGGCCGGATCGTTCGTGTCGAGTAGGTAGAGCCTCGCCCGTCCCACCTGGACCTGCCACGCGCGCAGCCAGACGGTCCCGTCGGGAAGCGAGACCTCGACGCGAAGCCATTCGCCGTCCGGACGGAGCACCGGCGTCACGGGCAGCTGGCCGGGGTCGTTGTAGGGATAGAGCGCCTGCTGCGCGCCGTCCCGGTCGATCACCTGCCGGAAGTACCCATGCTGGTAGAGGAGGCCGATGCCGACGACCGGCACGCCCAGGTCGCTGGCCGCCTTGAGCTGGTCGCCGGCCACGTTCCCAAGCCCGCCGGAATAGATCGGAAGCGCCTCGCTCAGCATGAATTCCATGCAAAAATAGGCGACGCAGGTGAGGGGCGCCCGTGGATGCTTCTGCTGAAACCACCCGGCCGCCGCCGCCGCGTCCCGCTTCGCCTGCACGAGGTCGGCAAGGAGGCGGGAGAAGTCGGGGTCTGCCAGCGCGCGGTCAACCGTGTCGCGGGAGACCGCCTGGAGCACGACGTTGGGATGGTAGGTCTGCGCCCAGAGGGCGGGGTCGAGGCGCTTCCACAGCTCGTCCGAGCCGTGGTTCCACGACCAGCGCAGGTCCATGGCCAGTTCGGAGAGGGCGTCACGGCCCGCGGGAGGGCGGGATGGAGGGGGGGCGCCGGGTGTGGGTTCGGTCATGATTCTGGCTCTTCTGGGGGATGCCCCTCAGTTGGGGTCGCCCTCGTTTCGCCACGCGGCCACCGCTTCGCAGTCCGCCTGCGTGTCGGTTGCCTGCTCCGCAGGCCCCGCATCCTTCCCCGGCGGCGCCAGCGCCGCGCCGACGATCGCCTGCGCCTCCTCCAGGATCCGGCGAAGGTGCGACTCCGAGCGGAAGCTCTCGGCGTAAATCTTGTAGATGTCCTCGGTACCCGACGGGCGCACGGCGAACCATCCGCCCTCGGTCACGGCCTTCAGCCCGCCGATGGGCTCAGCGTTGCCTGGGGCCCGGGTGAGGACCGACTGGATCCTTTCGCCCGCCAGGTCCGCGAGCTTGAGCCGGTCGGGGGAGAGCACCGCCAGGGCGGACCTCTCGGCGGCCGTGGCGGGAGCGTCCACGCGGTCATAGAACGACTCCCCGAATTCGCGGGTGAGCGTCCCATAGAGCTCTCCCGGGTCGCGATGCCCCCTGGCCGTCATCTCCGCGGCGAGCAGGCACGGGATGAACCCGTCCTTGTCAGTCGTCCAGACGGAGCCGTCCAGGCGCAGGAAGGACGCGCCCGCGCTCTCCTCCCCGCCGAAGCCGAGCGAGCCGTCCAGCAGGCCGCCCACGAACCATTTGAATCCGACCGGGACCTCGTCGAGCCTCCTGCCGAGCTTTGCCGTCACGCGGTCGATCATCGCGCTGCTGACAACGGTCTTTCCGACCGCAGCCGCCTTGCGCCAGCCCGGGCGGCTCTGGAAAAGGTGGGACACGCAGACCGCGAGGAAGTGATTGGGCGGAAGCAGCCCTGCGCCCCGTGTGACGATCCCGTGCCGGTCATGATCGGTGTCGCACGCGAACGAAAGGTCGAAGCGGTCCTTCATGCCGATCAGCCGCTGCATCGCATAGGGCGACGACGGGTCCATCCGGATCTGCCCGTCCCAATCGACCGTCATGAAGCGGAAGGTGGGGTCGACCGTGTCGCTGACGACGGTGAGGTCCAGGCGGTGGCGCTCTGCGATCCGACCCCAGTAATGGACGCCGGCGCCGCCAAGCGGGTCGACGCCGAGGCGCAGCCTCGAGCCGCGGATCGCCTCCAGGTCGACCACGCTGCGGAGGTCGTCCACGTAGGCGCCGAGGTAGTCGTGCCGGTGGGTCGTCGGGGCGCGAAGCGCCCGGTCATAGGGCGTACGCTTCACGCCCTCTAGCCTTGCCTCGAGCATCGCGTTCGCCTTTGCCTCGATCCATCCCGTGACGGCGCCTCCGGCCGGCCCGCCGTTGGGCGGGTTGTACTTGAAGCCGCCGTCATGCGGAGGATTGTGCGACGGGGTGATGACAATGCCGTCCGCGAACCCGCTGTTTCGGTCGCGGTTGTAGGCCAGGATCGCGTGCGAGATCGCCGGGGTCGGCGTGAATTCGCCGCCCTCGGCGATCATGGTCTCGACTTCGTTTGCGGCGAGCACCTCGAGGGCGGTGGCGAAGGCCGGGACGGACAGCGCGTGGGTGTCGATCCCAATGAACAGCGGGCCGGAAGACCTCTGGCGGGCGCGGTACAGGCAGATCGCCTGGGTGATCGCGAGGACGTGCCACTCGTTGAAGCTCCGGTTGAGGGACGATCCGCGGTGGCCGGAGGTGCCGAACACCACGCGCTGCGCCGGGACCGTGGGATCGGGCGTGTCGGTATAGTAGGCGGTGACGAGCCGCGGCACGTCGACCAGGATTCCCGGGGGCGCGGGTTTTCCCGCGAGGGGACTTGTGTTCAACGCGACCCCTTCAGCGCCCAGTGTTCGATCTCCAGGATCTTCGCCAGGCGGCGGCGATGGCGTTCGGCCCCGCTGAAGCGGGCATCAAGGAAGGTCTGGACCAGCTCCCAGGCGGTCGCATGGCCGACGACGAGGCCCCCGAGGCAAAGCATGTTCAGGTCGTCGTCCTCCACGCCCTGGTGGGCCGAGAACGTCTCATGGATGAGGCACGCGCGCACCCCGGGCACCTTGTTGGCGGCCACGGACGCTCCCACTCCGCTGCCGCAGATGCCGACTCCGCGGGCGACCGTGGCGTCGGCGACCGCACGTGCCAGCGGCACGATGAAGTCCGGATAGTCGTCGGCGGCCTGCAGGCGGGCATCCCCAAAATCGAGCACCAGGTAGCCCGCGTCGGTGAGCCTCGCGGAAAGGTGTTGCTTCAGCTCAAAGCCCCCGTGGTCGGCGGCTATTCCGACCCGCATCGGCGCCGCCCCCCGGGCTGTTCGTTCGTTAGCCATGGGTCCGTCCGGCCCTTCAGCCGATCATGCGTTCCCTGTCGGACGTTTCCAGGTACCGTCCCAGGACGGCCAGGCCGTTGCAGGAGGCACGGTGGCGCAGGGCCTCCTGCGCGGCCGTGGCGTTTGCCGGCAAGCCCCGCCAGGCCCCGAGCGCGCCGTCCTGGAGCGCGCGGCCGAATGAGAAACTTAGGATCCACGGGGAGCCGGATTCGCCGCAGATGGCGTTCAGCCGCTGCGTTGCCTCGACGCCGGACTGGCCGCCCGAGAGGAACACAATTCCCGGGACCGCGGCGGGCACCACGCGCCGCAGGCAGCGGATCGTGGCTTCGGCCACCTCCCCCTCGGCGGGCTGCTGCGGGCAGTCCCTGCCCGCAAGCACCATGCTTGCCTTGAGCAGCAGGGTCTCCAGCACGACGCGGTGCTCAAAAAGCGCGGCGAACACGGCCTTCATGACGACGCCCGTGACCTCCCCGCAGCGCGCGAGGGTGTGGTCCCCGTCCATCAGCACCTCGGGCTCAACGATGGGAACAAGCCCGGCCTCCTGGCTGAGCGCGGCGAAAAGCGCCAGCGCATGGGCGTTGGCGTCGATGCAGGTCAACGTCGGGAGGCCCTCGCCCACGGCAATGACCGCGCGCCATTTGGTGAAGCGGGCGCCCAGCTCCCGGTACTGCGCGAGGCGTTCGCGAAGGCCGTCGAGCCCCTGGGTGACCTTCTCGCCGTCAAAGCGGGGGAGCGCCACGGTCCCCTTGTCCACCTTGATTCCCGGAATGATGCCTTTTCTTTCCAGGACACAGGGGAAGCGTTCGCCGCCGGTCGTCTGGCGGATCGTCTCGTCAAAGAGAATTGCGCCGCTGATGTGGTGGGCCAGTCCGGGCGTCGCGAACAGCAGCTCCCGGTAGGCCCGGCGGTTCTCCTCCGTGGACGCGATGCCGAGAGCCTCGAACCGCTTGCCGATGGTCCCGAAGCTCTCATCGGCGGCCAGGAGGCCCTTGCCGGGGGCCAGAAGGGCTTTGATAATCGATTCCATTGCGGTCGCGCCGGTGGGGGCGGTCTCTGTGCCGCCGATCAGGTCAGCTTCACGATCATCTTGCCGATGTTCCTGCCGTGGAAGAGGCCGATGAACGCGTCCACCGCCTTTTCTATTCCAACGACCACGGTCTCCTTGTTCTTCACCTTGCCGGCCCGGAGATACCCCGTCATCTCCCGCTGGAAGGCGCCATGGCGATCCAGCCAGTCGCCGACAATCATCCCCTTTATCGTCAGGCGCTTGCCGACAATGGTCATCATGTTTGAGGGGCCGGGCTGGGGCGTCTCGTCGTTGTACCCGGAGACGCCGCCGCAGGCGATGATGCGGCCGTGGTTTCGCAGGACCGACAGCGCCGCCTCGAGCGTCGGCCCACCCACGTTGTCAAAATAGACGTCGATCCCGTCGGGAGCCTCGAGCCTCAGCTGCTCGACCACCGGGCCGACGTTATAGTCAAAGGCGACGTCAAAGCCGCAGACGCCCCGCAGGAACCTCACCTTTTCCGCGGACCCGGCGGACCCGATGACCCGGCACCCGCGCAGTTTCGCCAGCTGCCCGGCGACGCTTCCCACCGCGCCGGCCGCTCCCGAGATATAGATGACCTCCCCGGCCTTCACCTCCACGAGATTGAGCCCGACCCAGGCGGTCATGCCCGTCATGCCGAGCGCCCCAAGGTAAACCGAGAGCGGCTGGATTTCGCCGCTCAGGGCAAGCAGCTCCTTCGGCGACGCGATGAAGTACTCGCGCCATCCGAGGGAGGACGAGACGCAGTCGCCGGGCTTGAATTCCGCGGCGTTAGACTCGACGACCATGCCGACGGCGCCCCCCTCAAGGGGCTGGCCCAGGACGAAGGGCGGTGCGTAGGACGGCCCGTCGTTCATCCTGCCGCGCATGTACGGGTCCACCGAGATGAAGGCGTTGCGGACAAGCACCTGCTGGTCCCCCGGAGGCCCGAGCTCGTTCTGCGCCAGCAGGAAGTTGGCCGCGGTGGGCTCACCCTTCGGGCGGGAGACCAGGCGGACCTCCCGGCTGACTATGGGGGCCCACGCCATGGCTCAGTCTTGAAGAGGGGCCGCGCCGGGCCTTCCGGCGCCGGCCAGCTGGTTCGCCGCGGTCTCCTTGATGTCCTCCTTGGTGAGGCTCACAAACACCTTCGATTCCTCATAGCTGATCCGCTCGATCTTGCCGGGCGCGATGAGGACCTCCTTGCCGGAATACCAGTGGCCGGCCTCGACAACGAGGTCGTGGATCCTCCAGCTCCGGTCGTCGACCCTCAGGCCGCTCACCTGGCCGATCGTCCCATCGGTCGCCTGGATCTCATAGCCGGTGATCTCATGGGTGCTCCGAAGATGCTTGTCTTCCCTGTGATGGGGCTGGAGCCGGTCCGCCATTTCATCCTTTGAGGGCGCGGCGGCCAAGGGATACGCCCCCATGCCCCATAACGCGCCGCCGTTCCAGTAGGCCGGCCAGCCATAGTAGCGATAGTAGTCGATCTCGTATTGGCGCGAGACCGGCTTGTGCGACTCGATGGACGGGCTCTTCTCTATCTGAGAGCGGGTGAGGCTTATCTGCAGAACCTTCTTGGCCTGGTTGAAGCTGCCGAAGGCGTGCGGCGAGACGAGCACCAAGCGCCCGGCCAGCCATTGGGCCGTGTCGGCGACCAGGTAGCGGATGACCCACGACTTGTCGTCGAAGTAGAAGTCCTTGACGTGCCCGATGTCGCCGTCGAGGGCGGCGAGCGTGCTGCCGTACAGTTCCTTGATGTCTTTTATCATAGAGAGGTTGTTGCGCCGCGGACCGGGCGCTCCAAGGCGCCCGCGGTCGCCCGGATCCGCGTTAAGCAGGGTAGGCTGAAAGGCTCCGGCGAACCATGGGGTGTAACCCGCCCGCCGATGCTCCCTGCTGCGGATTGAGCGTCCCCTGTCGCATGGAGACGCTCCCGTCGAGCGGCTGGGGCGCGGCCCAGATTGGCGCGCCGGACCGGTTCCCGCGCCCGGCGGCGCGGGCTAGACCACCCTTAGGACAATCTTGCCGCGCGTGTGTCCGCGCTGGCTCAGCTCCTGGGCCCGCGTGGCGTCGGAGAGGGGAAGGACCGTCTCGACGATCGCCTTGAGCTTCTCGTCGCTTGCCAGCTTGGCGATTTCCGCCAGCTGCGGCGCGCTCGGCTTGATGAAGACGAACGCCTGCCGCACCCCGTGTGCCGACGCGGCCTCGGCCGAGGGAGGACTGACGACCGAGACCAGGATGCCGCCGGGCTTGAGGACCTTCCAGGAGCGCTCCTGGGTGTCTCCGCCCACGGTGTCCAGGACGACGTCAACCGGTTGCACCACCTCCTCGAAGCGCTCCGTGGTGTAGTCGACGACCTGGTCGACGCCGAGCTTGCGGAGGAATTCGTGGTTGCGCTCGGACGCCGTGCCGATGACGTGGGCCCCCTTCCATTTCGCCAGCTGCACCGCCAGGCTCCCGACGCCGCCCGCCGCCGCATGGATCAGGACCCGTTGGCCCGAGGACAGTCCGCCCGCATCAAAGAGGGTCTGCCAGGCCGTGAGCCCGGCAAGGGGGAGGGCGGCGGCGTGGATGTGGTCCAGGGACTTGGGCTTGAGCGCAATCTCGGACTCCCGGATCGCGATGAATTCGGCGTAGGCCCCGTCGCGTGAGATGTCGGGGCGGCTGAAGACCTCATCGCCCACCCTCAGGCGGGTGGTGTTGGCACCGAGGGCCTCGACGACGCCGGAGACGTCCCAGCCGAGCACGAGCGGGAGGGTGTGGTGGAGCATCTCCTTTAAGTGGCCCTCGCGGATCTTCCAATCGACCGGATTGACCCCCGCGGCGTGAACCCTGACCAGCACCTCGCCGTCGCCCGGGTGCGGGAGGGGTGCGTCCTCGTAGACGAGGGCGCCGGGGCCGCCATAGGCGTAGATGCACACGGCCTTCATCGTTCTCATGCCGGGGACGCCTGGGCGCTGGCGTAGAACTCCCGCGCCTTCGCGAGCAGCTGGTCCGCGGTCAGGTGGCTCTCGTCGACCACCAGCGAGCCGATGATCCGCGCCGCCAGCTCCGGGTGATGCAGCCTGAGCCAGGCGACGAACTGGAACATCTCGCTGCCCGTTCCCGTGCCCGTGCCGAAGATGAGGATGCGGCCGGCGGCGTTCAGCGCCCGGGCCACCGGCTCGAAGAAGCTGTTCGGGTCGGGTTTCTCCTGGCCCCTCGAGAAATCCCTCGAGTGGTGGGCATGGCGGAAGTAGTCGTCCGGCTTGTGCGGCAGGATCTGCTGCGGGACCTCGCCGTGCATCTCCG
>CAYQOH010000089.1:0-10460 GCA_964419075.1 uncultured Opitutaceae bacterium | reverse complement strand
GCAGCTTCAGGTAGCCGGCCTTCGTCTGCTTTCTCCACGCGGCCGGATGCACGGGGATCCTCACCAGGTTCGCGCCCATCTCCTTCACCGCGACAAAGAGCTCCCGGTTCCAGCGCCCACGCTCGACGAGGTTGTCGGGGTCCGCAATCGACAGCCCGCGGAAGAGCACGACCGCGCCGCTTGGATCCACGAAATGGTTCCCCCGGACCGAGACCCGAGGCAGAAGCTCCGCCTTGGGGTTGGGCTCGGGACGGTGCCGGTTGCCGCCCTGCCAGACCGAGGGCGCGGCCGGGGGGGCTGCGGGGGCCGGGTCTGCAGCGCGCAGGGCCGTGGCCGCAAGCGCCAGGACGAGGACTCCAAGGGTGGGGTTCTTCATGAAGGGGGTTCTTTCCAGAGACCGGCTGAAGGCTTGGAGGGGCGCCCGGCTAGCGCAACCTCATCCCTTCGGCGACCCGGGCCTCCAGCCGAGCTTTCGGGAGGCGTCCGACCGGGGCGGGTTCAGCAGGGCGAGCGCCATCAGCGTGTTGCTTAGCGGTGTCACCCAGTACTCCACCGAGTTCCACTGGGCGTTGCCCTCGAGGTCGAGCAGGGGCTGGTCATCGGCCGACCCGTTGAAGCCGTTGCAGAAGCCGCCCGGATACGTGCCCAGAAAGCGGCTGTGCGGCATGGGGTTGTTGTAGCCCGCCCCGCTCACGAGGCAGGAATTGTGGGTATTGCAGCCCAGGAGCCAGTGCAGCTGGCGCCAGGCGAGCTCGGTGCAGCGCGGATCCCCGAGGAGGCGGCCGGCAAGCGCCAGCGCGTGGGCCCAGCTGCTCCAGTGCCCGCCGAGGCCGTGGTTGATGCGCTGCACGTGGTGCACGGGCATGAAGAAACGCAGGAGGTATCCGTCCCTCCACGGGCGGTAAAGGTCGCCCTTGCTCGCCGGCTCCCGGTAGAGGCCGAACGGAAGGATGCCAAAGGGCGAAAGCGCGGACAGCGGCATCACGTACGCCTCCAGGCACCGGCGAAGGACGCCCTCGATCTCCTCCCGCAGGGCCCCGTCGGCCGCGAGCGCGACCTGCGCCAGCGCGATCAGGGGCTGCGCCGAGTGCAGGATCCCGCGGTAGGGCTCGGCGCCTCCGGTCCGGTTCACCCAGAAGCCCAGCCGCGGGTCGAAATTCCCGAGGAGCTCGCGCGCGCCCCGGTCGACGTCGGCCCACGGCAGCCGGCCGCACCGGTGGAGCTCGAGGGCCGCAAGCGTCCTCCACGCGCGCACGCTGGTCCACATCTCGAAGTCGTCGGCCGTGCCGGCCGCGTTCACCGCGTCCGGGGCGAGGCCAAGGCGCCACCCCCGCTCCGCGGCATTCCCAAAGCCCAGGGCGCGCGCGGGGTCGAGCTCCGCATAGGCCCCTGCGGCCCGCGCAAGGATGGCCACGGAGGTGAACTGCCCCAGCGGGTTGTACTGGACCCGCAGCGGGCGCTCGTCGCCGCTTCCCGGCACATTGTCCGTGAAGTGGTTCTCGGTGTTGTCGGCGTAGCAGCCGGCGTGGTTCTCGCACCACCAGGACATGCCCTTTCGGAAGCGGGCGCTCCCCCCGCCCGCAACATCCTCGTAGAACATCCCCGTGGCCGGGTCCTGCATCTTCAGCATGAAGTCCAGGCCCCATCGCGCCTCGAGGAGCCACGGCGACCACCCCTTGTCGACGCGCTCCCATTCCGTGTACTGCCACGGCAGCCGCTCGTGCGCGTCCATCATCGCCAGCGCGGGAAGATTGCTGTGCACCATCCACTTTCTCAGGTCGCCGGCGTCGTACCATCCGCCCACAACATCCACCTCCACCCCGTTGTCCGTCCTCCGGGCGTCGTCCAGGTGCGAGGGTCCGCGCCACGCGTTCTCAAAACGGCCGGAGCGCCAGTTGTGCATGAAGCCAAGGAACATCGCGGGCAGCCAGCTGAAGGCGCCGTCCGTGACCGCGAACTGGTACGAGTGCTCGCCGGTGCCCGGAAGCACGACGCGGTAGATTCCGGGCGCCGTCAGCGCCGAGAAGTCGCCCACCGAGAATACGCCGAACGGGGACTCCACCCGGCGGAGCGCCCCGGTCATGATCGGCTGGAAGTCCTCGTGCGCGCCCATGACGGCGGTCGTCACGATCCCCATGTCCTGGACGATGAAGCCGTCGTGTTCGCCGCGCACGATGACCTCTTTCCCTGCGGAGCACGGGAACCCCAGGTGGTTTACGAGGACGCGCCCGAGGCGCCCGGCCGCCGGTTTGGAAGGGCTGGCCATGGCGCTCCTATGGCCGGCGGCGGGGCCTGGGTGTCCGAGGGGCGCGGGCGATCATCCCCTGTCAGGCAGGCCTTCGCCTCAGTTGATGTCCAGCCCCTTCTTCAGCTTCTCGATGTTCACCTTGATGGCCTCGGCATTGATGGCGTCGCCGGCCGGTACCTGGGCCTGCGCCTTGATCAGGGCCTCCAGGGCCGACTTGTAGTCGCCCACGGCCGAGTACCCGCGGGCGAGGCCGTAGTTCACCGGCCATGCGTCGGGATGGAGCTGGGCATTCAGCTTGAACACGGCGAGCGCACGCTCCTTGTTGTGGCGCGCGAGTTGCGCGCGGCCGTACTGGTGGACCTCGCCCGCCGTGCCGATCTTCATCGCCTCGTCCATCACGGCGCTGGCCTCCGCCGCTCGGCCCATCGCGTCGAGGATGTCGGCCTTGTTGGAGAGCGTGCCAAACGTGCGTTCGCCTATGAACTTGTCGCCAATCGCGAATTCGGCCCACTCAAGGGCGAGCGGCAACTCGATATGGTTCTCCAGGAGGTAGTTCGAGGCTTCGACCCATGCCTGATAATGGAAGCCCCTCGAGCTGTGCAGCTCGTCCTTGAGGTTCGCCACGACGATCGCCTTCGTGTCGACCTTGATCGGGATCGGAATCCGTTTCTTCTCCCAGGAGAGCGCCAGCACCGCCGCGTCCTTGGTCACGTCGGAGAAATCATAGGTGAGCTGCTCATGGAAGGGCGCATCCTCCCACTTTACCGTTGCGCGCTGGGCGTCGTGGGCCGGGTCGTAGAAGAAGCTGCCCCACACGCCCGCGTCGTGCGAGAAGATGACGGTCACCGTTCCCTCGGCCGAGAGCGCCATCGACAGCCCATAGGTCCCCGCCTTGAGCGGGCTCCCCGCCACCGTCACGTCGTGCTGGAAGGTGACGGTCGTGTTCTCGTTCGCCCCGGCCCGCCAGGGGGCGGCCTTCGACGTTCCGAACCCGAGGTCGTTGAAGCCGTAGGGCACGAGCGTCCCCCAGATCTCGCGCCTCGCGACGGAAGGCCTGTGGTAGACCACGGTGACATTGGTGATGCCAATGGTCTGGGATACCGAAGCCAGAGGGCTAGGTTCGGGCAGGGTCACGGCCTGGCCTGGGAGGCCGGCCGAGCCGATCGACAGGGAGATCGCGACCGCAAGGGGTAGGTTCTTCATGCGGCCAACCTGCGAAATTCCCTCTATTATGCACGCCAATAGCCGTGAACGGTCGAATCTGCGCGACGAACGGCGGGGGCAGCCGCCCCTACGGCCCGACGCCCACCCCCGAGGTTCGCCGGACCCGGGCCGCGGGGCCACCCGCGGCGGACGCCCGGCGCCCTGAATGAAATCGACAAGTCCGCGGTCTCTTGAAGCATCTCTGCCCATGGGACAACTCAACCACCTCTTCGCGCAAAACCGCGCGTGGGCGGACGCCATCCGCACCCGCGATCCCGAGTTCTTCCCGAAGCTTTCGCGCCAGCAGTCGCCGGAGTATCTGTGGATCGGGTGCTCGGACAGCCGGGTCCCGGCCAACGAGATCGTGAACCTGCTGCCGGGCGAGCTGTTCGTCCACCGCAACATCGCCAACGTCGTGGTGCACACGGACCTGAATTGCCTGTCGGTCATGCAGTTCGCGGTCGATGTGCTGAAGGTGAGGCACGTCATCGTGTGCGGCCACTACGGCTGCAGCGGGGTGCGCGCCGCGCTGCGGTGCGACCGGATCGGCCTCGCAGACAACTGGCTCCGGCATGTCCAGGATGTCTGCGAGAAGCACCGGGACTGCGTGAACGCGGCAGGCGGCGAGACTTCCCGCACGGATCGCCTCTGCGAATTGAACGTGATCGAGCAAGTGGGCAACGTCTGCCAGACCACGATCCTGCGCGACGCCTGGGAGCGCGGCCAGCAGCTGACGGTGCACGGGTGGATCTACGGCCTGAAGGACGGACTCATCCGGAACCTCGGCATGGAGATCTCCTCCGGATCAGACTTCGAGAGGCAGTACCGCGACGCCCTTGCGGTGGTTCGCTCGGGCTGACCGGCCCCGGGGCGCCGCGCACGCGGCGATTTGCGGGTCGACGCGCGGCAACGCAGCGGTACGCTGCCCCCGGGGAATCCCCGCCCCGCCCCGAACACTATCCCATGATGCCGCGCCACTCCCTTCGCGCCGCCGCCCCGGCGCGCTTCGCCGCGATCGCCGTCGTCCTGCTTTGGGCCGCCGCGCTGCCGGGAGCCCAGGCGGACTCCCCTTTCGTCCCGCGACGCGACCACCCGCCCCGCAAGGTCCTCATCGGCACCGTGGTCAGCGGCACGGACATCCTCAAGGCGCCGCTCGGGGAGCGCCTCGACAGGATGGACCTGCTGGTGGGGGAAATGGCGGACGTCGCCACGCGAGACTATCCGTCCAAGCGCCTCGATCTTGTGGTGCTGCCCGAGACGTTCTTCGCGCGCCCGGGCGAGACGGTCGCCGAGCAGGCCGTGCGCCTGGACGAGGTTCGCCAGCGGATTGGTGCCTGCGCCCGCCTTCACGCCTGCTATCTGGTCGCCCCGGTCCTCATGCGCGAGGCAGACCCCGATCGCCTGAGCAACACCGCGGTGCTTGTCGACCGGGAGGGAGCCATTGCGGGCATCTACCGCAAGGTGCATCCCGTCGCATATACGGGGAGCGACGTGCTCGAGGGGGGGACCACCCCGGGGAGCGAATACCCGGTCTTCGCCTGCGACTTCGGGCGCCTCGGGATCCAGATCTGCTTCGACATGCTGTACCCCGACGGCTGGGCCGCCCTTGCACGGGCGGGCGCCGATATCGTCGCGCTCCCGTCGGCGTCGGCGGAAGCGGTGCGTCCCGCATCGTACGCGCGGGAGCACGGGTATTACATTGTCAGCGCAACGCCGAAGGCCCGGGCGGCGTTCCTAAGCCCCCTCGGGATGATCGAGGCCCAGGCGGCGTCGGAATCCGTCCTGGTTCACGAGATCGACCTGTCCTACGCCGTCCTCCATTGGGAGGCCCAACTTGAGAACGGAGAGGCGCTGAGGCGCAAATATGGGGACAGGGTCGGGTTCCACTACTACGACACCGAGGACATGGGAATCTTCTGGTCCAACGACCCGAAGACGACGATCGGCCAGATGATCGCGAGCCTCGGCCTCATCGAGGTGGACGAGAGCGTCGCGCGCATACGGGCCCTCCAGGACAAGGCCCGGGGCGGCCCTCCGCGGGCGCCCCGGTAGGCCGGCTTCCCGGGCAGGCCTATTCGACCCTGGCCCCGTTCTCGACCAGGAGTTGCCTCAGAATGGAACGGTGGCACCGGCCCTCATCCGCGCAGTAGCAGCCGACCGAGAAGTTGGCCGTGTGGGAGAGCGCCGCCAGGAGCCTGAGTTCGTGCCGGGCGCCGGGCTCGTTCATCTCGGCCCTGTATTTCCTCACAAAGGCCGCCCATTGCTGCGGCGTCTCGGCCACCCGTCCCTGCTTCATGGTCCCGATCTGCGGGGCGAGGCCCGGGAGCCACGCGTCGTACCAGTTCTCCTCGGCAAACCGTGACTTAGGCACCCCGCGCGGCGGCAGGCGGACGGTGCCGATCCTTGTGCCCTCACCCGGAGCACGGGGGGATCCGAGGCGGACGATGCGGATGCTCATGGTGAATCCCTAGCGCGGACCGGGCGCCCCACGCAAGCGGCCGTCGACGGGGAGCGCCGGTCGCCCGCCGCCGGGACACGCCCCGGCCATGATCCTGTCCACGAACTCGCCCTTGCCGTCCGAGTAGGCCTCGCGGTCGTGCTCGAATGACACGGCCAGCCGGATCGGGGCGTGCGCTTCAGGCATTGGAGGGAGGCCGGCGGCAGCGAATCACGCACGCGATGCGCCAAGCGCCCCATCCGAGGAGGACCGCAAGCAAGGGGAAGGCGACGGCGCCGACGTAGGCGCCGTGCCCCCCGGCGCGAACCGCGCGAAGCCCCCGCGTCACCACCAGGAGGCGCACCGTGTAGAAGACGAAGAACGCGCTTCCGAGCGTCAGCGCGGCGGCCGCAACCGTCAGGACGATCTGCCGAGCCATTCCTGGAGAGGATGCCATGGGAGCTTCCGCGTTGTGTCCCGGCAGGCGGCGTCAGCGAGGCCGCCGCTCGCGGCCCAAAGGCGCCGAAACCGGGGCGCACGCAGGACCCGGCCGGTCCGGTGCCGTGTCCGCCATGCGCCATACCCAAATCTGGCCGTCCATCTCGTGAACTGCGGGGCCCACGAGCAGAAAGCCTAGCTTCCTGAGCACGCGTGTCGACGCATTCTCGTGCGGCAGGGTGTGGGCGGTGATTGAGACCTCGGGCGCGGAGACCCGCGCGAGCGACACGAGGCGCCCCGCCATCCGCGTGGCGACGCCGCGGCCCTCGCCGCCGGGGAAGGTGAAATACGCGATCTCGACGCCCCCGTCCCTCGGTGCATGCGTAAAGGCGCAGGTGCCGACGCAGGCGCCGCCTTCGAACGCGAGATAGCCGATCCACGGCCGACTCCAGCCGACCTTTGAATAGAGCTGCACGGTGGACTCGACCGCCGACCGGGCGACGTCCGGAAGCGGCCCGGCTTCCGCGGATAGGGCGCCGTCTTGGCCTATCTCGACGAGATCCATATCCGCGCAGGGGACACTAAGGAGGCGGCCAGCAACCGGGGGACCGGCCTTCGGCATTCACGCCCTCGGTCGATCACCCCGCCGCGGAAGGGATCAGCCGCACCACTCACTTTGCCGGCTCAATATCGGGGACCTTGACGATCAACTTGCAGTCAACCGACGGGTCGGGCGCCTTGATCATCTTCGGGTCCGCCTCGCCCGCAGGCGTGACGACCGGCATCCTCGAGACGTGCCGTGCCGCCGGGACGCACCCTTGGTTCTGGCGCTGAAAGTCGCTCACGAAGTCCGGCGCCCGCTGCAGGGCGTCTCCCACGAGGGACAAGGCCGGCGACTCGATCCTGACGGAGGGAAACGGGGGCCGCGTTTCCAAGGCAACCGCCGCGAACGGAAGTGCGGCAGGTAACACAAGCCAATGCTTCTTCATGGGGTACGGGGTTGCCAACTACGACATCCTTGGTGTTCCAATGATCCCAGCGAGCGGTTGGGCGTGTCAATTTCCGCCGGAGTGCGACCGACTCGGGCACCAGGTCCGCGGAGGGCTAGCTCGGCTTCTCAATCAACTCCACCGGAAGCACCTGTTCCGGAATCGTATGGAGCTTAAGCGCATACGTCACCCATACACCCTTTATCCGGTAGAGGTCGAAGCGGCAGAACAGGGGACCCTGCGGAAAATAGGCGACGGCGTAGATCCTCCGCAGCCGGGCCGTCGGGGTGTAGACGGCGATCACCTCACAGGACTCCATGGGGCCAAATGCCCCGGGTTTCTCGAAGCCCGGACCGATGTCGGGAGGCAGCCCGATCGTATCGATGTTGGCCGTTGCCGGGGAGCCCTGAAGCCAGATGGCGAGCGCCTCCCTGGATCCCGAGGATTTGTAGGCGTCGAAGCCGTTGGCGATGATTGTCGGCACCTCGGCACATGCTGCGGATACGCATGCGAGTCCGACCAGGAAGAACCTCGTGATGGGTTTCATTGTGGGTGGTTGAAGTCCTAAGGACAGGCGCCGATTCTGGCGAGCATCGGTTCCGAAGGTTCGCATTTCACGTCTTGGTCAACCGCCCCGCCCGGACTTTGCCTGGGCTCACTATGCTCTGTGCATTAGTTGGGTTTCGGAATCGCCAGGGGATTCCCCTCGGGAATGCGCCGAATTATGCGGGCGCCTACCGTTTGGAGGGAACAGTGGCTGCGGAGGATATACTGTAGAGGAGATGGACTCATCCTCTAGACCGGCCGAACCGCACCACGCGGGCCGCGTCCGCCGTTGGCATAAGGTGACCATTTCCATCGTGCTGACCCTCCTTGCGGTTGCCGGAGTCGCCCGAGTGCTGGCGCCCGGGTATATCCACCGCGCGATCAACCGCCGGCTCAGCCATATCCCCGGCTACGCGGGCCACGTCGGCAACGTAGAACTGCAACTATGGCGGGGAGCATACCGGATCGACAACATCAAGATCTTCAAGAGCAACGGCAAGGTCCGGGAGCCGTTCTTCACCGCGAGGACAATCGACTTCTCCATCGCATGGGGAGAGATGTTGAAGAAGAAGTTTGTCAGCAGCATTGATGTGACCGACGGGAGCCTAATTCTCCTCCGCGGCCCCACCGATGAGACAAGCCAGCTGACGGCTGATCATCGCTGGCAGGATGTCATTATGGACATCTTCCCGATTAGAATCACGCGTCTTAAGATCAAGGGCGGCGTCATTCGTTTTGTTGACACGACTCACGAGCCGCGCGTTGACATCGGGATCGAGCACATTGATGTCGTTGCGACGGGGCTGCGCAACCGTCCTTCGAGGAGGGCCGAGGTCTTCCCGGCAACGATCGACATTTCGGGGCGGTCGATCGGAAATGGAGAGCTGCGCCTGAACGCGAAATTGGAGCCCCTCGCGGACCAGCCGCATTTCAAGCTCGCCCTTGAGCTGAGGAGGGTCTCCCTGCCGGCCCTGAACGAACTGCTGCGGGCCTACGTCGGCATCGACGTGTCGCAGGGGCAGTTCGATGTATTCGGGCAGATGGCCATGCAGAATGGACATTACGAGGGATACCTGAAGCCGTTCCTGAATCAGGTCGACTTCAGGAATGACGGCGACGCAGGCAGGAAGCTCGGTGCGCGCATTCGGAAGGACGTCCTTGTTTCCGTGATCAAGCTGTTCAGGAATCGTGATACCAAGCAGCTGGCCACCCGCATCCCCTTTTCTGGTGATGCACAGAACATGGATGTCGGGACGCTGAGGACAATCGTGAACGGGCTGCATCACGGCTTCATAGCGGCATTGCCGCAGGGCTTTGAGGGGACCACGCATCCTGACGCAGCGGAGTCCGAGCTGCCGCCCATGCCCCCCGCGGTTTCTGGGCCGGTCTCCACGGCGAAGCCGATGCCCTAGGAGACACTGTCCTCAGGCACAAGCGCGCCACCTCTCTCGTTGCCGTCGGTGCTCCATCAGTTGGCTTGAAGCTTCCGCTGGCTCCAAAGACCCCTCTCTAGACAGCAACGGGGCGCCTCCGTCCGCACATCTGAAGGAAGTCCAGACTTCCAACGCGCCGCCAACCTGCTGTAACTAAAAATCTAGCCATGAAGACTCGAAATCGTCGGTTCGCTCTGCCGTGCCTCGTATTCGCTGCCGCGCTGGCATGGCCCAGCGACACGATGGCAGAACAACCTCTCTCGCTGGCAGGTGAGTGGCGATTTGAGATCGGCGGAACCGACGCCAAAGGCTTCGCTCGCGACCTACCCGGCAAGATCCGCCTTCCAGGAACCATTGACGACGCCGGCCTAGGGCCGAGAAACACCAAGCCGCCTTCGCTCGAAGGGCCGTACCGGCTCTCCGACTACGCCGGACCGGCATGGTATCAGCGCGACATCGAGATACCGCGTGCCTGGCAGGCCAAGCGCGTGACGCTCCTCCTCGAACGATGCCGTTGGGTCACGACCGTCTGGCTCGACGAAAATCTGATCGGCACGCAGGACAGCCTGATTGCTCCCCACTTTTTTGACCTCGGCCTTGGCGTCGCGCCGGGCAAGCACCGGCTCACGATCTGCGTGGACAACACCGTGAAGATCGACCTCGGCCAGTTCGTCTCCGCGCTTTTCGGCGGCACCTGGGGCAATATGAATGGCATTGTCGGTCGCATCGAACTGGCCGCAACGCCCCCGGTGTGGCTCGACGACGTGCAGGTCTATCCCAACGCCGCGAAGAAGACGGTACGGGTAAAGGCGCGCATCGGCAACGCAACGGGCAAGGACGGCACTGGCACGCTAAGTGTAGGCGGGGAAAGCGTGACCGCCGCCTGGAATGCGAAGGGCGGTCAGGCCGAAGTTGAAGTGGAGATGAACACGGCAAAGCTGTGGGACGAGTTCTCGCCGAACATGACCGAGTTGACCGTGAAGCTCGGCGACGACGAGCGCACCGTGCGTTTCGGGATGAGAGACTTTGCCGCAAGAGGCACCCAGTTCACGTTGAATGGCCGTCCCGTCTTCCTCCGCGGCACGTTGGAGTGTTCCGTTTGGCCGCTGACCGGTTACCCGCCGACGGACGTGCCGGCGTGGCAGCGAATCTACCGGACCATGAAG
>CAYQOH010000088.1:0-10532 GCA_964419075.1 uncultured Opitutaceae bacterium | reverse complement strand
GCGTTCTGGCAGGGGCACCTCCAGGCGTTCTTCATGGGGATCCTCTTCCTCATCGCCGGCTATTTCGCCCAGGGCTCCCTCGAGCGGCGGGAGCCGGCCGGCTTTATGCGGGAGCGCCTCCTGCGCCTCGGGGCGCCTACGCTCCTCTATGTCGCGCTCCTTCACCCCGTGATTGTCTACGGCATCAACCCGGGCGGCCACGACTTTGGCCCCCCCGGGGTCTATTTGAGGTACTTCTCGAGCGGCCGGTTCCTGAGTGGGACGGGCCCGATGTGGTTTGCAGTCGCCCTGCTCATCTTCTCGGCGGGACTTGCCGCGTGGCGGGCGGCCGGTTCGACGCGCGGGCCCGGCGCCGCGCCTTCCGGGCGGCTTCCGGGGCCCCGCGCGATCGCGATATGGGCCAGCTGCCTGGTCGCCGCCACGTTCCTCGTCAGGACCGTGGAGCCCGTGGGCCAGTCGGTCCTCAACATGCAGCTCTGCTATTTTCCGCAGTACGTCATGGCGTTCGCCACCGGGGCGGCCGCCGCCCGCGGCGGATGGCTCGTGGGCCTTGCGCGTTCAAGGTTTGCGCGCCGGGCGGGATGGGCAGCCCTGGTCCTTGGCCCCGCCGCTCTCGCCGGCGTGCTCGTGGCGGCGGGGGTCCTGAAGGGGCGGGGAACGGCCGGCATCTCGGGTGGCTGGCATCCGGAGGCCCTGGGGATGGCCGCCTGGGAGCAGCTTACGGGCCTCGGGCTCGGCCTTGGCGCGTTGGCCTTCTGTTCAGCGAAGCTTGACGTTGCCACGCCGCTTGCACGCTGGCTGTCCGAGCGATCGTTCGGCGTGTACGTGTTTCATCCGGTCGTGCTCGTCCTGTTCACCCTCTGGCTGCGCCCCTTGGACGCCGATCCCTTCTTCAAGGTGTCGATCCTCACAGCCGTCGGGCTCGCCGGGAGCTACCTCCTCTCCGACCTCGCCCGGCGTGTCCCCGGTCTTCGCTCGATCCTCTGAGGGCGCGGACCCGCCCTTCGGTTGCAGGGGGAACCTTGGGGGTGTATCCTTTGTCATCATGGAGCGTCATATTCATAGAACACCATGAATGCCAAAAGCCTGTTCCTCATCCCCGCAGCCCTAGCGCTGGGCGCGCCCACGCACGCCAATGCCTACGTCGGGTTTCGGCTGAATCTGGCCGTGCCGCTCTTTTATCCCCCCTCCGGATACTATTACTCGGCGCCAGTGTACACGCAGAACGCCGTCTACCAGACCCCGGCGACCCAGGTGGTCGGCGAGCAGGTGACGCCCTCTCCGGGACAGGGATATGTCTGGATGGCAGGACATTGGAACAACGTCGCCCAGCGCTGGGTGTGGGTGCCCGGTCACTGGGAGCTCCCTCCGTCACCGAGCGCCTCCTGGATCGCCGGGCACTGGGTCCAGGGCAGTTCAGGCTGGGTCTGGGTCGACGGGGCCTGGACGGTAGGTGGCCCGCCGGCCCAGCCGCAGACTCCGCCTGAGGTGCCTACCGCGCCCGGTAGTCCCGCGGCCCAGGCCCCTGCGGAGCCGCCGCCTGCACCGCCGGCGGGCGCCTCGGTCATGCCGGCCCCTGAGACGCCCCCGCCGCCTGCGCCCGACATGGCCGACGGCACGGTGGTCCCCTCCGAGCCGCCGGCCCCCATTGTGGAGACCATTCCCGTTTGCCCGTATCCCGACTACGCGTGGATCGGCGGGTACTGGGGCTGGAGCGGCATCGGCTGGTACTGGCACGGCGGCCATTATTCCCGCGCGCCCTTCCGGGGCGCGGCGTGGGTGGGCGGCCGCTGGGGCCGGGTTGGAGGCCGTTGGGCGTGGCGCAGCGGGCGCTGGCACTAAGGCGGCCGCGACGGCCGCCTGCCTTGCGAGATTAGACTTGTCTAATAATACGCGTTAATGTCGGTTCCGGGCATGACCCGGGCCGCACACGCCGCGTATCTTCTCGCCAGGCTCGGCGAGGCCCTGGCCGTGGTCCTAGGGGCCGCGGTTCTCATCCACCTGCTTCAGTCACAGGGGATGCTAAGGCCGGTCGCCTGGTCGCCGGCCTGGATTCGGGGGGGCCGCCACCCGCTGGCGGCGGGCCTGCTGTCACGAATCGAATGGTGGACCCTGCCCGCGGCGTGGGCCGTCCTCGCCCACATCGTCCTCGGCCCGAAGCAACGGAGGCCGGTCTACCTGAGGCACCCGGGCGCCATGTATGCGTATGCGGGCGTTGCCGTCGACCGCGACGCAGGCTGCCGGGGCGGATGCGTGACCGGGGCCACCGGGTCCGGAAAGACGCTCGCCTGCATCATGCCGAGGCTTCATTCGCTGTGCGTCAACGAACCCGGGATCGAGCGGCCGCAGTGGCCCCGCAGCCCCGCGTGCCGCGACTTCCGGCGCCTGAGGGAAGGCCACCGGGCGCTCGAGCGCGACCTGAGCCTCAAGCTCGCGCGGCTGAGCGGCGCCCGGCTCGAGGCGGAGAGGCGGGGCGCCCCCTCCGCCCAAGCCGCGGCGATCGAGCGGCAGATCGGACGTATCCGGTGGCTGTCCCAGCAGAGCGCGCAGGCGCTCCAGGCGGACTCCGATCCGTGGCGCCGCCTGAGGTACCGGGTCCCGCCTTGGGGCGGCTTCGTCTGCGGGGAGAAGGGAAACGAGTGGCAGGCCATCGAGGCGCTCCTGCGCCACTACGGGCGCGAGGAGGACCTGTGCGTCCTGCGCACGCGCCCGCCATGGGCGCCCGCCGACTGGCGGCCGTCCGTGCGCCTGAACCTGCTCGCCATGGAGGAAATCCCCGCGGACACGTGCGCGAAGCTGATCGTGGACACCGCCCTCTCCGTGGAGGAGGCCGCCACGCGCGACGAGTTCTTCGTGCCCCAGGCGAGGGACAAGATCGCCTGGGGGATCCGCCTGGTGCGGGCCGCCAAGGCGGCCGGGGCGGGCCGTGCTCCGGGGGAGGCCCCGAGCCTGCTCACCCTCTTCGACATCCTGACGGTGCAGGAGAGCTACCGGGGGTACCTGCTGCGGTGCGCCGGGGAGCATCCCAATCTCGCCGCCTCCCCCGCCTTCTCGGAGGCGCGCTTCCAGCTCGAGAACAACTACTGGAGCCAGCCCCACGAGCAGCTGGGCGGCGTGCGGGGCACCCTCTATAATTTCCTGGTCCCCTTCGCCGAGCCGGAGATCGCCGAGGTCTTCTGCTCCGACAGCACGTTCGACCTGCGCGACATCCAGCAGGGCAAGGTGGTGTGCATGGCAATCCCCCAGAAGTACGCGCTCCAGAGGCGGTACGCGTCCACGCTCGTGAAGGCCCTCGCCTATCAAATCATCCTCGAGCGCTTCGACCGGCGCAACGACGGCCCGGACTGGCAGAACCGCAACATCGTCCTCGTCGAGCAGGACGAGTGGCAGCGCCACGCCGTCCGCGCGGACTGCGAGGTCGACGTCGTGCGGGAAGCCCGAGGCGCCGTCTACGCCGCCACGCAGTCGCAGAACTCCGTGTGGCTCAAACTCGGGGGCAGGGAGAGCGCCGCGCCCCTGATCGCTAACCTGCGCAACCGGTGGATCTGCCAGGCGGCCACCGAGGAGTGCGCCGACGAGAGCTCGAACCTGCTCGGCGGACGCGTCTGCCGCGAGCTCTCGTACAGCCACGGCGAGGGCGGGCGCACGACAAGCGTGTCCTTCGCCGAGCGGCCGCTCCTGGCGCGCCGCGAGCTCAGAACGCTCCCTCCCTTCCACGTGATCTTCGCGCCGGCCGAGGGCCGCTGGCTCTACCGCAAGTGCATCGCCATGCCGGTGACGCCCGACGGGAGGATTCCCCCCTGGTGGTTCGGCGACTGGAATCCGCTCCACTGGGCCACGTACGCCCTCGGCCTTCCCGCGAGCGTCGCCGGCATCCGCCTGCATCCCGGAGAGCCCTTCATCCCGCCGTGGAGGGCGAGCGCCCCGTGGCGCGCGCAGCTGAGGCGGCTCCTCGGCCTGGACGGCACGTTCATCATCCTCGGCGGGAGGCGCTCGAACGACTCGCGCGAGCCCGGCGCGTGAGCGGAAAAAAACGCCTGCGTCATTTTTAGACTTGTCTAATATTACGTGTTACTATCCCATCCGGCCGTGATCTCGACCGGAGCACGATGGATCGCAGCCGGGTGCCTTTTCGCGGCCCTGCACGCTCTCGCGCCGGGCGCCAGGGCCCAGGCCGGAAGCTATGCGTCGGAGCCCATAGCGATGGGCGCCGGCGGCTACCGCCTGAACTTCCAGGTCCTCTGGACCTGCGACGACGACCCGGGGGGCACCGTGAGCGACCCGGGCAGGATCGACCTGGTGGACGGGTCCGGAAGCCTGATCGCGCAGCTCCTCGCCACGGCCGGCAGGTCCGGCCCCAGCATCAGCGTCAGCGGGGCCGGGACCGTTTCCGGCGCGACGGCCTCCATTCACCTCTACGGGGCAGGCAGCACCCCCGCCGACGGCACCGTTCACGGGACCTGGACCCTGGTGGGCCTCGCTCCCGGCACCTACTCCCTTCGCTTCTGGTACTTCCAGGTGATGGTCTCCCGCAATCCGCTGAGCGCGGTCGAGACCAATGCGATGGACGCCGGCGGGAGCGGCACGATCGGGGGAACCCCGACGCCCACCCCGACGCCGTCCCCCACGCCCACGCCGCCGCCGCCCGCCGTTGGCCTTGCGGCGCCGTCGTCGGCAACGGTCTTCCAGACCGTCAGCGTAAGCGCCACGGCGGCCGCCTCGTCCGGCGCCAGCCCGCTTGCCTCGGTCGAGATCGACGCCTCATGGGACAACGGAAGCAGCTGGGGCGTCGTTGCCGCCAACACCCACCCCTCGAACCCCTCCGATTCCGAGAGCGCTTCCTACACCCTTCGCGGGGCGGGCGTGGTGCTCCTGCGCGCGGTCGCGACCGATGCGAGGGGCCTCGCGGCCACCTCGTCCCAGTCCGTGGCGGTGGCGAAGGCAAACCAGGGAACGGTGACGGTCTCGCCCTCGGCCGTATCCATCACGGCAGGCCAGAGCGTGGCGTTCTCGGCCTCCGGAGGCTCCACGGGCAACTACGCCTGGGGCGGCTCGGCCGGCGGGCTGGGGCCCGCCCAGACGGTCACGTTTCCCGCAGCGGGGAGCTACGCGGTGACCGTGCTCGACCAAGGGAACGCCACCTTCAACCCCTCCCCTTCCGCCTCGGCGGCCGTTTCCGTGCAGAACCCGTTCTACACGCTGTCGGTCTCCGCTTCCGGAGTCGGGACCGTGTCCGGGGCGGGCAGCTATCGCCCGAACGCGGAGGCCACCGCCTTCGCGACCCCGGGCGCTGGAAACGCATTCGCCGGCTGGACCGGGGATGCCACGGCGGCGACGCCGTCCCTTTCCATTCTCATGAGCGGGAACCGGTCGGTCATGGCCCACTTCTCGCCGCTCCTCACCCAGACGATCACGTACGCGCCCCCAGGGGCCGTCTCTACGCGATCGCCGGCGCTCGCGCTCGGCGTCACCGCGTCGAGCGGACTCCCCGTGTCGCTCGCGCTCGACTCCGGTCCCGCTACGCTCGCCGGCAACGTCGTCACTCCAACCGGGACCGCGGGAGAGGTGACGATCACGGCCACGCAGCCCGGGAACGCCCAGTACCTGCCGGCGCCGCCCGTCGTCATCGCCTTTGCCATCGGCCCGCCGCCCCCCGGAGTGATCCTCAGGGACGACTCGGCGGCGACCAAGAAGTCCGACAAGGACACACCGGTCACCAGCTTCACCAGCGGCGGGGCCCACTGAGGTGTTCGGACGTGGATTCGTCGGCATACCCATTCCCTCTCGCGGCCGCCTCGAGCCACCACTCGAGCTACCACCGCTTCCTGCTCGGCGCCGATCCCTCGGTGATCGCCCCCTTCCCCAAGCCCTATTGCGTCGGCGCGCTCGCTTCCGAGATGGGCCGGCTCTCGCGGGACCTCAACCTCGCGCGCTGGAGAAAGCTCTTCCACGCCGCGTTTCCCTGGGTGCCGGGGTTCGGGCCGGGCCACTACGACCTCGGAAACGTGCCACCGCACAGGCCCCTGCCGCGCGAGTACGCCCGGCCCGCGAGGCGGTTCGGCGCGTTCGACTTCGTGCAGGTCGCCGACCCCTGCGTCTCCGCCCTCGCGCTCGTCGCCGGCGACCGGCGGGTCCTGGACCGCTTCCGGGCCCTTGCGGACGACTTCTGCGCGCGCGTGGAGGCGGGCGCATGCGCGCGGAACCCGGGATCCTCGGGCGGGCGCGCCACCGGGCGCCTGCTCGCGGGCCAGTTCGCCGAGCCTAACAACCGCTGGCTCATGCCGTTTCTCCACGTGCACGCCCGCGTGCTCAACTTCACCTCCTTCGCGGAGTCCCCGGGGAAGCTCGAGTGCGTCGACTCCGCCGCGCTTGCCCGCGCGGGACACGCGGCCAAGACCGCCTGGGTTACCCGGCAGGCCGAGGCGCTCGAGGGCCTTGGGTACCGGGCGAGCGTCGGCCCCGGCGCGGCGCCGGCCCTCAGGGTGGACGGCGTCTGCGTGCGGCTCCTGGCCGCGATAGAGGCGCCCCGAATCGCCGTCCTGAGGATCCTCGAGCGGATGATCGGCGGCGACGGGCCGCCCTGCGTGGAGCGGCTCGGCGCGGAGCTTGCGCCGGCCGTCATCGCCGCGATGGCGGAGCAGCTGGAGTCGGTCCTCGCCCGCTCCCTTTGCGCGTTCAAGCCCGCCAAGGTCGGGATACCGTCGGAGGGCCCATGGAGGGCCGCCGTCAGGGAGCACGTCGGCCGCGTCTGCCCGGAGTCGCTCGCCGCCCTCGATGCGGCGGCGGCGCGCGCGAAGGCGACGCTCGTTGGCTCGGCGGTCTTCCCCGCGCCGGCGCTTGACGCCGCCCACTGCCACGCGCCCCTGACGGAGTCCTTCGAGGCCGGCATGCAGCACCCATTGGATCCCGAGCTTGTCGCCGGGGCTCAGGAGGCACCCGGTCGGCCGCCGTCGGGCTGGCTCGTCCGGGAATTCGTGCGGACGCTCGGGGACCTCAACGCGCGGATCGCGCGGCGCGGCACGGACGAGCCCCTCGCGCCGTATCGACGCATGCTGGCGGCGATCGACGGTCTCTCCGAGGGAGCCTCACCCGAGCAGCTTCGCCAGTCCGAGCTGCTGCTCGGTGTGGAGCTTGACCGGAGGGCGAGGCAGGTCGCCCCCGACGTCGACGCTGAATGGGGCCGACGGCCCGGCGGCCGGCAGGCGCACCGTCTCGTCTCGCTGGAGGAGCTTTTCGAGAACGCCTCCCTTCCGCGGCTCGCCTGCGAGCAGGAGATCGGGGGCCGCAGCCTGTGAACACGCCGTGGCCGCCGCTCCTCGGGTGGCCGGATCACCAGGGCCTCGTTTCCCTGGGGGCAGATGCGTGGCGCATCAAGGACGCCTGCGAGGGCACCGTCATCTTCGGCGGCACGGGCTCAGGGAAGACCTCGGGAAGCGGGAGCGCCATCGCAAGGTCGTTTCTGGCGGCCGGATTCGGGGGCCTTGTCCTCTGCGCGAAGCCCGATGAGCCCGCGCTGTGGCGGACCTACGCCTCGGAGACCGGCCGCGGATCGGACGTCGTCATGTTCGGCTCAGGAGGCCCCTGGAGCTTCAACTTCATGAGCTACGAGTCCCAGCGGTCGGGCGCCGGCGCCGGGCTCACCGAGAATCTCGTCACCCTCTTCATGGAGGTCGCGTCGATAGGCTCGGGGGACTCGCGTGCGCGGGGCGGCGACCCGTTCTGGGAGCGCGCGATGCGGTCCCTCATCAGGAACTGCGTGGACGTTTTGGTCATGGCCGGCGAGCCGGTGTCCCTGCACGCCATGTTCGACGTGGTCCGCGGCGCCCCGACCGAGCTGGGAGCCGTGCCGACCCAGGAATGGAGGTCCCGCTCGGCCTGCTGGCGCCACCTGGAGACGGCCCGGCAGCGCGCCCACGGCGCCCCGTGGGCGGTCGACTGCAAGGAGGTCGCGGGCTACTGGCTCAGCCACTTCCCCACCCTGGGCGAGAAGACCAGGGGCAGCATCGTCGCGATGTTCTCCACGCTCGCCGAGGCGCTGATGCGCGGCAAGATGAGGGAGCTCTTCTGCGAGGAGACGACCCTTGCGCCGGAGGACGTGATAGCGGGCAAGATTGTTGTCGTCGACCTGCCCGTGAAGGAATGGTCCGAGGTCGGCAGGATGGCCGCGGTCCTCTGGAAGTACAGCCTCCAGAAGGCCGTGGAGCGGCGAACCGACAACGGGTTCGGCGGGGGGCGGCCCCTCTTCATCTGGGCGGACGAATGCCAGCATTTCGCGAGCCGCTACGACCCCATGTTCCAGGCGACCGCGCGCTCCTCCCGCGCCGCGAGCGTCTACCTCACCCAGAACTACCCGAGCCTCGCCTCCGCCCTCGGGGGCGGCTCCGAGGGGAGGGCCCTGGCCGACGCCCTCCTCGGGAACATGGGCACAAAGGTGTTCCATGCCAACAGCGACCGAGAGACCAACCAGTTCGCCGCCGACCTTGTGGGCAGGCGCCTCCAGGTCCTGCGCAGCGCAAGCTTCGGATCGAGCATCGGCCTCGGGAGCCAGCAGGGCTCCGGCTCGTCGGTGAGCCGCGGCCGGAGCGAGAGCATGGACTACGAGATCCAGCCCGTGGAATTCTCGAGCCTCAGGAAGGGGGGTCCGGAGAACGCCTACACCTCGGACGCCCTCGTGTTCCAGAACGGGAGGCTCTGGGGCTCCACCGCGCGCGCCTGGCAGAAAGTCGCGTTCCGCCAGCGCTTCCCCGGGATCGGCGCCCCGGGGACCGCGGCCTCGCTCGCCAGGCCCAGGGCCCGGTGAGCGGCGGCCCCGACGCCGCGCCTACTTGCCCGCGTACCAGAACCCGCGGCGCCAGTTGTGCGAGCGAAGGCTACGCTGAAGCTCCGGCGTCATCGCGGGCAGGTCGCTGACCCGGCAGTTCGCCTCCGCCTGCTGCGGCGTGCGCATCCCGGGAATGACGGTGCCCACCGCGCCATGCGCCAGCGCGAACTTGATCGCGGCCTGCGCCAGCGTGTAGCCGCTGCCCTTGACCGCCTCGGCGACCCTCGACGCCCGGTCGATGGAACGGCCAAGACGGTCGCCCTCGAAGTACGCGCGCCGGAAGTCCCCTTCGGCGAAAACGGTGTCCCGCGTCCACTTGCCCGTGAGCGAACCCTCGTCGAACACCACGCGAACGATGACGCCGACGCCGGCCTCGGCAGCGGCAGGAAGCAGCTCGGCAGCCGGCTCCTGCTCGAAGACATTGTAGATGACCTGAACGACATCGACCCACCCCCCCCTCATCAGGTCGATCACGCTGTTCTGGTCATGCTCGGGCGTCGACACGCCGACAAACCGGACCTTCCCCTCCTTCTTGAGCGCGCGTAGCACCTCGAAGGGCTCGGGGTTCCTGTTCCACGCCCGGGTCCACGTGTGGAGCTGCAGGATGTCGATCCGGTCGGTCCCCAGATTGCGCAGGCGCCCTTCGACGTTCTCGCGGAGGTAGCGCTCGGGGTAGCGCTGCGCGGCCACGCAGTATGGGGACGGGGGCCAGGGCCCGCTCGTCGGGGGGGTCTTGGTGGCCACGATGACCGCCTCCCTGCGGGCCCGCAGCACCGACGCGATGATCCGCTCGCTTTTCCCCTCACCGTAACCCGCCGCCGTGTCGATAAAGTTTACGCCCAGATCAAGGGCCTTGTTCAGGGACGCAACCGAGTCGGCCTCGCTTTGGGGCCCCCAGCCACCTCCTATTGCCCAGCCACCAAAACCGACCTCAGAAACATTGAACTCGGTGCGGCCCAGTTTTCGGAATTTCATGCAATCGGAAAAGATCCGCCACCATCATTCGCCAGGGAGGCGTCGGGTCAAGGATCGGCGCCGCCGGCCACGCTTCGGCGCCAATACCGCGGCCGCGCTTATGCGTTTCTGATTGACCAGAAGGGACTTTGGTCTGTTTTTGATACCCTGATAAGTCATGAAACCCCGCAAACTCATCGGGTATGTCGCTGCCTGACGACGTCATCTCGCTACTGCGGGACGAGGCCTACCTGGACCTTTGTCGAAACGCATTGAAGGATGCGCTGGAGCGGCTGATTGCGGAGAAGCAGCAGGTTTCGGAGACCCGTCCTCCATTCGGGATCCTCGCCACGAAGAAGCAGCGGGAGGTGTTTGAGTCCTCGATGCAGACGGTCCTGGACACCGAGGCGGCGATCGAGAACAGGCTCGGCAAGCTTGAGGCCATCGAGAACTGGCTGAAGTCGTCGATTCGCGAGCGGCTGAGCGACTACCTGCGCCAGGTGTCGGAGAACTACCGCAGAAGCGCGAAGATCGCCGAGGCGATCAAGGCCTGGGACCGGCTGATCGAGCACTACGGCGAGCAGCTCCTGGCGCTCGCCAGGAACATCAAGAACGTGGCGGTGTCCTTCGCCGGAGCGGCGGGTGGAGTCCGGTCCGCATTCGGCGACCGCGCACAGGCCTTTGCCGAGCTGCGCATGGGCGCGGACAGCCTGGACCGCACGGCCCTCCAGCTCGAGTCGCTCACGCGCTCCATGGC
>CAYQOH010000087.1:0-10669 GCA_964419075.1 uncultured Opitutaceae bacterium | reverse complement strand
GGTGGCCGATGTTGAGCCCGCTCGTGAGCGAGAACGCCCAGTAGACCGCGAAGAGCGAGAGGAGCGGGGACCAGGCGTACAGCCTCGCCCCCCACTCGGCGGCGCTCCGGCGCCGGGCGGCGGCGCCCAGGCCCGCAAGGCCAATCAGCCCGAAGAGCGCCAGCGGGGTCTTCACCGCGGTCGTGTACGGGAAGAACTGCACCCAGCCCCGGCTCCGGTACTCCCCGTTCAGGAACGCCTTGCGGTAGCGCGAGAACCGGTAGGTGTGGGCGAACCCGTAGATGTAGGACTCCGGGAGGAGCCGGTGGGCCCTCGCGAAGCGGAAGACGGCCACGGGCGGCCCCCCCTGGTCCTCGAGCACGTCCCATCCGACGAGCGAGCGCACGCGGTTGGGCTCGAAGTGGCGGTACATCGGGTACTTGAACCCGTACGACGCCCAGATGACCGCGACCGCCAGGGCGCAGGCCGCGAGCGTCGCCCCGATGAGGTGGACGGCCACCCTTAGCCGGCCCGCGATCGGTGCGGAGTGCGGCCAGCCCGCCTCGAGGAGCGGCTTCCCCGCGAGCCGGACCGCGAAGAGCAGGGCGCACATGGGGGCGACGAGCGGCGCCGAGAACTTCGCGACGCAGAGGAGCCCCAGGGCGGCGCCGAACACGGCGAGGCGCACGAGCGTCAGGCGGTGGGCCATCGCCCAGAACGCCGTCACCGCGGCGAGGAACATGCACGCGGCCGCCATGTCGCTCGTGACGAGGGCGCCGTTCGCCAGCATGGTCGGGCAGAACGCGAAGAGGCCGACCGCGAGGAGGGCCCCCAGGTCGCCGTGGAGCCGCCTCGCCCAAAGGAAGACGAGCAGCCCCGTCGCCACCCCGAAGAGCGCGATCATCCGGCGTCCGTCCCGGAGCATCGACTCCAGGTCGTTGCCGCAGTCGTAGAACCACTGGAAGCCGAGGTCCCAGACGTCGGAGATCCTCCAGGCGTTCTGCTCAAGGGTGGGGAACGTGAGGCCGCGGCCCAGGAGCGGCAGGGCGGCCCAGCGCTGCGGCAGGTTGCCGTTCTCGGGCTGGAGGCGGTAGTCGTCCGTCGTCCAGTAGGAGTAGCCCGCCGTCAGGTGCGCGATCTCGTCGCCCGTCGTGCACTGGCGGTCCGACACGCTGGTCGCCATCCACCAGTACAGGCAGAGGGCGGCGGCGGCGAGGAGGAGCGGGGCTCGCTTCATTGCGGGGCGGGTGTGCGCGCGAAAAGGCCCGCCGCCGCCTGGGCGAACACCCCGACCGCGACGGCCTGCATGGCCAGCAGGGGAAGCTGGTGGCGGTCGTTGTGGTTCACGAGGACAAAAGGCAGCAGCATCCCGAAGGCGATGGCCGCCGCCCACGCCCCGGGCGGCGCCATCCGGCCGCCCGCAAGAAGCGCCGAAAGGAGGAGCGCCACCACGGGGACCCCCGCGGTCAGGAAGCCGAGGGCCATCCCGCCCGGGCCGCGGAACCGCGCGTCGTACGCGAGGCGCTTCTCGAGCCAGTCCTGCCAGGCGCCGGCCTCGTCCCTGAGGCCGAGCTGGTGGAACTTCTGGCGCTCGAGGGACGGGGGGGAATCGATCCTCGCCCACAGCCCGCCCGACGGCCCCATCGCGATCCACTCGCCGGAGGCCGCAAGGAGCGCGCCGTCTTCCGGCGCGAAGCGGAAGGCCGTGGGCTGCCCGCCCCCCTCGCGCCGGCAGAACACGGCGGCGGCGCCGAGGCGGCGCAGGACGTTGCCCGCGAAATGCGCCGGGTCGGCGCGCAGGGCCGCGACCGCCGGCCCGCGGAAGCTCTCGACGTAGGCCATCTCGCCCAGGCGGGAGTAGCGGGCGAATTCGCCGGTGTCAAAGAAGGGGAGCCTCCGGAGCACGGTCTCCATCCGCGGCAGGCCGTCGGCCGAGTCGACGTTCGCCAGGTGCAGCTCGAACCAGAAGTTGGACTTGAGCGGGACGAAGCGGCCGAGGGCGGCGGCGTTGCGGGCGCTCCAGGCGCCCACCGAGACGGCCGCGGCCGCGGCGGCGAGGACCGGGACGCGCAGCCTGCGGACGTCTCCCCTCCACGACCCCGCAAGCACGAGGACCACGATCCCGGCCGCCACCGCGAGTCCCGCGTTCTCAAGCGGCGCGAGGAGAGCGATGGCGACGAGCGCGGCCGCGCTTCGGCGGCCGGGCTGGCGCCCCGCCTCAAGCGCGGCCCAGAGGAGCGCCGCCGAGAGCGGCAGGTCGAGCCAGGCCTCGCTCAGGACCTCAAGCGGCCCCCCGGGCAGGAACGCGCAGGCGACAAGGAACGCGGCCGACGCGGCGCCCCTCATCCACGCGCCGAACGGGGCGAGGGCCGAGAGCAGGAGCGCGTGGGCCGCGCCAAGGCCGAGGACCGTGAGCAGGAGCATCGCCCGGGCGGCCGCGGCGGTCTTGACGCCAAAGGCCAGGAACACCCCCGCCTCGACCCAGGCCGGCAGGGGCGACACCCACGCCGTGGCGCCCGTTCCCCCGTCGAAGGGGTCGCTGAAGCCCCGGCCCTGCGCGAGGGCGGCGGCCACGTTCCCGGGCTCGGCCCAGTCGAACATCCCGGGCGAGAGCCGGGGAAGGTTGTGGCAGAGGGCGGCCGCGGCGATGACCGCCAGGCCCGTCCACGCGAGAAGCCGGAAGGGACCCATGGGCCGTCGTCAGCGCCTCGGCGGCTTGACCAGGTAGATCGGCCGCTGCTTCACCTCGTCGTAGACGCGGCCGAGGTATTCGCCGAGGACCCCGATCCCGATCAGCTGGATCCCCCCGAGGAAGGTGACCAGCGAGACGAGCGTGGTGAATCCCGTCGTCGCGGTCTCGATCCCCAGCAGGCGCTTGGCTATGAAGAAGAGGCCGAGGGCGAACCCGAGCCCGCTCACGAGGATGCCCGTGTAGGTGAGGAAGCGCAGGGGCAGGTACGAGAAGCTGAAGAACCCGTCCACGGCGTAGCGGACCAGGCGCCTGAAGGTCTGCTTCGGCCTACCCGCGGCGCGCTCCTGCCGGTCGTAGGCCACGTCGGCCGTCTCGAAGCCGATCCATGCCCTCAGGCCGGGGAAGAACCGGTTGCGCTCGGGCAGCTGCGAGAAGGCGTCGAGCGCCGGCCTGCCGAGCAGGCCGAACGTCCCGGTGTTCGCCTCGATGGGGAAGTCCGTCAGCCGGCCGAAGACCGCGTGGAAGAGGTCGAAGCCCGCCCTGCGCACGCCGGTCTCCTGGCGCGACCGCCGCACGGCCCGCACCACCTCGGCGCCGGAGCGCCAGGCCGAGACGAGGTCGGGGATCACCTCCGGAGGGTCCTGAAGGTCGGCGTCCATGGTCACCGCCGCGTCGGCGCCCCTGGCGTGGGCGAGCCCGGCGGCGAGGGCGCCCTGGAAGCCGAAGTTGCGCGACAGCTCGACCAGCTCGAAGCGCGGGTCGCGCAGGCCCTGGGCGCGCGTCATCTCCACCGACCGGTCGCGGCTGCCGTCGTTGACGAACACCGCGCGCCACGAGCAGTCGGGGTTGGCGCGGAAGAGCTCCTCGAGGCGCGCGAACAGCTCGGGAAGGACGGGCTCCTCGTTGAACACGGGGATCACGATGGCGACGGTCGGTCTGGAATCGGTCATGGGCTATCGGCGCTCATCGGGCGCCGGGCGGGCGCGCAACAGGGCCATGCAGAGGAGCGCGCCCAGGAGCGCCAGCACAAGCGCGGGAGGAGTGGGCACAATGTCGGCAAAATATGCGAGTTGGGCGATGATTTTCTCGCTGAGGTTCGCCTGGGAAACGACCGAGTAGGTCCGGGAGACCTCCAGGAGCCCGCGCCCGGGAGTCAGCCAGCGGTCGAGGGCGAAGTCCTCGACCGCAAACTGGAGCGCGATCCCGAGGCAGAAGTCGACCGCGGCGCCGGCGGCGAGCGCGCAGCGCCAGGCCGGGCCGAGCCGCCCCCACCGCGACGCGAGGAAGGCGAGCGCGAGGAGCACGACCGACTGGAGGCAGATGTGGCCGGTCCCGTAGTGGTCGCGGTCGCCGTACGAGGCGTAGCTCAGGAGGACAAACCCCGAAAGGGCTCCGGCCCAGAGGGCGCGGTCGCGCCGGCCGGCGGCTCCCGCCTCCCGGAGGGCCTCCCTGACGACGGCGATCCAGCCGACGCAGCCGAGCGCCAGGATCGGGTTCAACTGGTAGACGAGGAAGCACTGGTCGCGGAGCGCGCCCCAGGCGCTCGACTGGCGAAAGAGCGTCCCCTTGAAGCCGCGCACCTGCGGGGGAATGAGGCTGTCGCGCAGGTTGAGCGCCATGGTCACCAGGGGGTTGCCGGGCGTCTTCTGCAGCATCGACACGCTGGAGTTCGACAGGAACGTCCCCCTCCATCCGTACTCGGCGACCGACCAGGCGAACCAGGGCGCGATGACGCAGGCGCCGGCGGCCGCGCAGAGGAGCGTCGCGCGCGCATAGGCCCCGTCCCAGCCCCTGCGGAAGCCGGCCGCGGCCCACGCGATGGCCAGCACCACGACGTAGGGGCCGGCCGAGTAGTGGGTCACCACGGCGCCGCCCAGGCTGAGCGCGCAGAGCAGGCCCGCCGCGCCGGGCCGGCCGCCCCCGTCGCGCGCGCGCAGGAAGAAGTAGAGCCCGGTAAGGATGAAGAAGACCGCCTGGAGCTTGGTCCAGGGATAGGTCGCGTTCTGGACAAAGAGCGGGTTCACCATCGCCAGGACGGTGGCGACCCGCACGGCGCGCACCCCCCCGAATCTCCAGGCGAGCAGGCCCATCGGCAGGAACGCCAGGCTGCAGAGCGCGGTCATGACGAGCTGGTAGTGCGCGTAGTCGGCGCCCGTGATGCGCAGGAAGGCCGCCGTCAGCACGTTCGAAAGGGGAGGGCGGGCCGGCAGCTGGTAGATGTCGAAGAACAGCCGCTCGCGCGGCCATTCGCGCAGGAAGAAGAGCGCCCGCTGCCAGTGCTCGAGCCAGTCGCCGAGCCACGCGCCGCCGGAGTGGTTCCGCACGAACGAGAGCCACGCCGCGCACCACGCGGTCACCAGCAGCTGGCCGCCCGCCAGGGCGCGCGCGGCCGGATCGGCCGCGAGCCGGGGGAGGCCGCGCCGCCCCTCGGCGAGGCCCGCGGCCGCCGCAGCCGCGACGAGCCAGTAGGCCGCGAGCGGGGCCCCGGTCGTGAAGACGGCCCACGCGACGGCCCACGCCCCGAGGAGCGAGAGGGCCGCGCCCGCGACCAGTCCCTCTGCGGGGTCAAGCCGCATCCGGTCGACGACGGGCCGCGACAGCCCGAATGCGACGCCAAGGACCAGGAGGAGGCAGGCCAGCGTGTCTGCGATCATCGGCACGTGTGGGGTCTATGGCATTCGAGAAGGGCCGGGATGGCAATAATCTCCTCGCGGCGCCTCCGCGCGGCCGGTAATCCTTCGGCAGCGATGGCCCCAGCATGCACCGATCCGTGAGCCGGGATACGAACGCATTCTCCGCACCGCCCGGGTGGGCGGCCGGGGTGGTCGTGCTGGCGACGGCTCTGGTCTACCGCGGCACCCTGGCCGTGCCCCTGATCTACGACGACCACATCTGGATCACGTGGAACCCCTCGATCCAGCACCTGCGCTCGCTCGCGGCCGTGCTCTCGCCGCCCGCCGGCTCGGTGGTCTCCGGCCGGCCCGTGCTCAGCTTCTCCCTCGCGCTCAACTACGCGCTCACCGGCGACCGCGCCTGGAGCTACCACCTTGCGAACATCGCCATCCACGCGCTTGCGGCGCTCGCGCTCCTCGGAATCGTGAGGCGCACGCTGGCCTACCGGCCGGCCCTGGTCCCGGCGGCCCTCGACCGGGTGCTGGTGGCGTCCGCGGTCGCGCTCCTGTGGGCCGTGCACCCCCTTCAGACCGAATCGGTGACGTACGTGGCGCAGCGGGCCGAGTCGCTCATGGGCCTCTTCTACCTGCTCACCCTGTACTGCTTCATCCGGGGTGCGCAGGCGCGGGGGCCCGGGACCTGGCACCTGCTTGCGGTGCTCTGCTGCCTGCTCGGGATGGCGACCAAGGAGGTGATGGTCACGGCGCCTCTCGCGGTTCTGGCCTACGACCGGACCTTCATTGCGGGGAGCTTCGCCGCCGCGCTGCGGCTGAGGTGGCGCCTTTATCTCGGTCTCGCGTGCACCTGGGTCCCGCTGGCGTTCCTCTCGGCCGACCTCCACGGCCGCGGCGTGGGCTTCGGACTGGGCTACGGGTGGTGGGCCTACGGGCTCACCGAGTGCTGGGTGGTCGTCCACTACCTTCTGCTGGCGCTCTGGCCGCACCCCCTCGTGTTCGACTACGGCCGGGACCTGGTCGGGACGGCGCGCGAGGCGCTGCCGTGGGCGCTTGCGCTCGCGGCCCTGGTGGCCGGGGCGGCCGTCGCCTTCGCCCGGCGCACGGCCCTCGGTTTCGCGGGCGCATGGTTCTTCCTGATCCTGGCGCCCGCCTCGAGCATCGTGCCGGTCTCGTTCCAGCCGATGGCGGAACACCGCATGTACCTCTCGCTGGCGGCCGTCGCCGCGGCCGCCGTCGCCGGGCTATGGGCTTTGCTCGGGAGGCGCAGCCTGCCCCTGGTCCTGCTGAGCGCGTGCGTGCTCGGTGCGGCCGCCTACGAGCGCAACCTCACCTACCGCAACGAGATCTCGATCTGGAGCGACACCGTCCAGAGGCGCCCGTCCAACGCGAGGGCGCATCTGGCCCTGGGAAGCGCGCTCGCCCTCGAGGACCGGAACGGGGAGGCGGCTGAGCAGTTCACCGCCGCGCTCCAGATCGACCCGGGCGACTTCGAGGCGCACCGCAACCTGGGGCTTGCGCTCTACCACATGGGCCGCGTGGACGAGGCGCTGGCCGAGTACCGCAGGATCGTCCCGCCGCAGGCGGACTCGGCGCCGCTCCACTTTGACATCGCCCTGGCCCTGGACCGGGCCGGGCGGACGGATGAGGCGATCGCGGAGTATCTGAGGGCGCTCCGCCTCGACCCCGGGGACGGGGAGGCGCGCACGAACCTCGGGATCGCGCTGTACCTGCAGGGCCGCTTCGACGAGGCCGTCGTCCAATACGGGCTCGCCCTCGGGCTCCTGCCCGGCTCGGCTCGGGTCCACTTCAACCTCGGGATGGCGCTGGCCCGGATGGGCGGGATCGAACGGGCGATCGACCAGTACCGCGAGGCCGTACGCCTGGACCCGGGCTTCGCCGAGGCGCGCAACAACCTGGGTGCGCTCCTTGCCGGCACCGGCAGGGTGGACGAGGCGATCGCGCAGTACGAGGAGCTCCTCAGGCTGCGGCCGGACTACGCAAAGGCGCGCACGAGCCTGGAGGAGCTCAGGGCCCTGCAGGCGGCGCAGGCCGCCGGCAAGTAGGTCAGCGCAGGTTGTACTTGAGGATCGCCCAGAGCGCGCGGAAACCGTCGCGCCAGCCGATCTTCTTCCCCTCGGCGTAGGAGCGGCCGTAGTAGCTGATCCCCATCTCGTAGATGACGACGTCGAGCTTCGAGACCTTCGCCGTGATCTCGGGCTCGAAGCCGAACCGGTTCTCCTCGATCTGGATGCGCCTCAGGACGTCCCTGCGGAACACCTTGTAGCAGGTCTCCATGTCGGTGAGGTTCAGGTTCGTGAACATGTTCGAGAGGAGCGTCAGGAACTTGTTGCCGATCATGTGCCAGAAGTAGTGGACCCGGTGCGGCTCGCCGCCCATGAACCGCGACCCGAAGACCACGTCCGCCTTCCCGTCCACGATCGGCGCCATGAGCTTGGAGTACTCGTTCGGGTCGTATTCCAGGTCGGCGTCCTGGACGATGACCGCGTCCCCCGTCGCCGCCGCGAACCCGGTCCTGAGCGCCGCGCCCTTTCCCATGTTCACCTCGTGGTACACGATCTTGTCGACCATGGGTTCGATCTGGGTGCGCAGCAGGTCCCGCGTGCCGTCGCGCGAGCAGTCGTCGACGATGATGATCTCCTTGTCGGGATAGGGGGAGTTGCGGACGCGCTCGACGAGGGTCCGGATGGTCTTGGCCTCGTTGTAGCAGGGGATGACGATCGAGAGCTTCATTCGCGAAGAACGGCGAGAATGCAATACGCGCGCGGCCAACGGAAGCTTTTATCTGCCCCGGGGGCCGCGCCGCCCGCCCGGCAGATCCGGATTGAGGTGGGCTCCGATTGAGTCCAGTCCTTCGCAGTGAGCGCTCCCGCGCGTTACCGTCCGCAGGACCTGCTTCCCCTCGTCGTCGTCGCCGCGGCGGTCGTGGCCGGCTTTGCCGCGCTGCTGGGCCTGAGCCGCTCCTACGCCTGGTCGGGACCCGCCTCCGGGGAGCCCTACAACCTCGCCGTGGAGGGCTTCCGCGCGGGCCATCTCTGGCTTGCGAAAGAGGCGCCGGCCCCGCTCGTGCGCGCCGGGGACCCCTACGCCTTCGCGACGTACAGGCGCTTCCTCGGCCCCCCGTGGAACCTGGTCGACCTGAGCTACTACCGCGGCCACCTGTACGCCTATTTTGGGGTCACGCCGGCCGTGATCCTCTTCTGGCCGTACCGCGCGGTGACGGGGGCGTTTCTCCACCAGGCCTACGGCGTGTTCGCGTTCTGCGCGCTGGGCTACGCGGTGTCCGTGGGGCTCGCCGCGGCGGCGTGGCGCCGGTACTTCCCCGGGGCCGGGGTGTGGGCCGTCGCGGCCGTGGCGCTGCTCCTGGGCACGGTCACGACGCTTCCCGTGTTCCTCGTGCGGCCCGGCCTCTTCGAGGTCTCCATCAGCTGCGGGTACTTCCTCACGATGCTGTCCCTTGCGGCTCTGTGGAACTCATGGCACCGCGACCGGGGCCGGGCCTGCTGGCTTGCGCTGGCAAGCCTCCTGTACGGCCTCGCGGTGGGGGCAAGGCCGACGCTCCTGTTCGGCGCCGCGCTCCTCGCGCTGCCGGTCGCGGCGGCGTTCCTGGAGGAGCGGCGCTCGGGGCTGCCGGCCGGCGCGCGAGGCCTCCTTGCCGCCGCGCTCCTTCCAATAGCAGCGGTCGGCGCGGGCCTCGCGGCCTACAACGTCGCCCGCTTCGGCAACCCGCTCCAGCTCGGCACCGGCTATATGCTCACCGGCGTCAACCTCGCCGGGATGAAGTCGTTCGGGCTTCGCTTCGCCTGGGACAACGTCCGCGTCTACGTCCTCGAGCCCCTGCGCTGGCACGCCGGGTTTCCCTACGTGTGGCAGCCCGCGCGTCCGCCACTGGCCGCCGGACACCTGACCGTGGAGTTCTTCTTCGGGGTGCTGGCGGCCTTCCCGGTCCTGCTCGCCGTGGCGATCGGCCCCGTGGCCTGGAGGGGCGCGCGCCGGGGGCGCTCGCCCTCGGGCATCGCGTCCGCGCTCGCGCTGCTGTGCGCGCTGGAGGCCCTCCCGATCTTCCTCTACGCGTGTGTGTCGAGCCGGTATCTGCTCGATTTTCTCCCGGCGCTGGCGCTCCTGGCGGGCCTCGGCATCCTGGGGCTGGAGGACGCCGTCAGGGGGGGCGGCGCTCCGGATGGGAAGGGCCCGCCGCCGCTTCGGGCCCCCGCGCCGGCGCTTCGCCTCGCGGTCTGCGCTGCGCTGGCGTATTCGGTGGCGAGCGGCTGGCTGCTGGCCCTTGCGCTGAGCGGCTTCTACCGGGGGGCGGAGCAGGGGGTGGCCGCCCTGAATGCGGGCCGGACGCAGGACGCCGTCACGGCCCTCGAGCGCGTGTGCGGGATCAACCCGGACTTTCGCGGGCGGGCCGAGATGCTGGTCGGAACGGCGCTCCTCGGCCAGGGCCGGGTCGGCGAGGGCGCCGCCTTTCTCGGGGCCGCCGTGCGCGACCAGCCCGACCTTGAGGCCGCCCACCTCAACCTGGGGCGGGCCCTCCTGGAGCAGGGCCGTTTTCGGGAATCCGCGGAGTCCTTGCGCAGAGCCGCGGCGCTCGACCCGCTGGACGGCGAGGCCGAGGCCTACCTGGGCGTCGCGCTCTTCAAGGAGGGGCGCACGGCCGAAGCGGTCGAGCGGGAGAAGGCCGCGTTGGCGATCAACCCCGACCTCGATGAAGCCCGGGAGAACCTGAGGGGCTTTGAGTCGGCCAAACGCCCTGCGGGCAGTCCGTGAATGGAGCCGGACCGGGCCGCGGGTTCGCTCGGCTGCCCTTCCCGTGGCCGCTTCATGAACGATCCGGGCAGGCGGCGAGCGGGACGGGCGGCGTCAGGCGCCGCGATCGCGCTCGGCGGCAGACCGTGTTCCGCCAAACAGGAGCGGGGTCAGCGCCACGCACAAGTAGTAGATGAACTGCGTGGGATAGCTGTAGCGGTCGGCGGAGATCACCACGAGGGAGACGATGAGGCTTGCGCCGAGCGGGACGAGCGTGAGAACGAACAGCAGGAACACGGAGCTGTCGCGGCACCTGGAGCGCGCCAATCGGGCCGCGCTCAGGATGAGCACGACGAAATAGGCGTAGCTCCATGCCGCGTTCTGGTAGACGGCCGCGTGCAGGCGCTGCTCCAGGTGCTGGAGCCCCCTCAAGGCGCGCTCCTGGCCCGATTCCGCCTCCTTGCCCTGCACCGAATCCGCGGGCCCCGCCCCGCTCGCGGCCGCCGCGAGGCGCGCAGCCATTTCGTCGGGATGGGTTCCGCTCATGCCATAGAGAGGGTTGCCCCGCTTGCGGTACGCAATCGTTGACTCAATATCAAAT
>CAYQOH010000086.1:0-10753 GCA_964419075.1 uncultured Opitutaceae bacterium | reverse complement strand
ACAGGCCCTGCATCGTGTGCCAGGAGAACTGCCCGGTCACGCCCAAGGCCATCTACGTGTCGGAGACCAGCGAGACCGTCCGTGACGGCGTGTTCCAGGTGGTCTCGGCAGAGGGGACGACGCTGGCGGTTCGGGGAGCGAGGCTGGCGCCTGGCCGCTTCGCATCGGGAGACTACGCCTGCAGGCTCGCGGGCGAGGAGCGCGGGCGAACGATCGTTGCCAACACCGAGGACACGCTCACCCTCGATCCGGCGCAGCGGATGCCGGATTCCGTGGAGGCGGGCACGGCGGTGGAGGTGCAGGTCCGCCTCCAGCGGCCGGTCGTCGACCCGTCGCTCTGCATCGGCTGCGGCGTGTGCGAGCACGAATGCCCGATGAGCGGACTCCGGGCGATCCGCATCACCGCCGACAACGAGACGCGCGACCCGCGGCACGCCGTCCTGCTCTCCGAACGCGCCACCTAACCCTATCCCCATGAATACGCACGAAACTCCACTCACCCGCCGACGGTTTCTCAAGGCCTCCGCTGCGCTAGGCGCCGGGGCGCTTCTGCTTCCGGCCATAAGCTGGGCCCAGGCGCCGGCCCCGTCGATCCCGCGCCGGAAATTCGGGCGGTCCGGCATCGAGGTGCCCGCCCTCGGCCTGGGCTGCATGTTCGACATCGCCGACAACCTGGTCATTCTCCGGAAGGCCCTCGATCACGGCGTCACCTACTGGGACACGGCGGTGGTCTACGCCAACGGTCGAAGCGAGATCGGCATCGGCTCGTTTCTCGGAAGCAATTCCGACGCGAGGAAGCAGATCTTCCTCGTCACCAAGGCCTCGGGCGCGCGCAGCACGGACGACATGACGCGGCTGCTCAACCAGTCGCTGGAACGGCTCAAGACCGACTATGTCGACCTTTACTTCATGCACGGCATGGACGACATCAGCCTCGTGGACAGGCCCGAGATCAGGGCATGGGCCGAATCCGCAAAGAAGAGCGGCAAGATACGGCTCTTTGGCTTCAGCACGCACAGCAACATGGAGCGCTGCCTCGGCGCGGCGGCGAAGCTGGGGTGGATCGACGGCGTCATGTTCACCTACAACTACCGCCTGATGGAGACGGACGAAATGAAGGCCGCGGTCGACGCGTGCCACGCCGCCGGCATCGGCTTGACCGCGATGAAGACGCAGGGCGCCCGCCTAGGGTTCGACACGCCGGCCCAGGCGGCGCTCCTTGACTCGCTCGCGGGCCGCGGCTTCACGCCCGGGCAGGCCAAGCTGAAGGCCGTGATGGACAACCCGAAGATCGCCGTGGCGTGCGTGCAGATGCCCAACCTGAAGTGGTTTCGCCAGAACGTGGCGGCGGCGCTCGACCAGGCCACGCTTCCGATCGCCCAGCGAGATGCGCTGCGCCGCCACGCCGACGCCACCTGCAGCGCGTACTGCGGCGGCTGCAGCCATCTTTGCGAGTCGGCGCTCGCGGGCGCGGCCCCCGTTCGCGACGTGCTCCGGTACCTGATGTACCAGGACCACTACACCGAACTCGACGCGCGAGCGCTGTTCGCCGGTCTCGCCCCGGAGGTGCGCTCGGCGCTTCCGCGCCTCGACTACTCCGCCGCCGAGCGAGCGTGCCCGCGGAGGCTTCCGATCGGCAGCCTTATGCGCTCCGCCTCAACGTCGCTATCCTAGGGCCCGCGGCGTCCCGACAATGCGGTCCGCCCCGCCGCTTCGGGGCGGGCCTTTCTCAGTCCTTCCTTCGCCCGGGCCACGTCTCCGGGCGGGTCCAGAACCTGTCCCCGCGGCCCCCGTAGTATCCCTCCAGGACCTGGTCCATGACCCGCGACGTGCGGCGCGCTGACACCCCCGTGCTCGGGCACTCGCCCCTGCCGAGCAGGTCATCGACGACCGTCTGGATGAGCGGCTGGGCGACGTGGGGGGGATAGGGCAGGTCGAACAGCTGCGTCCCGGACGCGTTCTCCAGCCTCACCGCGCGCGACTGAAACATGGTGAACGTGATCTCCCCGTCCGTGCCTGAGAGACGCATCGTGTCGTCGCTGACGGCGCCTGCAAAGTTCCAGACCATCGAGCCCAGCGCGCCCCCACCGGTCCGGAAGCTGAGCGCCACCGAATCCTCGACCGAATAGCCCGAAGCGACATTGGCCGCCGTCCCGACCACGTCTTCGAGCGGACCCAGCAGGTAGTCGAGGAGGTCCAGGGCGTGCGATCCCACGTCAAGGAAATGCCCGGCTCCCGCCCGCGCGGGGTCCGTCCGCCACATTGCGCCCTTGCGGTGGTGCGGCTCCGCAAGCCTGTAGGACACGCCGGTCAGCCGCCCGATCGCACCCGACTTCAGCAGCTCCTCGACCTTCAGGAAGCACGGAAGGCGGCGCCGGTAATAGGCGACGAAGAGCGGCAGGTCGGCAGCCTCGAACGCCGTCACCATCCGGTCGCATTCGGCGCCGTGGCGGGCCATCGGCTTCTCCACGTAGGCGGGCTTCCCGGCGGCGGCCACCGCAAGCGCGTAGTCGGCGTGCGAGTCGGGGGGCGTGGCGATGTAGACCGCGTCGACCCCCGGGTCGTCGATGAGGGCCCGTGCGTCGTCGTACCAGCGCGTGACGCCGTGGCGCCTCGCGTAGTCGGCCGCCAGATCGCCCCTGCGCCGCATGACCGCCACGAGCTGGGATCCCGACGCCCTCTGGAAGCCCGGTCCGCTCTTCACCTCGGTGACGTCGCCGCAGCCAATGATGCCCCAGCGCACGACCGAGCGGCCGGCGAAATGCTTTGATGTGGGCATGCCGGGGAGGCTCTGGGTTCTCGCGAGGGGCCGGGCGGGCCGCGGCTCAGTGCGGTGCCTCGTGGATCCGGATGCGCCGGTATTCCATCTGGCCGTGGTCGCTCTCCAATCCTATCGAGCCCGTGGGCGGGATTGGCATCGCGTCGACGAGCACCTCCCCGTTGCAGGTGCAGTGGGCAAGACCGCCCCTGACGGAGACGACGATCTCGTTCCAGTCGAGCGGGCGGTAATGGGCCAGCGTTGCAAAGGGCCCCGCGATAATGAAGTCCCTGCACTGCAGCTGCGGCTCGCGCACAAAGATCCCGCTGTCGGCGTTGGGGCTTGCCCTGAACTCGAGCTTGAGCACGAAGTCCTTCGGGAACTTCTTCGTCGTCCAGAGGATCTTGTTCTCCTGACCCTTGTGCGAGACGGTCACGACCAGTCGCCCGTTCCTCACCACATAGCGGCCGTCGTCGCTTACCGCCTTGCCCCAGAACTTGGAGCCCTGGGGGTAGCCCCAGCCAGAAAGGTCGTGCCCGTCAAACAGGCTTTCATAGCCTGATTCGGGAATGAACTCATCCGGCCACGCGGGCGCAAGCCCGACGGTCTCAAGGATCGGGCGGAGGGCCGAGGCCCACTTGGCGTAGCCGACAATGTCGGGGTGCAGCAGATCGGGCATCTCCTCCTCCTTCGCGTCCCCGTGCTCGTTGGCAAAGAGGGACCAGGTGTCCAGGACGGTGACCTGCGGCTCGTCGGCCGCCGCCTCGATGTAGAGCTCATTCAGCTTCCGGATGGTCTGTGCGGGCCTGTTCTTCGTGGCGGAACTCGGGAGGACCTCGCACAGGACGACGGGCATTGCGGGATTGTGCTGGCGAAGCGCCGTGAGGATCTGCTTCACGTTGGCGGCGATGACCGAGGGGTCGGCCTTCATCTCGATGTCGTTCGTGCCGATCAGAAGCACGACGCCGCTTGGGTTGAGGGCGATGACGTCCTCCTGGAGCCGGATGAGAACGCCCCTCGAGGTGTCCCCGCTGATCCCGCGGTTCGCCGTCCGCACGCCAGGGAAGCTGCTGCCCACGTCGCCCCATCCCTGGGTGATCGAGTCGCCGAGGAAGACCAGCGCACCCTGGTCTTGCTTCACCTGGGAGGCCCACGCGGCCCGCCTCGCGGTCCAGAGGCGCTGGAACCAGTCGTCCCGGTGAATGGGACCGGCGCCGAGCAGGCCGTCGTCGGTCGCGGGAATCTGGAATCGGACCTCCGTCGGCGAGGACGCGACCACGGAGTCGGCAGGGCGTGCGGCGGGGGCTAGGGCGAGGACGCCGAGCGCCCCCAGGACCAGAAAGGGATGGCGGTGTTTCATGGGGGTCGGGTTCTTTTGGGGGGGATCAGGTTGCCAAAGGGGTGTGAGGGCGATCAATCGAAATTCGCGGCATCGGCTAGCGCTGTTGGTCGCCGCTCTCCGCGTCGCCCGGCTCGTCGAGAAGCTGGATGGAGGATGCAGGGCCGAGGTCCCCCGGGTCCCTCCAGGAGCGAAGCGCCCAGACGACCTTCTTGTCCGGGGAGACCTCAAGCACCTGGACGGTGCTCGGCCAGTCCTCCACGTTCTTGTCGCCGGCGCACCAGTTGGTGATGACCGTGTCGCCGTTCGCCAACCTGTTGGCGGTTTGCAGGTTGAAGATCCTGATGTCCGGAACGTCGGCTTGGGTGAATTCCCAGACCGTTTCTCCGGAAGGGCTCACTTCGCGCACGTACCCGCTCCAATCGCCGGCAACCAGCGTGTTGCCGTTGTTGAGCCGGATCGCCGACCACGGGGATTTCGCCTGGACCGACCATAGCACCCTCCCGTTGAGGTCGTATTCGACGACCTTATCCTCGCCCAGATGGGGTACGAGGAGCGTGCGGGCGCGGGTCATGCGGATGTGGCGGAACTGCCCGTGCGTGCCCGCGACGGTCGTCGGGATCGGGATCACCCGCTCCACGGCGCCCGTCGCCGTGTCGAAGATCATCGCCTGAGCCGGATTCCCATTCCGCATGATCAGGACGCGGCCGTGTCCGAGCGTCTGGATCGAATGAATCTCCGTCCCGGGCGGGGCCGGGTAATCCCAGACAAGCCGCTTGTCGGGGCCCATCTCCCCCGCCCCGGACATCCTCGAGAAGATGATGTTTCCGTTGGGCAGAAGCGTCGCGTCGTCGAACTCCTGATTGGAGCCAGGCGACGGATGGAGCGGGATCGACGCGGACCACGCGATCCTTCCCTCGCGGACGAGGAACATCGACTGCTCGGCTTTGCGCGTATCCCATTCGCCCGCGTAGAGAAAGGGATGCTGCGCCAGGCCGTTGCCGGGCAGGACCGCGGGCGAGAGCGCGGTCGCGCTGGGCGCGCCGCCGCCCGTCTCGAGGGCTGCGACCGGACCGCAGGTGCCGAGGACAGCGGCGGGGACAAGCAGTGCCAGCGTGGTGGACGTGTTCAAGGGTGCGCACACCTTCACCCCTTCAAGGCAGAAAGAGAACCCGAAAGTTGCCGGAGGCGGCCCGCGGCGCACCTACGGTCCGGCGCGTGAGCCCTGGGGTGCGGTCCGCCCGAGCTTTGACCCAATGAAGGTCTTGATGTCCCCCACGGTCCGGAAGGGGCGGATCTCCCCGTTGTCGATGGTGACCTGCAGCACGTCCTCCGCGAGGGATACGATCTCGAGCATCGTCAGCGAGTCGATCGCCAGGTCCTCGACCAGGCGAAGGGTGTCGTCGCCGCGGGCGAGTTTGGCCCGCGCCTCGGGCTCGACATAGTGCTCGATGAGCCCGTCGATGATCGCGGGCAGGCGGCCGGGGTCTCCCGTGCGCCGAAACTCGCGGGCCGCCTCGCGTGTCGACGGCGAGCAGCGCTTGAGCGCGTCCATGACGAACTTCTCGTCGGCCGGCGTGGGCGGCCTTTGGCCCCCAAGGATGAGGTGCTGCGACACGGGGTCTGGATTTGAGGTTTCGCTCATGGCTTGCCTGCCTTCATTGACTGCAGCCACCGGGATTGGTTCGGCCCGGGCATCCGGATTTTGGCCACGGGTTCGGTGTGCAATCTGCAACCTGTAGCAGGAGGCGTTCCCCAGCCGCCCCCCACAGACACGAATCCTGCGACACGGCTTGCGGACCCGAAGAGCTCACATTCCTGGGAAGGGGACGGTTTCACGGCAGTGGATCGGGTGCCAACGGCATCCACCCCCTACGACAATCCAGCCGGACATACCCACTACCCAAATGCGGCGCCGCCCCTCAGAAAGTCACCGTCATCGACAGCGAATACACCCGGCCCCTCCAGTCGGTGTAGGACTGCACGCCGGTGGGGCCCTCGGCGTACCTGGGCGGCCTTTCACCGAAGACGTTGTCCACCCTCAGCTGGCCCTTCAGGCCGTAGTGCCGCGACTTCCACGGGATCCACCTTGCGAGGTCGCCCTGCAGGTACGCGTCGAACTGCCAGTAGGGGTCGATCCTGTCGCTGCGCTGGACCTCCTGCTCGATCGCGGGCAGGATCTGCGCGCTGTAGTAGTGACCGTCGACCCCGAAGCCGTAGGCCCGGTTGGACCAGCCGGCGCCGAAGTTGGTGCGCAGCGGGAGGAGCCCCAAGACGTTGCCGTCCGGTGTGTGCAGCTCGTCGACAGGGTCCGACCCCGGGAAGTTCTCGAGGTCGTAACGCTTGAAGTAGATCCACCGGCAGTACAGTTCGAGGGAGCCGCCCATGCACTTGTTCCACGCGTAGTCGACGGATGCGCTCCACTCGTAGGAATGACGCCATGCGAGGTTGAAGTTCCCCGTGAGCACATCGGCGATCGGCCCGGCGCCGAACGGGTCGCCCGGCGGGACCGGGGCCCGGATCACCCGCTTCGGGAAGATGGACTCCAGGTCGACCACCTGCTGGGTGTTGAGGTAGACCTCCTCGCCGGACGTCACCGTGTTCACAAAGTCCAGCGAAACGCGGAACTGGTGCACGACGCCCCGTTGGTAGACGATGCCGGCGGCCTGGGTCACGGCCGCCTCGGGCACGAGGCTTGGATTGAACGCGTCGCTGGACTGGACCGTCTCCTGCTCCTGGCCGCGCTTCGGGTCAAAGACCGTTTCCGCGACCACCACGCCGCTGCCGCTCGTGCTTATTCCCTCCGAATGCGGCCGGCTGAAGACGGGGGGAGGGAAGGTGTTCGATGTGGCGAAGGAGGCGCGCGCCGACAGCCCTCCCGCAAACTCGACCTTCACGGCGGCCGTCGGGGCAAGGTTGGCCTCGTTCGCAAGGTCCGAGGTCGTATAGCGGGCCGCCAGGTCGGTCTCGACGCTGTGGATCCAGCTTGGAAGCCAGCGCGTGGGCACCAGTGGGGCCTTCAGTTCGCCAAAGCCGCTCAACCGCTGGAGCGACCGGCCGACCCAGGTGATCGGCGGCGCCACCAGCGAGCCGTCGCCGTAGCGAAGCTGGGCGACGTAGCTTGCCAGGCGGGCGTAGCGGTAATCCCCGCCAATCGTAATTGAGCCGACGCCGGTGGGGAGGGCCAGGGCGGAGTTCGCGACCCGCAGCGAGGAGTCGAAGGTGTCGTAGTTGCCCAGCGTGACGAAGCTCCCCTCGGCGCCGTAGAACTCGACGGCCCGGTCGTAGAACGCCTTCGGCGGGCCGTACGCCTGGGTATCGTGCAGGGGGTTGTAGATCCCGGAGTCCACCAGCTGCTGCCACCGGGCGGCGTCAACGCCCTCAATGCCCCGGTAGCGGGTGACGCTCAGCCCGTACTGGGCGTCAATTGACGCCTCCCAGTCCGCCGGCAGCCTCAGGAGCGCCCCGAGCACGGCGGAGTAATAGTCGATGTGCGCCTCGTTGTAAGCCTCGCCGAGGCTGGGCGCGCTGTCGTTGAGGGTGACGTGGACGTCCTGCCCGAAGGGGTTGAACGGGGAGGTCGCCGGCAGGTTCAAACTCCCGTTGAAGACACTGTAGCCGGTGGTGTTCACGGTGCGGCTCCCGGTCGCGTCAAGGCCCACCTGGAGCCACGGGAACGCGTCATAGGTGACAGAACCGAACACGGAGCCGCTCCGCTCCTTCCTGCCGTACGGGAAGTCCAGAGCGTTGGTCGAGTCCGCCAGGCCGCCCCCGGGGGGCTCGAAGAGGGCCAGCTGCTGGAGGCCCTGCCTTCCCGAGAACGCGGAGAGCCCGCCCTGGCCGTCGGCACCCGGCGCGACGGACGTGAAGGTGGCCGTGCCGGGCCCGAAGAGCGGCGCCAGGCTTGCGCTGCTCACGTTCGGCGTCGCGCGGAAGAGCTGGCTCTGGGGCTCCGGTTTTGCCTGGAGGCTCTCACGGATGTAGCCCAGCTCAGCCTCGGTCGGCGGCGTCACCATGGTGAACGTGGCGTTCAGCCTCAGGTGGAGCTTCCCGCCCAGCAGCGTCTCGCCGTGCAGGAGCGACACCGTGGACTGGGCCGCGTCGAAATTCTCGAGCGCGTTGGTGTACGTCGTCGTCAGCTCCGTCGTGTTCACGTTGGGGCGCAGCACGATGTTGATCACCCCTCCGATCGGGCTGCCGCTGTAGATCGCGGAGGCGCTGACCGGGAGCACCTCCACGCGCTCGATCAGGTTGAGGGGAATCACGTTGACGTCGGACTGCGGCGCAACCGGGCCGGTCGTGGCGTTCGCCGGGAGAGCCGTGACGACCTCGGGCAGGCGCCGCCCGTCGACAAGGATGATGGTCGCATCCGCCCCGTACCCCCTGAGCGCCAGATTGCTGCTCCCCGACGAGAAGCTCAGCGCCGTCCCGTTCTGCTCCGGCGGCAGCGTCGCCGAGCTGTCGAGGATCTCCCGCTGCAGGAACTCGTTCACGTTCACGACGCCGCTCCGGGATATCTGGTCGCGGGTGAAGATGGAGTAGTCGAGCGCGTCGTTCTCCGAGCGGGGCTGGTCCAAGTCGCCGATCGCCGTCCGCGGCACGGGGGGCGTGTCCTCGTCGGAGAGCGGCCCCGTCCTGACCGACTTCGCCTCGACGACAAAGGGCTCGAGCTTCGCGGGGAAGCTGAGGGTCTGCATGGCGAGGGCCTCCAGGAGCATCGCCCGGCCCGCGGTCACGCGGACGTCGGTGATCTCCATCGGCTGCAGCCCCGGCCCCTCGACCTCGAGCGAGTAGGTGCCCGGCGGGATCGAGGGAAACTCGAAGCATCCCAGCTTGTCCGTCGCGGCCGACAGCCCGATGACGGGGATCGTCACCCGGATTCTCTCGGCCGCGCTGCCGTCCGGCGTCTGGATGCTGCCGCGGATCGACCCCTTCTGGACCAGGTGCACCACAACGAACTTCCCCCGGGCGTTGCGCACCGCGGAGTAGCCCGTTCCCTGGAGGAGCCGGTTGAGGGCCTCCTCGGGCTCAAGGCGCCCCTTCACCGCCGTGGACAGGGTCCTGTGCAGCTCGGCGAAAGAGAAGAGCAGCTCGACCTTGGCCTGCTTGCAAAACGCCATCAACGCTCCGTCGGCAGGCTGCGCCGGGAGGTTGAACTCAGCCGGCTCGGCCAGGACCGTTGGGGGAATCAGCGCGGTGACTGCCGCCAACAGAAGACGGACTGCGAATCGAGTTGCTCTTGGACGGGGAGAATGGGTGTTGGTCAACGAAAACCGGGACATCAGGGCTCGGTGGGCAGACTCACCCTGACCAAGCCGTCCGCGCCCTGCTCCACCCGCAGATTGAGTCCCTGCCTGACATAGGCAAGAAACTCATCGAGGTCGCCGAGGCCGTACACGCCCCCGACCGGGACCTTCCCCGCGGCGGCGCTCACCGTGATCCGTCGGCCGTGGTAATGGGCGTAGCGGGCGAGGGCCTCCGACAGCGGCATGCCGACGCACACGATCTGGCCCTTGCGCCACGCGAGGGTGTCCTGCATCTCGGCGCCAGAGAGCGCGCTCAGCGACACCGCGCCGCCCTGGTCCGTCAGCCGGTCGCCCGCGCCGAGCACGATCGGGCCCTGCGCCTGGCTGCCCGCGGCCTCGCCCGGGCGCACCTGCACCGAGCCCTCGACCACCGTCACCTCGAGCTGGGATGAGGCCTCGGTGAACACGTTGAAGATGGTGCCCGTCACGCGGACGGAGCCGGCCGGGGTTTCGACCGTGAAGGGCCGAGCCTTGTCCTTGCTCACGACGAAGAACGCCTCGCCGTTGGAGAGCCGGACCCGCCGCGCGGCACTGCTGTTTTCGACGAAGATGCTCGTGTTCGCGTTGAGCTCGACGCGGGTGCCGTCGGCGAGCGTGAACGCGCCCCGCTTGCCGACCGGCGTGGAGAGGTTCTCCATCCGGTCGCCCGGGCGGGCGATCCAGACCGCCGCGACGGCCAGGGACGCCGCCAGCAGGCCGGCGGCGGCCACCTTCCACGGAGCCCATGCGCCCCGGACGGGTTCGGGCGGCATCGCGACCGACCCCGCGTCCACAAGCTGCGGCACGAGCCGGTCGAGCCTGGCCGACAGCTGGCAGTAGTTGGAAAGCAGCTCGCGGCGCCCGGCGTCGCCGGCCAGCCACGCGTCGAGCTCGGCGCGGTCTGCCGGGGCAAGCTCGGAGCCCTCGAGGCGGGCGGCCCAAAGGGATGCCTGTTCCTCGGCTGACGGATCGAAAATGTGTATAGGCCGGTTCATGATTCGAGTCTCCCTTGCAATGCGGCGCGCAGAAGCCGAAGGGCCCGCGCGTGCTGTTTTTCGACGGTGCTTACGGCAATGGAGAGCCGTTCGGCGATCTCCCGGTGTGACAGCTGTTCAATCTTGCGCAAAAGAAGGACGTTGCGGCAGCCCTCGGGCAGCTGGGTGATCGCCTCCTCCAGGAGCTTCAGCTCCTGGCGCGCCATGACCTGCTGCTCGACCCCGGGCTCCTGGGAGGCGGACATCTCCGGGATGAAGGCGTCCCTGGCGACAGGCGAGATGCTCCGGCGCTTCAGCCGGTTGATCGCAAGGCGCCTGGCCGCGGTGTAGAGGAGCGCCGCGGGCCTGCGGGCCGTCTTGTCTGTCAGCGAGGGAT
>CAYQOH010000085.1:0-10879 GCA_964419075.1 uncultured Opitutaceae bacterium | reverse complement strand
GCGAGGACCGCCCAGCTCTGCGTGTGGCTGAAGATCCCCCCGTTCTCCTTGTTCCCGGGGTTGAAGAGGACGGCACGCATCACCTTCACCGGCGTCTTCGCAAAAGGCGGGTTGCACAGGGCCACGCCGTACTCCGAGGCCAGGAGATCCTTCACGGCGCCGAGCGCGAGCCTGGCCTGCACCGGCGTGGCCGCTCCGGACATGACGGCCCAGCACTGCGTATTGAGATAGATCCGGCCCTCCCGGGCCTTGCGCGTGCCGAAGACCTCTCCCTCCTCGCTGATGGCCCATATGAACCAGCGGCCGTCCCAGCAGACCTTGGCGATCTTGCGGTCGAGCTTCTCCAGCTCGGAAAGCGCCCACCGGCGCTCGCCGGGCCTCCCGAGGCCGGCCGCGATCTCGGCGTAGGTCGCCAGCCCGAGCCTCAGCTGGAACGCGACGAAGACCGATTCCCCTTTGTAGCCCAGCTTGAGGCAGTCGTTCCAGTCGGCGAGGAGGCCGCACGGGAGCCCGTGCTTGCCGACGCGACCAAGGTTGAACTCGAGGGCCCGCCGCAGGTGGCCGAAGACCGTCGCCCGTCCCCGGTCGGCGTAGGGGACAACCTGCCGGTAGAATGCCACGTCGCCCGTCTCGGCGACGTAGGCCGGGATCGTGTTGAAGAACCACAGGCAGTCGTCGCTCCGGTAGTTCTGGGGCGGCGTCGGCTTCATTCTTCCCGGCGCGTGCGACCACGGCCGTATCTCGGGCTGGGCCCCTCCGGTCGCGTCCTGCCCCGAGAGCATGAGGACCAGCCGGCCTTTCACCTCCCGGGGCAGCATCCCCGCGACGCCAAGCATGTCTTGGACCGTGTCGCGGAAGCCGAAGCCGTCGCGCTGGTCGCCGGTGTACACGAGCGAGCATGAGCGCGACCACTCGAACGTCATCAGGGCGTTGTACGCGCCCCAGACGTTGGTCATGTGGTCGAAGTCCGGGTCGGGGGTCTTCACCTGGAGCACGTCGAGGAGCCCGTGCCAGTGCCGCTTGAGTTTCCCGAGCTCGCGGTCGACGGCGGCCGCGGACGAGAAGCGCTCGCGCGTCCGCTTGGCGCGCGCATGGTCGCCGATCCCGAGGAGGACGAGGACGTCGGCCGAGGTCCCTGGGGCGAGCTCGACGTCGCTCTGGATGGCGCCGCATCCGTTGTCCGAGAACTGCTCATGGTTGCCGCACAAGCCGCGCTCGACGGCCTCGGGCCGGTCGAACCCCCGATAGACGCCGAGGAATTTCTCCCGCTCGCAGTCGAAACCGGCGATCGTGCCGCCGACCTGCGTCATCCACCAGTAGCGGCCCTGGTCCTTGTTCGCGAAGTTCCCGGGGTCCCGGGGCAGGCGGCGGCAGGAGGAGGCGAGGATGAACCCGTCGCGCCAGACGGCGTCGGAGATGAACTGCGCATACTGGAGGTTCAGCGTGTCCTGGATGAGGTTCCACTCAGTGGTGAACTCGCAGAATGAGAAGACGCTCAGGCGCCGGGCGCGGTCGCCGGTGTTGGTGACTCGCAGGCGCCAGTACTCGAACTCCTGGCCCAGCGGCACGAAGTACGTGGCCTCGCTGCGGATGCCCCGCCACTCGCTCTCGATGACCGCGTAGCCGAGGCCGAACCGCGTCGTCGTCCGGTACTCGTCGAGGGGCTTTCCGACCGGCTGCCATGCCGCGGACCAGAAGTCGCCGCCGTCGCGGTCCCGCAGGTAGAACTGGCGCCCCGGCATGTCCATCGGCACCGAGTTGTAGCGGTGGCGCATGAACCGCCCCTCTGCCGGAGAGTGGGCGAAGCTGTAGCCGCCGGCGTTGTTCGTGATGATCGCGCCGTACCTGCGCGAGCCGAGGTAGTTGGACCACGCCCGGGGCGTATCCGGGCGCGTGATCACGTATTCGCGGGCGTTGTCGTCAAAGTGGCCGTATTGCATGGGGAGGGGAGGGGGTGGCCCGTGCCGCCCGGGCCGACCGCGGGTCGGCACGAATGACTTCCGAGGTTGAACGAGCAAGGGCGCGTTGTCCATTCCCGGCGAGTGGCGCGCCAAGCGAGCCCCCCGGGAACGCCTCCCTGCGCACCTGCTGGAATTGTGCCAGAGGGCGTAGGCAATCCATTCCGCCAGAGAGGGAATGGGCGAGGAATGACTCGCCGCCGAGCGGGGCCACGGCGTCGAAGTTCCGATCGATCTCGCCCATCGCGCGCCGGAGGGCCGCGACGTCAGTGATATTTCCCAGGGCGCCGGACACCCCGAAATGCTCCCCGCTGGCAAACACCGGGCGGGCATCCGCTCGAGGACCCCCCCGAGGGCGGCCCTGGTGCACCTCGATGTCGAGATTCACCGCGTCACCCGATACGGCGACCACCTTCGCCGACATCGCACCCACGTTATTGCCGACGAACGACGTTGCGGGCGGAGCATAGTCCTCTCCGGGGATCCCACGGGAGCGTGCCTTGGCAATAGGTCCTCACATTCTCGCCAGCGTCCCGGGCAAGGGGCGGCGGACTCCCCTGGGGCCTTCAAGATCTTCCATGCGAAGAAATGGTGCCGATGCCGGGCTCGGCGGAACAGGCGTCCTCTGGCGAGTGGGCGTCCTGGCGTCCCGTCCCGGGCTCACGCCAGCAAGCAGTTACGCGAGGCGTCGGGCCATGTTCACGCATCATGCGCGCACCGGAACGCCGGCCCTGGCCCCGGCGCACGCGTGCATTTCCCTAGCGGTGGGACGAGGCCGCCCTTCTTTGTCGTTGGCGGCCGAACGCCCGGCCCGCTAGTCCTTTCGGCGCACGCTGCACCATGCGCCGCCTCATCGACCCCTACTTTGAGCGCCTGAATTCCGCCTACCGGGATCGCGCGTTCTTCGTGGGCCTCAAGGCCCGGCTGCTGGCCACGCTCACGGTGCTGGTCCTGGCGTTCGTACCGCTCAACATTGCCAAGACGCTTTGGTACCATCCCCCGGAGACCCTACCGCGTGTCGCGCTCAACCTGTTCGCGGGAGCTGCGGGCATGATCTGCCTAAGGTTCCTTTTCAGGGGGAAGCTCGAGCAGGCGGGAAACGGGTTCGCCCTGACCCTGGTGCTCGGGGTCCACGCGACCGTGCTCTTCTTCGCCGCAACGACCCGAGCCCTCCAGCCGCTCGGCGTCGGGATCCAGCTGTTCGCGTTTGACCTCGTGTTCATCGTGTTCGCGGTCGTCTTCGCCTCGCGCCTCGTCGCGACGGCCGTGTTCGCCCTGATTGCGGTCGACCACGTCTGCTATCATCACTTCATGCTTCAGGGGGCGGACTTTGACCCGTCGGCTCAGTTTCCCGCCGACACCCTCCTGAGGGAGGGCCTGGTCACGATGGGGATGATCTTCCTGCTGGGAATGGCCCTCATGCGGATGATAGAGACGGCCCACAGGCGCAGCGAGGAGTCGATCCGCCAGACTCAGGGCATGAATGAGAACCTTGAGCGGATGGTGTCCGAGCGCACCCGCGACCTCGAGGCGGCGAGCCGGCAGGCGATGGCCGCATCGCGCGCAAAGAGCGAGTTCCTCGCCAACATGAGCCACGAGATCCGCACGCCCCTGAACGGCATCATCGCGTCGTCGGACCTCCTGACGCGGCGGTCGGACCTTCCCCAGGAGGCGCGCGACCACCTGCGCCTCATCTACGAGTCCGGCGACCTCCTGCTCAAGATCCTGAGCGACATCCTCGACTTCTCCAAGATCGAGGCGGGCCAGGTCGTTCTGGAGACCCGCCCGTTCGAGCTGTTGCCGACCGTCGCCGACACCGTCGCTCTGATGGCGCAGCGGGCCGCCGAGGGGTCCGTGCGCCTCGAGGTCGCGGTCGCCCCCGAACTTGCGCGCTGGTTTGTGGGGGACAGCCACCGGATCCGGCAGGTGGTGCTCAACCTCGTGTCAAACGCCGTCAAGTTCTCGCACGCCGGCGGGCGGGTGGCGGTCTCCGTCTCCTCCGACGCCCCGCCGGGGAGCCCCGTGCCGGTCCGGTTCGAGGTTCGCGACTCCGGGATCGGCATGGACGAGGCGGCGACCGCGAGAATCTTCGAGCGATTCACGCAGGCGGACACGTCGACGACGCGGCGTTATGGCGGCACGGGGCTCGGCCTCGCGATCAGCTTCCGCCTCGTCGAGATGATGGGCGGGATCCTGAAGGTCACCAGCGCCCCCGGCAAGGGCTCCGTCTTCTTCTTCACGATTCCGCTGCAGCCGGGCGAGGCGGGCGCCGCCGAGCCTGCCGCGGCGGCGACGCTGGAGACCCGCCTCGGCATGAACGTGCTGGTTGCCGAGGACAATGCCGTCAACCGCAAGATCATCGGCGCCCAGCTCAGGCAGCTGGGCTGCGCCGTCACGATGGCGGTCGACGGCGAGGAGACCCTCGCGGCGCTTCAGCGGGACCCTCCCCCCGACGTCATCCTGATGGACTGCCACATGCCGCGGCTCGACGGTTGGGAGACGACCCGCCGTATCCGCGGCTGGGTCTCGTCACCCCACGCGGCAGAGCAAAAGGCATCGGCAATCCCGATCCTGGCCCTCACGGCGTCGGTGTTTCCGGAAGAGCGCATCCGCTGCCGCGAGGCGGGGATGAGCGGCTTCGTGGCCAAGCCCGTGAGGCTTGCTGAGCTCCAGCAGGCGCTCCTGGACAACCGGCCCGTCCGCTGATCACCGCCCGTGGCCCCCGAGGGAGCGTCCCTGCCATTGACGGGCAGCGGCGCGCGTCTAGTCTCGGCCTGCGATGCCCGAAGGGACGCGGAAGATGCAGCTGGACGGTCTGCGCGGCTACGCGGCGATCGCGGTCGTGGTGTTCCATTCGATACTGGACCGCGATCCGACGCTCAACCAGCGGATCGTGCGCCCGCCGATCCAGGACGCGCACGGGTTCTATGATGTGGTCACCAAGCTCGTATTCATGGTGGTGAGCGGGGAGACGGCGGTCGTCGTCTTCTTCGTGCTGAGCGGCGCCGTGCTGTTTGAAAGCCTGCGCCAGCGGCATGCCGGCTCCCTGATGACGGCGATCGGGTTCTCGGTGCGGCGCGTCCTGCGGCTCTATCCCACCTTCTTTGTGTGCCTTGCCGGCTGCCTTGCCGCGTTCGCCATCTGCGATGCCTACACCTTTGAGGCGGGACATTTCTGGCCGAACGCCGCGCTTTACGACTTCTCGGTGCTTGGCGCATCCTGGACGCTGCAGGTGGAGTTCCTGGCCGTCCCGTTCATCCTGGTGGGGTTCTGGAGCTACCGGCGCGTCGGCGTCGTCGGGATAGCCGTCGCCTACGCGGTCTTCGCGACGGTCCTGTGCGCCCCGTGGATGCGGACCCATTTTGTCTACTACCAGCGGTTCCTTTCGTGCTTCGCCCTCGGCCTGCTTATTCCGACCGGGTTCGGGGCCATGGTGGCCCGCATGCTGCCCGCGGCGGCCTGGCCCGTCGTCCTCATGGCGATGCTGGCCTCCCGGCACGTCATGGGGCTCCACTGGTGGTCAATGGATGCGGAGCAGATCCTGGCGGCGCTCCTCGTCACGCTCCTCTACTATGAGCGGGCGGGCGGCCTGGGCCGGTTCTTCGGAAGGGGTGTCTCGCAGTATTTGGGCCGCCTGAGCTACAGCCTCTATCTCTGCAATATCATCTTTCTGATCCTCGTGGAGCATTGGACGCGCGGCATCGGGATCGTCCACAGCCACCCGCTGGAGTGGGGCATCATCCTTGCGGTCCCCATACTGGCTGCGGCCATTGTGATGGCACACCTTTCGGAGGCCGTGCTCGAGCGGCCCTCTATCGCGCTGGGCCGCCGGATGACGCGATTCTCCGTCGGGCCGGGGGCGCATGCTGCGGCCTCACCTGCGCTCACGTGACCCGGGAGGGGCAGGTGCCGCGCCAGCCTACGCGGTCGAAGCGGCTATCCATTTGAGGTAACCGGAGAAGCCCCGGTCGACGCGCAGTGAAATGATCTCGGGGAGCTCGTAATCGTGGTTCTCAAGGATCGCCCGCTCGATCCTCGCAAAGTCGCGCGCCCTCGCCTTGATGAGCAGGAGCTTCTCGCCGGCCCGCAAACGCCTGCCCTTCCAGGTGTAGTGGCTTTGCATCGGGATCACCTGAACGCAGGCCGCAAGCCTCCTCTCGAGAAGGGTGTCGATGATTTTCGACCCGGTACTTGCCCTAGAGTAGGACGTGACGATGACGCTGTACCGAGTGCTCATGGGCTTCGCGGGTTCCGCCTTGGGTGCTCCCTTTGCAGCATGGCCGGTTGTAATGGGCCGTCAACCTGACCATACTGGGGATGATGAAAAGGAAGCTCTACATTATGGCCGGTGTGTTGGCCGGATTGGCCGTCGCGGGGTACGTCGGCGCCACTTTCCTCGTGGGCTCGATGGTGAAGGCGGGCGTGAACCGATTTGCGCCGCTGATCACCCGCACCTCGGTCCACCTCGACGGCGCCCGCCTCTCGCCGCTGTCCGGGGGCGGGACGCTCAAAGGGCTGCTCATCGGCAACCCCTCCGGCTGGTCCGGGGACAAGGCGTTCTACATCGGCAGGATTCACGTGGAAGTGGCGCCCGGCTCGATCTTCAGCGACTGCGTCGTCCTGAATGATGTCTCGATCGACAGTCCGGAGTTCGTCTACGAGACCAAGCTCGTCTCAAGCAACATCGGCGACCTCCTAAAGAACATCGAGGGCTCCTCCGCCGAAGAGGCGAAGAGCGGCCAGGCGGCGGCCGGCCAGGGCAGGCCAAGGAAGTTCGTGATCCGGAATTTCTCGCTCACCGACGGACGACTGACCCTAGGAGTCGGGCCCACGGCCCTGACGCTCCCCATGCCGCCACTGACCCTTCATGACATCGGCACCAAGGAAGGGGGGGTCGCACCGGCGGCGCTGGCGTTCACCGTGATGCGCAGCGTGACCGGGAGCATCGTCAGCACGACGGCGAATGCCGCCGCCAGGATCGTGCCCACCATGGGCGCAGCCGCGGGCAACAGCGCCAAGTCTGCGGGAGACGCGCTAAAGGAGCTTCTCAGCGGGAAGAAGTGAACGAGCTCGTGCGGACTACAGGCGAGTCCGGCGCAGGCGCAGCGCGTTTGAGACGACCGTAATCGAGCTCAGGCTCATCGCGGTGGCCGCCAGCATGGGGCTCATCAGCCAGCCGGTGAGCGGGTAGAGCGCGCCCGCGGCGATGGGAATGCCGGCGAGGTTGTAGGCGAAGGCCCAGAAGAGGTTCTGCCTGATGTTGCGGAGCGTGGCCCGGCTCAGTCTCACGGCACGGACGAGCGCGGCGAGGTCGCCCTGGAGGAGGACGAGCCCCGCGCTGCTCATGGCGATGTCCGTGCCGGTGCCCATCGCGACGCCGACATCGGCGGCGGCCAGGGCCGGGGCGTCATTCAGTCCGTCGCCCACGAAGGCGACGAGCGCACCGCGGGAGCGGTACTCCCGGACGAGTTCCTGCTTGCGGGCGGGCGTCGCCGCCGCGTGGCAGCCATCCAGGCCGAGGCGCCTCGCAACGGGCCGCGCGGCGGCCTCGCGGTCCCCCGTCACCATGACGACGCGCAGGCCCAGGCGCTGAAGCTCGCGGATCGCGGCGGGCGCCGAGGGTCTCACCGTGTCGGCCAGCGCGAGCCCGCCTGCAACCCGGTCGTCCACGGTGACGGTGACCAGTGTGTCCGTGGAGGTGGCGCCCGCGTCGGGCGCGGCGCGCGCGACGGCCACCAGCTGGCCGGCGATGCGTGCGCGGACGCCGACACCGGGGTCGGACCTAAAATCGGTCGCGTCGGCAAGCGCGACGCGCCTTTCGGCGGCGGCGGCGACGATGGCGCGCGCGAGCGGGTGTTCGCTCGGGGACTCGGCGGAGGCGGCCAGCCCGAGAACCTGGGCCTCATCGAATCCCTTCGCCGGGGAAACACCCACAAGCCGGGGCCGACCCGCGGTGAGGGTGCCGGTCTTGTCGATCAGCACCGTACCTGCCGAGGCGAGGCGCTCAAGCGACGCGGCGTCCTTCACGAGTATGCCCGCCCGCGCGCCTCGGCCGATGGCTGTGACGACCGAGACCGGTGTCGCCAGGCCGAGCGCGCACGGGCAGGCGATGATGAGGACCGCGACGGAGTTGAGCAGCGCGAAGATGTACCGAGGCTCGGGCCCGAGGAGGACCCACGCGCAGAATGTGATCGCCGCGAGTGCGGCCACGGCGGGCACAAACCACGAGGAGATCCGATCGGCGAGGCGCGCGATGGGTGGCTGCCCCTCCCGTGCCTCGTCGACAAGGCGGATGATCTGGGCAAGGAGCGTGTCGCGGCCGACGCGGTCGGCGCGCATGACGAAGGTCCCGTTGGTGTTAAGGGTGCCCGCGCTGGCGCGGTCGCCCGGGCCCTTTGCGACCGCCACGGGCTCGCCGGTGAGCATCGACTCGTCGAGTTCGCTGGCTCCCTCGGCAAGCACGCCGTCGACGGGGATGTGCTCGCCCGGGCGGACCCGAAGCCGGTCCCCCGGCAGCACCGCATCGACCGGCACGTCGTGCTCGGCGCCGTCGGCGCCGAGCCGGTGCGCGAGCTTCGGGGCGAGGTCGAGGAGACCCCGGATGGCTGCGTCGGTCCGTGCATGGGCGCGCTGCTCGAGGATCTGGCCGAGGAGCACGACCGTCGTGATGAACGCGGTCGCCTCGAAATAGAGGGGGACGCCGTGGGCCGTGCGGAAGGCGGCCGGAAACGAGCCGCCGAAGAGCACGGCCAGGACGCTGTAGAGGTAGGCCGCGCCGGTGCCGGTGACCGTGAGCGTGAACATATTGGTGTCGCGCTCGCGCAGGGACGCCCACCACCGGCGGTTGAAGAATGCGCCGCTCCAGAAGAAGACCGGCGTCGTGAGGGCGAGCTGAACCCACGCGAGGGCGCGCGGGTCGCCGCCGTGCAGGAGATGGGGCGCCACCATTGGCCCCATGGCCAGCACCAGCACCGGAATTGTGAGCGCCGCGGCGACATAGAAGCGCCGGCGCAGCACCCGCTCATGGGGTAATCCCATATAGACGGGATCGTTCGGCGCGGGCTCCGCGGCGCGCCGCGCCGAAGTCGGAAGCTTGTCCTCCTCTCGTGTCATGGGCGTGGGGACAACTATGCGCGTGTCGTGCGCGAAGGCGAGGGCGAGAAGCATGGCGAGCGTGCGCGGATAGCGGTTTTGCCGCGGACGGTTGTCAGTGTTGGGTGACAGCACACCGCACTCCAGGCGGATCCTCCGAATAGAAACGAATCATTCCCCGAAACCATCCGGCGAAATCTTCCGCACACGCGGAGTCAGCCGTCGACCCCCAACTATGAAAGTCATGACATTCCCGAGCAGGGCTGCGCTGCGCCTCTTGGCGTGCTGCGCGCTCATCATCCCGGTGGCTGCCGCGCGGGCGCAGAGCCTCCAGATCACAACCCTAGCGGGCGCTGCGTACAACCGGGGCGCCTCCGACGGCAACGGCCCTGCGGCGCAGTTCAATTACCCCATCGGCATGGCCGTCGACGCGGCCGGCAACCTGTTCGTCGCCGACTCGTTCAACCACACCCTCCGCAAGGTGACGCCGGCGGGCGCGGTGACGACCGTTGCGGGAACGGCCGGCGTCATGGGGAGCGCCGATGGCACCGGGCTCGCTGCCGCGTTTCGCTATCCTCATGGCGTCGCGGTCGACTCGGCAGGCAATCTGTATGTGGCCGACACCGAGAACTTCACCATCAGAAAGATCACGCCGGCGGGCGCGGTGACGACCCTTGCCGGGACCGCGGGCACATCAGGGGTGTCCGACGGCACAGGCTCGGGCGCGCGGTTCGAAAGCCCCTGGTCCGTGGCGGTGGATTCCTCGGGCGACCTCTATGTGTCCGACCAGCGCAGCAACACGATACGCAAGATCACGCCCGCGGGCGTGGTCACGACGCTGGCGGGTGCGCCCGGTGTCGTCGGGGCCGCGGATGGCGCGGGGTCAAGCGCGAGCTTCAACGGTCCGGAGGGGATCGCCGTCGACGCCATGGGCAACCTCTTCATCGCGGATACGGGCAACAACACCCTACGCAAGGTGACGCCGGCGGGCGTCGTCTCGACGGTCGCAGGAGCCGCGGGACTCGGCGGCAGCACCGATGCCACGGGGCCCAACGCCCGGTTCTCCAATCCCGATGCGGTGACCGTGGACGGCTCCGGAAACGTGTACGTTGCCGACTCAGGCACAAACCTAATCCGATTGGTTTCGCCGTCGGGCGCCGTGACGACGCTGGCGGGCGCCCCCTATGCCTACGGAAGCGCCGACGGCACCGGGGCCAATGCTCGTTTCAATAATCCCGAGGGAATCGCCGTCGATGCGGCCGGCGATGTCTATGTTGCCGACACCGGCAACGCCATGATTCGAAAGGGCGTGGCGAGCGGGGCACCGGCAATCGGCACGCCGCCCTCGACGCAGTCTATTGGCGTAGGCAACGCCGTGACGTTCACGGTCAAGGCGAGCAGCGCAACCCAGCTGAGCTACCAGTGGAGCTTCAACGGCAAGCCGATCTCCGGGGCGACCTCCTCCACGTACACGACGCCGCCGGTGCAGCTCTCGGACCAGGGCCTCTACTCCGTCGCAGTCAGCAATGCGGTGGGCACGACGATCGGCGCAGCGTCGCTCACGGCAACCTACACCCACGATGCGACCTATTCCTTCAACAGCTGGACCGCGTCGACGATCCTGCCGCCGGGCACGACGTATTCGGCCGTCGCCTACGACGGCAGTCATTTCCTTACCGTGGGGACTGACGGGACCGCCTACTATTCGCCAGACGGCTCAGGCTGGTACGCGTCGGCGAGCAACGGACCTCCCGGCCAGGCGTGGGGCCAGCTCAACTCGGTCATCAACGTCCCCGGCAAGAACATGTTGGTCGCCGTCGGCAACGGGG
>CAYQOH010000084.1:0-11004 GCA_964419075.1 uncultured Opitutaceae bacterium | reverse complement strand
GCTTCCCGCCAAGGTCCAGGGCGAGGGCGCCGCCGCCGAGATGGTCGAGATGCTCCAGCTCGCCGAGAGGCTGGGCATCTTCGACCTGGTCGTGATCGGCCGGGGCGGCGGCAGCATCGAGGACCTCTGGGCCTTCAACGAGGAGCCGCTGGTGCGCGCGGTCGCGTCCTGCGCGATCCCCACCATCTCGGCCGTGGGCCACGAGATCGACTTCACGCTGTGCGACTTCGCGGCCGATATGCGGGCCGAGACGCCGAGCGCCGCGGCCGAGCTCATCTCGAGCGAGTTCGTGCGGCTCGCCGAGCGGGCCGCGTCCGCGGGCCAGGCGATCGCCGCGGCCGCGGCCGCGGCCGTGAACCGGGCCCGCGAGCGGCTGGCCCACGGGCGCTCCCGCCTGCGGCTCCTCTCGCCCGCGGCGCAGGTCGAGCGCGGCTACCTGCGTCTCGACGACATGTCGAACCGCCTCGGCGCGGCGCTGCGCGGTTCGGTGCACCTGCGCCGCCAGAGGCTGTCCGGGGCGTCGTCGAGGCTCGACCGGGCCTCCCCCGAGACCCGCGTTCAGATCGCGTCCCACCAGCTCCTCTCGCTCTGGAAGCGCCTCCAGGGGGCGAGCCCGGGGTCCGTGCTCAACCGGGGCTTCACGATCGTGAGGGACGACTCGGGCAGGCCCGTCACGAGGAGGGCCGGGATCGCCCCCGGCCAGCGCCTCGAGGCGGAGTTCGCGGACGGCAGGACGCCCCTGCGTGCGGAAGGGGGTTGAGTTTTCCGCGATGACAGGGGAGGGTGTCCGTTCCATGCCCCCGCGCGCCTCCCTCGCCGCCCTTGTGGCCGCCACGCTCCTGTTGACGGCGTGCGGCGATGAGCAGGTGTCGACGTATCGCGTTCCCAAGGAGAGGGATCCCGTGCCACCGATGGCGGCGGCTGCCGACTCGGGAAGCCAGGCGGCGCCGGCCGGGGCCGGGATGGCGGACACCGCAGTCCCGACCACGGAGGGCGCCGCACTCGTCTGGCGGGCGCCGTCGCAATGGACCGCGAAGCCCGCGTCCGCGATGCGCAAGGGCAGCTACCGCGTGCCCGGGGCGGGGGGGGAGTCCGACCTTTCGATCACGGCGTTCCCCGGCGACGTCGGAGGCGAGCTCATGAATGTCAACCGCTGGCGCGGCCAGGTGGGACTTTCCCCGATCCGCCAGGACGAGCTTGAGGCGACGGTCAAGCGCTTGGAGGCGAACGGGTTAAGATTCACGCTGGTGGAGCTGGCCCCGGAGGGCGCGCCGGGGGGAAAGAGCATGCTCGGCGCCATCGTCCCCTACGCAGGGTCGACCTGGTTCTTCAAGCTCATGGGTCCGGGCCCCTCGGTGGCGGCGGCGAAACCGGCGTTCATCGAGTTCCTGCGCAGCGTCCGCGCGCCCTAAGCGATGATCACCGAATACCTGAGGCAGGTCCGCAGCGTCTTCGTCTCGCTCAGGCTGACCGTCGTCCTGATCGCGCTCTCGATCGTCCTGGTCTTCTGGGCGACGCTCGACCAGGTGCACCTGGGCGTCTGGGGGGTGCAGCAGAAGTTCTTCCATTCGTTCTTCGTCTACCAGGGCCTGGGCGAGCTCCGGGTGCCGGTGTACCCGGGCGGATACCTGATCGGCGGCCTGCTGTTGGTGAATCTCCTTTCGGCCCACCTGTACCGGTTCAAGGCGGGCTGGCGCAAATCCGGCATCTGGATCGCCCACGCGGGCCTCATCCTCCTGCTCCTGGGCGAGCTCGCCTCGGGCCTCCTGCAGCGGGACTACCAGATGCGCCTGGACGAGGGCGAGACCAAGAACTACGCGGAGAGCAGCCGGCGCAACGAGCTCGCGATCATCGACGTGACCGACCCGGGTTTTGACGACGTGGTGGCGATTCCGGAGTCGCTCCTCGCCGGCGGCAAGGTCGTCCAGAACCCGAAGCTTCCGTTCAAGGTTGTCCCCAGGGGCTTCGTGCCGAACTCCGAGATCCGGATGCGCTCGGAGGTGCCGAACGCGCCGCCCTCGCCGGCGACGGCGGGCATGGGCCCCATGGTCGCCGTGGTGCCGCTCGAGGTCACCTACCAGGAGGACGAGCGCAACCTGCCGTCGGCCTTCGTGGAGCTGGCGGGGCCCGACGGCCCGCTCGGCACCTGGCTCGTCTCCGCCGGGCTCGGCAACCCGCAGACGTTCCCCTACGGCGGCCGGTCCTGGAAGATCGTCATGCGGCCGGAGCGGCGCTACCAGCCGTTCTCGCTCACCCTGGAGAAGTTCAGCCACGACATCTACCCCGGGACCGACATCCCGAAGAACTTCTCAAGCAGGGTCCGCATCAACGCCCCGGACGGTGGGCCGGGGCGCGAGGTCCTGATCTACATGAACAACCCCCTGAGGTACGCGGGGCTCACGTACTACCAGGCGAGCTTCGACGGCGACCGCACGACGATCCTCCAGGTCGTTCGCAACCCGAGCTGGCTCATCCCGTACATCTCGTGCGCGGCGATCGCGCTCGGGCTCGTCATCCAGTTCCTGATTCACCTCGCGGGGTTCGCGAGGGGGAGGCGCGCATGACCCGCCGGATGCCGCTCTTCGTCGTCCTCATCGCCGCCGTGTGCGCGCTCGCGGGGCTCTTCCCGCAGCCCGGCGGCCCCCCGAAGGCCGTCGCCGCGTTCGGCCGCCTGCCCGTCCTTTCCGAGGGCCGGATGAAGCCGCTCGACTCGGTCGCGCGCAGCACGCTCCTCGTGATCCAGGGCAGGCAGCGGGTCATGGCGCCCGACGACCGGGAGCTCTCGCCCGACGAGTGGCTCCTCGACGTCCTCTTCTTCCCCGAGCGGGCGGACACCTACCGGGTGTTCGTGGTCGACAACACCGACCTGCTCTCGCTGATCGGGAAGAACGACGAGAATCTGAAGATCCGCTACGAGAAGACCTCCGACCAGATCGCGGCGCTGATCGGGATCCTCTCGAGCAGCCAGCGCAGGATGTCGTTCAACGAGATCGCGCCGTACCTCCCCCAGATCGAGGCCCAGGAGAAGCTGGCCGAGCCCGTCCTGCCCCAGTCGAGGACCCGATTCCAGGCGGCCGTGGTCCAGCTCTACGGGAACCTCGCCCACTACCTGAGGCTCAGGCGCGCCCTGGTCCCGGAGGGGAGCAGGGATTTCCTCGGGGAGCTGCTGCGCCTCAGGGAGGACCTGCCGGACGGGGTCGCCGCCGTGAGGGCGAAGGAGGCCGGCAAGCCCCACGACGAGGCGAAGGCCTCCGCGCTGGTCGCGCAGGGTCAGAAGTTCGTGGCGATGGCCGAGAGCACCGACCTGCTCGCGATCCCGCCCGACGATGACGACGCCGACCCGAGCGCGTGGCACAACGCGGGGCACGCGCTCCTGGAGACGTTCGGCAAGGGGGACATCAACCCCTCGGTCCTCGCCTATGCGGGCATGGGCTACGCCTGGCGCCAGAACCAGCCGGCGAGCTTCGAGCACATCGTGCGGCTGTACGGGGCCAGCCTCGAGCGGCGCTTCGACCGGCAGGTCCGCAAGACGCGAATCGAGACGATCTTCAATCAGGTGGAGCCCTTCTACGCCTGCATGATGATCTACCTGGCGGCCTTCCTGTTCGCGGCCCTCTCGTGGCTCAAGTGGCCCGAGCCGGCGAGGCTCTCGGCCCTGGCGCTCGTGGGCCTCGGCTGGGCGCTTGCGACCGCGGGCATCGCCACGCGGATGTGGCTCGAGGGCCGTCCCCCCGTCACGAACCTCTATTCCTCGGCGCTCTTCATCGGGTGGGGCTCGGTGGGCCTGTGCCTGATCCTCGAGGCGACCCACCGGAACGCGATCGGGAGCGCCGCGGCGGGCATGATCGGCTTCGCCACGCTCCTGATCGCCCACCACCTGGCCCTCGCCGGGGACACGCTCGAGATGATGAGGGCCGTCCTCGACTCCAACTTCTGGCTCGCGACCCACGTCGTCGTCGTCGTCACGGGATACGCGTCGACGTTCCTCGCCGGCATGCTGGCCGTCATCTACGTGGTGCGCGGGGTCTTCACGCGGACGCTCGACCGTGCCACCGCCGACGCGCTCGGCCGCATGATCTACGGGATCGTCTGCTTCGCCACGCTGTTCAGCTTCGTGGGCACTGCGCTCGGCGGGATCTGGGCCGACCAGTCATGGGGCCGGTTCTGGGGGTGGGACCCCAAGGAGAACGGGGCCCTGATCATCGTCCTGTGGAACGCGCTCATCCTGCACGCGCGCTGGGGCGGGCTCATACGGCAGCGCGGGCTCGTCTGCCTGGCGATGTTCGGGAACATCGTGACCAGCTGGAGCTGGTTCGGCACGAACATGCTCGGCATCGGCCTCCACAGCTACGGGTTCACGGAGGCGGCCTTCTGGTGGCTCTCGGGATTCATCGCGCTTCAGCTGGCGCTGATCGGCGTCGCGAACCTGCCCCTCGGCCGGTGGCGCAGCTTCGGGGCCTGACGGGCCGGCGCCCCGGCTAGCGGCCGGGCTTCATTCCCTCCGGCTGCCAGATTGCGACGGGGTTGCCCTCCGGGTCCCTGAGCCGGGCGAACCGGCCGTTCGGATACCTCTCGGGGTCCACCTCCACCTCGATCCCGGCGGCGCGCAGCTGGGCCACCATCAGGTCCAGGTCCCGGACGCGGAAGTTGAGCATCCACTGCTTGGCCGGGTCCCCGAAGTAGTCGGTGTCGGCGGGGAACGGCTCGAACACCGTCGGCCCCTCCTTCTGGTGCCAGCACGGCGAGTCGTAGTCGGGCGGCGTCAGGTCGACCCCGAGGTTCCGGTCGTACCATTGCTTCAGGGCCCCGGGATCCCTTGCCCTGAAGAACACCCCGCCGATGCCGGTGACGCGCTCCACGTCGGACCCTATGCCGGCGGCTTCTTCGGGGCGTCGGAGTCGTCCTCCTCGCTCCTCATGTGGACGTCCCGCGCGTGCTGCAGGAGCTTCCCCTCGGCCTGCATCCTGGCCAGGGCCTCGATCGAGGGACTCCGGAACGGCTCCTTCGCCCGGAGGCGGCGGTAGGTCTCGATCACGAAGATCCAGCCCGAGTAGGTGTCGTCCTCCGCCCTGTCGTTCTTGATCTGCGACCTCACGTTGCCGGCGACGAACGCCGCCATGAGCATGGACTGGAGGGAGGCCGCGCGGTCCTTCTCGAGGCCCCAGTCCTCATTGACCCACGGGAGCTGGTCCGGCCCGATGTCGACCATCACGTCGTCGCTCACCTGGGCGTACACCACGATGAGCTTCGCCGCATCCGCCGCCGCGGGGCTCGAGACGCTCTTCTCCATCACGGCGATCGCCTGCAGCACCTCGTGCTTGGTCGGGGTCGCGCCAAATCCGCAGGCGCCGCAGGCCAGGAACGCGGCCGCGGCTAGGGATCGCTTAAACGTGGGCAGGATGCCGTTCAATTTCTGGCATAATTTCGCCCCTGTCGGCGATTCGCGCAACAAGATTGGATCGTGTTTCCGGCCATTCAGCCCATTTTGACAGTCCTCTCCCATGTCCCAAGACCCCAACGCACTCTTTGACCAGACCGTCCTTGACATGATTGAGCACAGCCCGACCGGTGTGGTGCCGGTCACGCCGTCCTACCAGGACGCCCTGAACCGGCTCTACGCGTCGCACCAGGTCTACGCCAACGCGGACCACAAGGGCGGGCACGCGACGGCGCGGTCCCTGGCGCGGATGCCGAGCTTCCTCGCGGGCAACCTGGCGGCCCTCGTCGCCGGCGAGATCGGGCCGGAGGCCCTCGAGGCCAATTCCGGCATCTTTGACCGCTACCTCGCGTCGCTTCCCGCCGACCGGCGCGAGCGGGCGGGCGCGTTCCGCACGAAGGTGGTCGGCCGGCCGGTCCTGCACCGGGCCAAGCACGTCGGCGCGGAGAAGGTCCAGGCGGCCCATGACCTCCCGCATTCGCTCTTTCTGGTGCCCGGGACGGGGCCCCATCCCGGCCTGCCGGGAAACTACCTTTACGGATCGGTCCTACAGCTGGGTGACGGCTCGTGGGCCGTGCAGGTCCACGACAGCGACGACGGCGCCGCCTCGGTGGGCGCCCCCACGATGCCGGAGGCTCTCGCGAAGCTCCAGGAGATCCTGGACAGCGCGCCCTTCAACATGAACGAGCTCGGGGCGCTGGGCTTCAAGCTCGGGTAGGCCCGCCGCCGCGAATCGCCGGGTGGGCCCGTCGCAGGCCTTGGCCACAAGTTGGCCCGGCGGCAGCCCCTCTAGGAGGCCCTCCTTGAGGGCGTCGGAGCTCCCGTCGACAAGGACCACGAGGTCCGCGTCGGGGTACGCCTGCCGGTCGAATTCGGAGACCCGAGCCGGAAGCAGCGAGAGCAGGGCCCATCCTCCGTCCTCCATGACGAAGCGCAGCTCCATCGACTCGCCGTAGGCGCGGAGCATCTTGAGCGTCACGATGTGGCGCAGGAGGTCGTGCCTGAGGCACGACACGATCACCTCCCTGTTCCCCTTGTTCGTCATAGCATCCCCCGGGGGGCCGGCGGCGGAGGCTACGCGGCCCGCCCGCGTCGGGTCAATGCGCAGCCGCCCTCGGGCCGGGACCGTCGGCGCGCCGCCTGCCGCGGAAATTGTTGTCGCCGATCCCCGCGTCCTTGTCGAATCTTCATGGCCCATCTCAATGCTCCAGACCCTCCGGCCCAGGTGTAAAGAGGCGGCGCCCACCCGGCTCGCCCTCGCAGGCCTCGCCCTTGTCCTGGGGCCGGCCCTGGGCTTGGGCGATACCTTGGCCCAGGCACCCGCGAAACTCGACACGCCGATAAGGTTCGACGCGCAGGCCGCGGCAGCCCCGGACCCGGCCGCGAAGGCGGCCCGGCTGACGGGCGATCAGCAGCCCCGGCTCATCACCGGGGTGAGGCCGCAGTACCCCCCGGAATACGCGGCGATGCAGGTCCAGGGCGAGATCCTCGTCGACTTCGTCGTCTGCCCGGACGGAACGGTCACCGGGGCCAAGGTCGTGCGCGCGGCCGACCCGCGTCTCGCCCAGCTGGCGGAGCAGGCGGTGTCCCACTGGCTCTTCTCCCCCGGGATCAAGAACGGCGCCGCGGTGTACACCCGGATGCGGGTTCCTATCGTGTTCCAGGGGTCCGCCCCGAGGAAGGGCTCGGTACCCGGCGCGGGCCCCGACCCGAAGGCCGCGGCGTCGCAGGTGCACACCGCGGCGGGAAAGGCCGACCTCGTGCGCCGGGACTATTCCAGCGCGGCATCCGAGTTCGACGCGGCCGTAGGCCTTGCGCCCGACTCGGCCGCCGCCTACCTCGGCCGTGCCCAGGCCTACGCGCAGCTGGGCCGCGAGGACGAGGCCCTTGACGATTTCGCGCAGGCGGCATCCCTTGAACCGGCCGACCAGGACGCGCTCGACGCCTTTCGCAAGGCGCTGCCGGACACGCCGCAGCGCACGTGGGCCGCCCTGAGGTACAAGACCTTCAACGTGGTCTGGCGCACCGTCTACGAGACGTACTTCGATCCCACGTTCGGCGGCGTCGACTGGCTCGCCGTGCGCGAGAAGTACCGGGTCCGCCTGGCGGGGATCGCCGAGAACGGCCAGCTCCTGAGGCTGCTGCAGGAGATGCTCGGGGAGCTCAGGCGGACCCATTTCTCAATCGTTCCGAGGAAGGCCGCGGTCTTCAATCCGTCGGAGCGCGTTCGCATCGGAACGACGGGGGCCGAGGTGGCGTTCGTCGAGGGAGGGGTGGCGGTGACCGAGGTGAGGCCGGGCTCCACGGGCGCCTCCGCCGGGATGAGACCCGGGGACCGGATCACCCGCGTGGATGGCATCGAACTAAGCTCGACGCTGTCCGAACTCGTGAAGGCGGGGATCAGCGAGTCCCGGAGCCGGCTTTACGTCACGCAGTTCGTCGAGTCCCGCCTCGGCGCGGCCGTGGGCACCAAGGTCAAGCTGGACGTCACGGCTCCGGGTGCGGGCGCCGAGCCGAGGCAGATCACCGTCGCCTGCGGGGCGAACGATGGGCAGTGGTCCGAGCCCATCGGGTATTTTCCCTCCATGCCGATCCGGTGCGACGCGAGGCGCGACCCCGACGGCGTCGCGTACCTGAGATTCAACATCTTCGTGCCGCCGGTCATGAAGCAGGTCCGGGCCCTCCTTCGCCAGCTCAGGCCGGGCGACGGGCTCATCGTCGACCTGCGCGGCAACGGCGGGGGGATCTCCACGATGGCGTCCGGGATCTGCGGCTGGCTGTGCAGGGACGAGTTCGTGCTGGGCGCGATGCACCAGCGCCAGGGTCTGGCCGAGCTCGATGTCTACCCCCAGACGGGCATCTTCGACGGCCCCCTGGCCATCCTGGTCGACGGCCGCTCCGCGTCGACAAGCGAGATCCTGGCCGCCGGGCTCAAGGAGCGGCACCGCGCCCGCCTCTTCGGGGAGCTTACCGCGGGCGCCGCGCTTCCGTCCGTGTTCAAGAGCCTCCCCACGGGCGACCTCTTCCAGTTCGCGGTCGCGGACGTGACCACGCCCTCGGGCGCGCTGCTCGAGGGAAACGGGGTGGCGCCGGACGAGGTCGTCCTGCGCACGAGGGCCGACCTTGAGGCCGGGCGGGACCCGGTCGCGGACGCGGCCCGCGTGTGGATCGACGCGCAGAGGAAGAAGGCGCAGCCGGGCCGGGCGGCCCATGGCGGATGACAACGATGCGGCCCTCCTTCTCCCTCGTGTCGATCGCCCTGGCCGCGTGGGCGCTCGGCGCGCCTGCCGGGGCCAGGGCCTCCGACGCGGGCGCCCTCGACGAGATCTTCGGCTCCTGGCTGGTCGGCCAGGCGACCCTCGGGTCCGCGACCCTCATCCAGAACTACGACATCCATGAGAGCGTCGAGTTCGGGGGGACGAGCCAGCCCACGATGGACGTGCACCTCGTGAGGACCCGGGCCGGCCACTTCCGCTTCGAGCTGACCCGGCCGGGCGGCGGAACCGTCGTGCAGGCCTTCGACGGCCACCTGGGGTGGCAGGCTCAATCCCAGTGGGGCCTTGGGTTGGCGTCGAACCTGGCCACGGACGCGTGGGTCTGGCAGAACAACCTGCTGGTCGCGGTGTCGGCGTTCCGCCCGCGCTTCGATTACCACGCCCTTGCCGGCGCGGAGGTGAACGGGCGCGCCTGCATCGTGGCCGCGGTAACGGATGCGGGCAAGGTGGAGGGAAAGTGCTTCTTCGACCGCAGGAACCGGCGCCTGCTGCGCATCGAGCGCCAGGCCTCCGCGGGCTCGGCCAAGACCCTCGCGATGGAGTTTGACGACTTCCGCAAGATCGACGGGCTGTCGATCCCCTTCGTGACGAGGGTCACCATCGGGTCCTCGGTGACGATCCACCGCCGCTCGAAGGTGGTGCTGAACCCGCCGGTCGAGGAAACCGCGTTCGTGCTCCCGACGGCGCAGCTGCAGGAGGCGCTTGCGGTGGGCGCGGTGCTGATGAAGCACGAGAAGACCATCGGCGGGAGCGAGGCGGTCGCGCGGATCCACACGCGCGTCACCCACCTGCGGCTGGACATCTCCGCGACCGGGACCAAGACCTCGGAAACGATCTCCCAGAAGAGCCCGAACCTGATCCTGATCGAGACCGAAACGCCCGGGATGGGACGCGAGGCCCGGGGGTTCGATGGAACGACCGGATGGAAGAGCAGCGAGCTCCAGGGCTACAGGCCGCTCAAGCCCGCGGAGCTCGCGCAGCTGGTCGGCGAGGGGGGCATCCACCTCGTCGGGCGGCTGAACGAGACCTACCCGTTCCGCCGCATGGCGGGCGAGCGTGTGATCAACGGGCGGGCCACGGTCGCGATCGCACTCGCGAGCCAGCAGGGTCCCGCCGGGACCTTCTATTTTGACAAGGAGAACGGACGCCTCCTGCGCGTCGGGTCGCCGGTCGCGGGCGATCGCAACACCAGCACGGAATCGGCGACGGACTTCTCGGACTTCCGGAAGGTCGACGGCCTCGAGATACCCTTCGAGCTGGTCCAGGTAACCCCGATGGCCCGGGTGACGAGCACGGTGACGTCCGTCGAGAACAATGTCCCGCTGGACGACGCGATCTTCCGTCCACGCAGGGACGAGTGAGGGGCGCCCCAGGACCCGCGGTGGGGTCAGACTGCGAGAATCGGTCCGTCTAGTCGTCCGCGACACAGGCGAACATGCCCATGTTCAGGCGCCAGAGCAGCTGCAGGACTTTCTCCTTGCCCTCGGGCGTGTCCGCGACCTCCAGGGGGTGTTCATTTCCTAGGCCGACCTCCGGACTCGTCAGCCAGAGCGCCGCAGCGTCGGCGGAGCCGCAGCTGTCGATCGCGGCCAGCATCACCTCCGGATCGGCCCTGAACAGCTTATCCCTCAAGGCGTTCCGTCGGCCCATGTCGCGATCAAAGGCCCGGATCACCTCGTCGACCCTATTCCTGAGCCGTTCCCGCAACAGGTCCGTGCATGCGCGTGGCTGCATTGAGTCGTTCATGGGCTCTGGGACGATAACACGGAAGCCGCACGGTTGGTTACAGCCTTCCGCGACGTCCGGAGGCGGCCCTCCCGCTTTCGTCTTGGACGTTGTCCCTGACTTGGCCGACACTTCGGCGCCTCATGCACCCATTCCGCACGGTTCTCTTCGACCTCGATGGCACCCTCGTGGACGCGTTCACGACCCTTCACCGCGCCTACTGCCATATCCTTCCCCAGTTCGGCCTGCCCGCGCCGACGGCGCTGGAAGTCCGCCGGGCGGTGGGAGGCGGGCTGGAGAAGGCCATGAGCCACTTTGTTTCCCCGGAGCTCATCGCCGAGGCCTGCCGGGCCCACGTCGCCTACACCGACAAGATCCTGCTTGAGGATCCGGTGCTCTACGACGGGGCCGCGGAACTGGTCGGGGCGCTGCATGCGCAGGGGGTCAAGACCGGCGTCCTCACGAACAAGATCGGGGACCATGCCCGCGCGGTGCTGGCTCACCTCGGGATAGCCGGGCAGCTCGACCTCATCCTCGGCGCCCGCGACTGCGCGTGGCGAAAGCCCG
>CAYQOH010000083.1:0-11051 GCA_964419075.1 uncultured Opitutaceae bacterium | reverse complement strand
ACAACGTCCACTTCTACGTGAAGGACACCTCGGACTTCAAGATCGTGCTCTACGGGCTCGAGTACTTTGACTTTGCCGCGCAGTAGCCCCGGCCCGGCCGCAATCCCGGGCGCCCCCCTTCAGGGGCCGGCGCCCGGCGCCGCGTAGGAAACGCGCCAGATGACGTCGCCGCCGTCGTCGCTCACGAGCAGCGCCCCGTCGCGGGCCACGGCGACCCCGACCGGACGGCCCCAGACGCTGCGGTTGTCGACCACGAAGCCCGTCATGAAGTCGTCGTACTCGCCCGTCGGGACGCCGTCCTTCACGCGCACGCGGATCACCTTGTAGCCCGTCCGCGAGCTCCGGTTCCACGAGCCGTGCTCGGCCGCGAACGCGTCCCCGCGGAACTCCGCGGGAAACGCCGACACGCCCTGCGCGGCGGTGTAGAAGGTGAGCTCCAGCGAGGCGGAGTGGGCCTGCAGCGGCACGTCCGGCGCGATCGCCGCGCCGGCGAGGTCGGGGCGCTCGCCCGCGTGGCGGGGATCCTCGTGGTTGCCCATGTAGTACCACGGCCAGCCGTAGTAGCCGCCTTCCCTGACGCGCGTGATGTAGTCCGGGACGAGGTCGTCGCCCAGCTCGTCGCGCTCGTTCGTCGACACCCAAAGGTCACCCGTCTGCGGGTTCACGGCGAGGCCCACCCCGTTGCGCACCCCGGTGGCAAACGCGCGCAGCGGCGCGCCGCCCTCCGGGTCCGTGACGAGGATGTCCGCGCGGTTGGTCTCGGGGCCCCAGGCGGCGCCCCGGCCGTGGACGGCCTCCCAGACCCGCACCTCCTCGGCGCTCTTGAGCGGCATGTCCTGGGCCACGTTCGAGGCGGAGCCGACCGAGATGAACATGCGCTTGCCGTCCGGCGAGAAGGCGACGTCGCGCGTCGTATGGCCGCCCCCGTTGTGGGGAGCGAGGACCGGGACGACCGTCTGCGCCTCGCCGCGCGCCCTCGTGTCGCCGCTGCGGTACGGGAAGCGCACGACGGAGTCGAGGTTGCCGACGTAGACCCACTGCGGCTCGCCCGTGCCGGGATAGAACGCGATCCCGAACGGCCCGGTGAGGCCCTCGGCGAAAATCTCGTCCTTGGAGGGCGCGTCCGCCCCGTCCGCCGCGCGCAGGACCCGGATCCTGCCCGCGCGGGTCTCCGCCACGAAGATGTCGCCGTTGGGCGCCGTCCGGAGCAGACGGGGGCCGTCGAGCCCCGTCGCAAATGCCTTGACCGTGAATCCGGGCGGGACCGACAGCGAGGCGGCCGCCGGGCGGCCGACCACCTTCGGGCCGTTTCCCGACGACGCCGTGGCGAAGGGCGGCGGCAGCTTGGCCAGGTCGATCCTATGCCGGACGCCCGGCGCGTCGTTGCGCCAGTCGCCGGGGTCCCCGCCCGCCCCAAGCAGCGGGGCCGTCGCCGGCGCGGTGGCCGCCGCCGGGATTCCCATCGTGTCGAGGTTCGAGAGGAACGCGATGATGTCCTGGCGGTCGGCGGCGTTCGGAACCGGGACCGGCATCAGCGTTCCCGGCACCGCGAGCGACGGCGCCCGCAGGAAGTGGTCGAGTGCCTCCGCGTCCCAGCGGATCCCCGAGTCGCGCAGCGCCTTGGAGTACCCGAAGTTGTCGAGCGAGGCCGCCTGCCTCCCGATCACGCCAATGAGGCTCGGCCCCTGCCCCGAGATCGGCTGGCCCCCTGGGCCGAGGACCGTCGCGTGGCACAGGACGCAGTTCTGAAGGAAGAAGGCCCGGCCCCTCGCGGGATCGGCCGACACCTGCTCCGGCGCCCCGCGGGCGGCGTCTAGCGCGAGGAGGAGGAGGCTGCTACGGAGGGCTGCGGAAAACGTCGGGTTCATGCGGAAGGGAAATAAGGGCAGTGGGTCCAGGGCGGCCTATCCCGGCAGTCTGCCCGGGAAAAGCCATCCCTTTTCCCAAAACTTTCAAGCGCGGACGTCCGATTCGCGCCCTCCGGGGCCGGGCCGCGCCGTGGCGCGGGCCCCTAGGCCGTTGGAAACCGCAGCTGGAAGCGGGCGCCCCCTCCCGGCGCGTCCCCTATGGAGGCCGTACCCCCGTGCGCCTCGGCCACCGCGCGCACGAGCGTGAGCCCGAGGCCCAGGCCCCGCTGCGAGCGGCTGGCGTCGCCGCGGTAGAGGCGGCGCCACACCGCCTCGCGCTCGGCCTCGGGCACGCCCGGGCCGTTGTCGCTCACCGTGACCGAAAGGGCTCCGGCCTCGGCGGCCGTGGCGATCACGACCCGGCCGCCCTCCGGCGTGTACTTGAGCGCGTTGTCGACCAGGTTCGAGAGGGCCTGGCCGATGCGGACGGAGTCGCCCTCCATGTGCGCCGGGCCCGAGCCGACAAGCTCGACCGTGATGTGCTTCTCCTCCGCCACCTCGCGGTAGAGGTCCGCGGCCCGCTCCGCCAGGGCGCGCAGGTCCACGGGCCCGCGCTGCAGCGCAAGCACCCCGGCCTCCGCGGCCGACACGTCGAGGAGCACCTCCATCAGGTGCAGCACCCGGTCCGTCTCGTCGACGCAGGACGCCAGGGCCGACCGCGCCTCGGCGGGATCGCCGCCGTCCCGGAGCGCCAGCTCGGCCGTGCCCCTCAGGCGCGTGAGCGGCGTCCGCAGGTCGTGCGCAAGGTTGTCCAGGGTCTCGCGGAGCACCCGCACGTGCGCCGAGTTCTTGTCGAGGAGCGCGTTGAGCTGCCGGGCGAGGACGGCGAGCTCGCCGCTGCCGCCCGGGTTCGGGATGCGCGCCCCGAAGTCGTCCTCCTCGATGATGCGCCGCGCGGTGGCCGCCACCTGGCGCAGCGGCCGGGTCGCGCGCCACGCCAGGAGCGTGCCCGCCGTGAGCGAGAGGAGGAGCGCCACGGCGCCCACGCCGGCGAAGTCGGCCCTGAGCGGCGCCAGGAGCACCGACCGGCTGTCCGTGCTGCGCGCCACCTGGATCAGGCGCCCGTCCGGCAGCACGCGCGAGGCGACCGCGAAGTCGCGCGCCGCGTCCCGCGGGATCCTGACGGAGTGGATCTCCTGGGCGCTCCATCCCCCCCAGCCGTCCGGCACGAGGCGCCGCTCGACCTGGGACTCCACCCAGTCCGCCGGGATCGTCGCAAAGAGCGTCACGCCGTCGGGCGCCAGCAGGCGCACGAAGAGCGAGCGGGCGTCGGGCGAGGGGTCGGCGTTGAGCCGCGCCCGGAGCGCAAGCGCCCCACCCTGCTCGTAGGCCCCGGCGTAGTTCGCCGCGCGCTGCTCGACCGCCGCGCGGTCGCGCTCCTCGAGCGAGTGCGCGAGGACCCAGTAGAGGATCCCGAAGAGGGCGGCGGCCCCGGCGGCGAAGACCACGGTGTAGATCGCGGCGAGCCGGATCGCGAGGGACTGCCGGAACGCCTCAAGCATGGGGGCGGAACACGTAGCCGACGCCGCGCAGGGTCTCGATGCGGGAGTGGTCGGGGTCGATCTTGGCGCGGAGCCGGTGCATGACCACGTCCACCACGTTGGTCTGGGGATCGAACCCGTAGTCCCACACCTGCTCGAGGATCTTCGTCTTGCTCACGGGGTGGCCGGCGTGGCGCAGGAGGAACGCGAGGAGCGAGAACTCCCGCGGCTGAAGCTCCACCGGCCTGCCCGCGCTCGTCACCTCGCGCGTGACGAGGTCGAGCGACACGTCGCCCGCCGCAAGCCGCGTGGCGTCGGGGGCGTGCGTGGCGCGGCGGACGAGCGCCTGGATGCGGGCGAGGAGCTCGGAGAAGGCGAAGGGCTTCGTCAGGTAGTCGTCCGCCCCGCTCTCGAGGCCCCTGATCCGGTCCTCGACCGCGCTCTTCGCGCTCAGGAAGAGCACCGGGACCTGGCGCCGCGCCGCGCGCAGGCGCCTGACGAGGCTCAGCCCGTCAAGGCCTGGGAGCATCACGTCGACCACCGCGGCGTCGTAGCCCGTCGTCTCCGCGAGGGCCAGGCCCGTCTCCCCGTCCGGGGCGTGGTCGACCGCGTAGCCGGCCTGCTTCAGCCCGCTCACGACGAACGAGGCGATCTTGGCATCATCTTCAACCACGAGGACCCGCATGGCTTCACCATGCACGAACGGGGAATCCTTGGGAAGCTGGTACTGGCCCGCGAAAAAGGGACACCGGCCCGCGACTGCGGGCCGGTGTCCCCCAACACCAACACACCAACTGCGATGCTGCCGCCCGGCATCAGGGCGCGCTGTCTAGGGACGCGGAGCCTGACTCGTCGACGACAACATAAACGGTGCTCCCATGGGACCAGAGCTTGACGAGCGTCTTCTTGCTCGTGGCGCCGGCGCTCAGGTCCACGGCGCTCTTGGCGGAGGTGACGGGCTGCCGGTTGATCTCGAGGATCACGTCGCCCTCGCGAAGTCCGGCGCGCGCCGAGGCCGAGCCCGGGTCGACGCCGGTGATGACCGCGCCCGTGAGCCGGTCCGGAAGGTCGAGCTCCCGGCGGGCGTTGGCGTCGATGTCGCCGACCGCCACGCCGTTGAGGACGCCCTCGTCCGTGCCGACGGCGTTCTCGTCGCCGCCGTCCCGCCCGCCGGAGGGCTTCGTGGCCGTGGTGACGGAGATCTTCTCGGTGCCGCCGCCGCGCAGGACGTCGAGCGTCAGCTTCGTCCCCGGGGGGGTCTCGCCGACGGAGAGGCTCAGGTGGCTGGCGGAGGTGACGGGCTTGCCGTCGAGCGCCGTGATCACGTCGCCGCTGCGGATCCCGGCCTTGGCGCCGGGGCTGTCCGGCTGGACGTCGGAGACCAGGGCGCCGCCCTGGGACTTGAGGCCGAAGGAGTCCGCGAGGCCGGGGGTCAGATCCTGGATGCCGATCCCGATGAAGCCGCGCACGACCTTGCCGTTCGTGACGAGCGTCTGGGCGACGTTGCCCACGAGGTCGCTCGGCACCGCGAGCCCGACGCCCTGGAAGCCGCCGCTGCGGCTCAGGATCGCGGTGTTGATGCCCACCAGGCGGCCCTGGACGTCCACCAGCGCTCCCCCGGAGTTGCCCGGGTTGATCGCGGCGTCGGTCTGGATGAAGTCCTCATACTTGAGCCCGAGTCCGGCGCGCCGGCTGGTGGCGCTCACGATGCCCGTCGTGACCGTCTCGCCGATCCCGAAGGGGTTGCCGATCGCCAGCACGCGGTCGCCGACCTGCACGTCCTGGCTGGGTGCGAAGGTGATGGCCGGCAGGTCCTTGGCCGACACCTTGATGACCGCGACGTCCGTCTGGGGGTCGCGCCCCACGACGCGCGCCGGCAGCTCGCGGCCGTCGGCCAGGGTCACGGTGACCTCCTTCGCGCCGTCGACGACGTGGTTGTTCGTCACGATGTAGCCGTCGGTGCTGATGATGACGCCGGAGCCCAGGCCCGCCTCGGGCGCCTCGGGCTGTATCGGGATGCGGTTGCCGAAGAACTGGCGCAGGTCGGGGCCGTTCCAGCCCGGGAAGGGCGACGCCTCCCCTGAGTTGAACTCGGCCCGGCGGGGCCGGATCTGCACCGTCACCTTGACGATGCTGGGCGCCACCCGCTTGACGACGGAGGCGAAGCTCGCGGACTCGATCGAGCCGCGGTTCACGGTGCTGTCGTCGCGCTTCAGGTTGATGGCGTGCTTGGCCGGCTGCGCGGTGTCGATCGCCGCGAACAGCCCGCCGGCGCCGAGGAGGACGGCGCCGAGGAGCGCCGCGCGCCTGAGGTTCGTGCGGGGGGTGGGTTGAGAGTCGTTGTTCATGGGCATGCCCGACTATCTCACGGCAGGCTTTCGGGGACCTTTCCCGGAGATTACAGTTTTGTAATTCCGCAGCGTTGAATCTGGCGGGCCTTCCCCCGATAATGCCCGGATGAAACCCCTGCCCCTGGTCCGTGGCTGCGTCCTTGTCCTGGCCCTGGCGTCCGCCGCGGCCGCCGAGCCCCGCGAACGCGTGTCGCTTGACGCCGGGTGGCGCTTTGTGCGCGGCGACGCGCCCGACGCCGCCGGCAGCCTCTCGTACGAGGCGCTCAGGCCCTGGATCCTGCCCACGGGCGACGGGCTCCTCGACCTCGTGCCCGAGCGGCCCGCGCCCCCGGCCGGCGGACCGCCGCAGTCCGTGTCCTATGCCCAGGCCGGGTTTGACGACGGCGCGTGGGCGCAGGTCGACGTGCCGCACGACTGGGCCATCGAGGGCCCGTTTCAGCAGGAGCTCCCGGGCGAGACCGCGAAGCTCCCGTGGGCCGGCGTCGGCTGGTACCGCCGGCACTTCGTGCTCCCCGCGGCCGCGGCCGGCCGGCGGGTCTGCGTCGACTTTGACGGGGCGATGTCCCACGCGGCCGTGTGGGTGAACGGGCGGTTCGCCGGCGGCTGGCCCTACGGCTACGCGTCCTTCCGCCTCGACCTCACCGCCTACGTCAAGGCCGGGGCCGACAACGTGATCGCGGTCCGCCTCGAGAACCTGCCCGAGTCGTCCCGCTGGTACCCGGGCGCCGGCATCTTCAGGAACGTGTGGCTCCTGACGGAGGGCCCCGTCCACGTCGCGCACTGGGGCGTCACGGTGACGACGCCGCGGGTGTCCGCCGAGGCGGCGCTCGCCACCGTCACCGCCGTCGCCGCGAACGAGACGGAGGAGGAGGCGCATGCGAGCGTCTCGACCGCGGTCTTCGAGCTCGGCGCCGACGGGCGCATCGGGGCGGCCCCGGTCGCGGCCGCCGCGCCGCGCGAGGTCGCGGTCGCCCCCGGCAGGTCGGCGTCGTGCACGCAGACGCTCGCGATCGCCCATCCGAGGCTCTGGGACCTCGCCCATCCCGACCGCTACGTCGCCGTCACGACGGTGGCCGTGGCCGGCGCGACGGTCGACCGGGTCGAGACGCCCTTCGGCATCCGGACGATCGCCTTTGACGCCGACCAGGGGTTCCTGCTCAACGGCCGGCGCGTCCCGATCCAGGGGGTCTGCGACCACCACGACCTCGGGGCCCTCGGCGCCGCGACCAACGTGAGCGCGCTCGCGCGCCAGATCCGCCTCCTCCAGGAGATGGGCTGCAACGCCATCCGCACGAGCCACAACCCCCCCTCGCCCGAGCTCCTCGAGCTGTGCGACCGGATGGGCATGCTGGTCATGGACGAGGCCTTCGACTGCTGGGCCCTCCCGAAGAAGACGAACGACTACCACCTGCTCTTCGCCGACTGGCACGAGAAGGACCTGCGGGCCATGATCCGGCGCGACCGCAACCATCCCTGCGTGATCCTCTGGAGCATCGGCAACGAGATCCCCGAGCAGCTCTCGCCGACGACGGGCCCGAAGCTCGCCCGGCACCTGACCGGCATCGCCCACGAGGAGGACCGGACCCGGCCGACGGTCTCGGCATTCGACCAGATCGAGAGCGGCTACAACGGCATGCAGCTCGAGGTGGGCGTGGCGGGCTACAACTACAAGCCCGGGGAGTACCCCCGCTTCCATGAGCTCAACCCGACGCTCCCGCTCGTCGGCAGCGAGACGGCCTCCTGCATCAGCACCCGCGGCTTCTACGCCTTCCCGGTGAGCGAGGACAAGAGCAAGGGGATGGCGGACTTCCAGATGAGCTCGTACGACCTGGCGGCCCCGCCCTGGGCGACGCCGCCGGAGGCGGAGTTCCGGGGCCAGGACAAGGCCCCGTTTGTCGCCGGCGAGTTCGTGTGGACCGGCTTCGACTACCTCGGGGAGCCGACGCCGTATGGCGGGGACGCGACGGCCATGCTGGAGTTCACCGACCCCGCGGTGCGCGCCGCAATGCAGGCGCGGCTCACGGCCACCGGGACGATCCCGGTGCCGTCGCGAAGCTCCTACTTCGGGATCATCGACCTGGCGGGGCTCAAGAAGGACCGGTTCTACCTCTACCAGGCCCGGTGGCGCGCCGACCTGCCGATGGCCCACCTGCTCCCCCACTGGACCTGGCCGGAGCGGACGGGCCTCGTGACCCCGGTCCACGTGTACACGTCGGGCGACGAGGCCGAGCTCTTCCTGAACGGGCGCTCGCTCGGGAGGAAGGCGCGGGGCCCGTTCGAGTACCGGATCCGCTGGGACGACGTGCGCTACGAGCCCGGCGAGCTGAAGGTCGTCGCCTACAAGGGCGGCAAGCCGTGGGCGACGGACGTCGAGCGGACGGCCGGGGCCCCCGCGGCCGTAGCGCTCGCGGCGGACCCCGCCTCGCCCGCCGCGGACGCAGGCGACCTCTCGTATGTCACGGTGCGCATCAACGACAAGGACGGGACCCTGGTGCCGCGCGCGGCGAACCGGGTGCGCTTCGCGGTCTCGGGGCCCGGCGACCTGGTCGCCGTCGACAACGGCGATCCGACGTCGTTCGCACCGTTCCACGCGGCCGAGCACGACGCGTTCAACGGCCAGTGCGTGGCGATCGTGCGCACGCGGCGCGGCGCGACGGGCAGGATCACGCTCAGCGCGCAGTCCGACGGGCTCGCGCCTTGCACGATAGAGATCCGGCCGGGACCCGCCTCCTAGGCCGGGGCCCCTGCGCGGCGCGTCACCTGACGGGGGTCAGGGTCGCGCCGCCCAGGTTCGCGGCCAGGAACGCCTCCACCCGGTGGTAGAAGTCCACGCGGTTGCGGTAGTTGAAGAACCCGTGGCCCTCCAGCGCGCGGTAGAAGGTCTCGTGGGGGATGCCCCTTCGCTTGAGCTCGGCCGCAAGGCGCCTTGACTGGGCGACGTCCACGACCGCGTCCTCGGTGCCGTGCGCGATCAGGACGGGAACGCGGATCTGGTCGGCATGGTCGAGCGGCGAGATCTGCCCCAGGCGCCCGCCATCCCTGCCCGGCGTCCCGAGCTCATTGGTGAGCCTCTCGTATTCGCCGGGCCTTCCGGCATAGCTCTTGAACCGGATCTGGCTCGCCCAGTCGAAGATGCCGCACTCGGTGATCGCGCACCGGTAGAGGTCCTTCTCAAACGCCACGCCCGCGACCGCAAGGTAGCCGCCGAAGCTCGAGCCCATGATGGCGACGCGCGCCGGGTCGACCATGCCCGTCGCGAGGATCGACCGGGTGGCGTCGGTCACGTCGTCGTGCATGCGGCGGAAGTCATACACCCGCTCGTGGCTGATCTCGGGCGCGTAGCCGGTCGAGCCCCGGTAGTTCGGCTGGAGGACCGCGTAGCCCCGGCTCGCAAGGAACTGCACCTCGGGGCTGAAGTCGGGCGTGTCGCGCATCCACGGCCCCCCGTGGCAGAGGACCACGAGCGGGACGGGGTGCTGGGCGCCCGCGCCCTCGGGAAGCGTCAGGTAGCCCTCGAGCCTCACGCCGTCGCGCGTCGAAAAGCTGACCGGCTCCACGGGGCGCAGCGGCCTGCCCTTGAGCCCCGGCGCCGTGTCGCCCAGGCCATGGAGCGTCTTCGCGCCGAGATCCAGCAGCTCGAGCGTCTCCGGGTGCCGCGGCCCCGTGCTCCTGAAGAGGAACTTCCTCTCCGCCTCGTCCCTGTCGATGAGCTCGTTGCTCGCGCCCGGAACGCTGCGGTCCATCGTCGCCTGGGCGGCCGAGTAGTCGGGCAGGAACCAGAAGGACACCCGCTCGCGCCGCAGGTACGTCACCCCGGCCAGGGCGTGCCCTCGGGCGGAAAAGACAAGGCTGCCCGACCCGATGTCGTACGCCGGGTCGGCGAGGACCGGCGCCTCGAGGGCGCCCTTGTCGGGGTCGAGGCGCCTCAGCTCATAGCCCGTGGCGCGCGCGAGCGTGACGACCCAGAGGCGCCGCCCGTCGGCGTCCAGGGCCATGGCGCGGGCACCGGGGGGGAGGGCGAGGTCCCGCCAGGTGTCGCTCGCCCGCACGTAGCGGTGGAGCCGGGCCCTGCCCTCGACGAGCGTCGTGCAGAGGCCGAGGTCGCCCCCGCGGTCCGCGTCCCAGGCCAGCACCGGGCCGTCCCCGGGCGGCTTGTAGGAGCGCACCATCGCGTTCCAACCCCCGCTCTCCTCAAGAACGTTCTCGGGCATCGTGTAATAGCGCACCATCGCGTTCCACCCCTGCTCCCCGTTGAAGGCGCTCGGGACGTGGCCGGCGTCGAGCTCAAGCAGCGGGCCGGGCCGGTTCTCGTCCCGGGCCGACTGGCGGATCCACACCAGCACGCGCTCCGGGCGCGACCGGGGGACGCCGACCACCTGCGTCACGTCGAACCGGTCGATCGGCGTGAGGCGCTCGAGATGGTCGACAGTCGCGGAATAGAGCCCCCACGCGTAGATCTTGTCCTTGGCCAGGCTGAAGATCAGGCGCCGGTCATCGAGCCACGCGAACGTCGAGATCTCCAGCGATCCGCTCCCGCGCAGCCCCGTGGGCTTGTACGCCGCCAGGTCGTAGATGAGGAGGTCCCTCATGTCGGCCTTGTCCGTGACGATCGCGCCCAGGTGCCGGCCGTCGGGCGAGAGGCCGGCCTTGCCGAGCGGCATGGCGCGGAAGAGCTCCTCGGCCGAGAGGGGCGCGCCCGGCGGCGGGGCCGCGGCGGGCGCCGCGGCGGCCCCCGCGAGGGCGAGGGCGGCAAGGAATCGGGGCATGGGCGGAGGCGTGAGGGCCGACAGCGTTGCCCGCACTGCGCCGCGGAATCGAGCGAAATTGCCCCGCGGCTCGTTCGGCTTGCCCGGAGGGGCAAGTTGACGCAGCGTGTGCCCGCATGAGATTACCCCTCCCCGGTTTCATGGCCCTTGGTCTTCTCGCGACGGGCCTCCTCGCCCAGGACCCCGCGGCGGAGCACGGGATGCCCCCCGGCTTCCACGCACTCGGGATAGGCGAGTCCGCCCCCGACTTCTCGCTCCCCGGCGTCGACGGGAAGACCTACCGCCTGGCCGACTTCAGGGACTCGCGCTTCCTCCTGGTCATCTTCCTGTCGAACCACTGCCCGACCTCGCACGCGGCCGAGACGCGCTTCATCCCGTTCGTCGCCGGGCTCGCGGGAAAGGGCGTCGCCGTCGTGGCCATCAATCCCAACAGCCTCGAGGGACTGCGGGTCGAGGAGCTCGGCTACGCGAAGTACAGCGACAGCTTCGAGGAGATGAAGCTCTACGCGAAGGAGCGCGGCTTCAACTTCCCCTACCTCTACGACG
>CAYQOH010000082.1:0-11437 GCA_964419075.1 uncultured Opitutaceae bacterium | reverse complement strand
GGCAACGAGGCGGCCGAGCGCTTCAACTTCTACGGGATGCGCGCCATCCTCGTGGTGTTCATGACCCAGTACCTGCGCGACCGCAGCGGCGCACTGGCCCCGATGAGCGAGAACGAGGCCGACAAGTGGTACCACGTCTTCGTCGCCTCGAACTACTTCTTCCCGATCTTCGGCGCCGTCCTCGCCGACGCGATCTGGGGCAAGTTCCGGACGATCTTCTGGCTCTCGATCGTCTACTCGATCGGGAGCTTCGCCCTCGCGGCCGACGACACGCGCCTCGGGCTCGCCATGGGCCTGAGCCTCATCGCGATAGGTTCCGGCGGCATCAAGCCCTGCGTTTCGGCCAACGTGGGCGACCAGTTCAGCTCCTCTAACCAGCACCTGATCTCGCGCGCCTTCGGCTGGTTCTACTTCTCGATCAACGCCGGGTCGTTTGTCTCGATCCTGCTGATCCCGTGGCTCCTCCAGCACTACGGCTCCAAGGTGGCCTTCGCCGTGCCGGGGGTCCTGATGGCGGTCGCGACCCTCGTCTTCTGGATGGGACAGAAGAAGTTCGTCCACATCCCGCCCGGCGGCACGAAGTTCCTGCGCGACACGTTCACCTGGGACACCGTCAAGCTGCTTTTCCGGCTGGCCGTCATCTACCTGTTTGTCGCCGTGTTCTGGGCTCTCTGGGACCAGAGCGGCGGGGAATGGGTGCTCCAGGCGGCGAAGATGAACCTGCATTTCATGGGGATAACGTGGCTCGCGTCCCAGATCCAGGCGGTGAACGCGGTCATGATCCTCGCGTTCATCCCGCTCTTCCAGTACGGGATCTACCCGGCGATCAACCGGGTCTTCACGCTGACGCCCCTGCGCAAGATGGGCATAGGCCTCGTCGTGGCGGGCGCCTCGTTCCTCATCGTAGCCTGGATCGAGACCCGCATTAGGGCCGGGGAGACGCCCAGCATCGGGTGGCAGCTTCCGGCCTACGGTCTGCTGACCGCGGCGGAAATCATGGTGTCCATCACCTCGCTCGAGTTCTCCTACACGCAGGCGCCCAAGTCGATGAAGTCGCTCGTCATGGCCGTTTACCTCTGGTCGATCTCCCTCGGGAACGCATTCACCGCGCTCGTCCACGTCTTCATCCAGAACCCCGACGGTACGCTCAAGCTCAACGGAACGTCGTTCTACTTGTTCTTCGCAGGGCTTGCCGCGGTGGCCGGTGTCGTGCTGGTCCTCTTCGCCCAGATGTACCGGGAGAAGACGCACCTCCAGGATGAGCAGCCCGGGGGCAAGCCCCCGTCCGAGCCCGCGCCCGCGTAGGCGCCCCGGGGGCGGCGCAGGCCCGGGCAAACGGGCCCCCCAATTTGCTTTCGCTCCCCGGGGGGCTATGTTATCTACGAGAGCGTAGGTTCCCCCCATGAGCGGCAGGCTTCCAATTGCGGTGGCCGGTTTGACCGCCGGTCCGAGCGCCGAGAAAAACGACGAAAGGGGGAGGCCGTGAGCCCCGTGTCGCCCGGCCGCGCCCCGTCCCGCCCGGCCCTTGGCGCCGCGAGCCGCCTCGCCGCAGCCCGCTTTGTTCTCCCCCGAAACCCCCCAACCCCAGGACTCCCATGACACCCCACGCCTATCTCGACCATGGAGTCAGCATCCTGAAGGCCCGCCTCGGCAGCCCGATGCCCGGCGCCGCCCCGGCGGTCGCGTCCGCCAACCACCTGTTCATCACGCTTTCGCGCGAGGTCTGCGCCGGGGCCACGACGCTCAGCCATTCGCTCCTGCCCCGGCTCAACGCCGAGTTCGGCGAGCCGGGCGAGGAGTGGATCCTCCTGGACAAGGACCTGCTCAGCTACGCCCTCGCCCGCCACGAGCTTCCCGAGCAGCTGGCCCGGTTCCTGCCGGAGGACAAGATCTCCGAGATCGACGCGCTGATCGGCGAGATCCTCGGGCTCCACCCGTCGCTCTGGGAGCTCGAGCACCAGGTCGCGCAGACGATCGTGCAGCTCGCCCACGTGGGCAGGATCGTGTTCGTCGGCCGGGCGGCCCACCTGCTGACCCAGTCGCTGCCCGGCGGCCTCCACGTGCGGCTTGTGGCCGGGAGGGAAACCCGGGTCCGGCGCCTCATGGAGCTGGAGCACGTCCCCGAGGGCGAGGCGCGCTCGGCGATCGAGCGCACCGACCTCGGGCGGCGCCGGTTCGTGAAGTCCCGCTTTGGGTGCGACATCGACGACCCGCACACCTACGACCTGGTCATCAACATGGACCGGATCCTGCCTGAGACCGCCGCCGCCCTCGTGATCGAGGGGCTCCGCCAGAAGACCGCCCGCGCCGCATCGCCGGAGCGCCACCCGGGCACGTGGCCGTCGGAGGCCGAGCACGACGTCTGGAACGTCCTCAACTGACCCCCGACTGCGCCCGGCGCCGCTCAGCCGCGCTGCGGCTGCAGGCTCTCGAGCGACGCCCCCGTCCGGACGGTGACGAGCGCGCAGACCTTCGGGACGTACATGCGCGTCTCCGACGGCAGCGACGGCGCCACGCCCGCGAAATCGCGCGCGCCGCTCGAGGCGAGCAGGCGCCGCACCCGCCCCTCGCCGGCGTTGTAGGCGGCGAGCGCCAGCGGCCAGCCCCCGAACTTCGAGTAGAGCGCGCGAAGGAGGCGCGCCGTGGCGCGGGCCGACTTCTCGGGGTCGGTGCGCTCGTCGGGCAGGAAGGTGCTTAGCCCGAGCGCATGGGCCGTATCGGGCATCAGCTGGAAGAGGCCCTTCGCACCCGACGGGCTCCGGGCCGCCGGGTTCATGGAGGACTCCGCCTCGGCGATCCACGCCAGCTCCGGCGGCACGCCCTCGGCGGCGAACGCAGCCCTTAGGACGGGCATGAGCGCCGCCGCCGCCGCGGGAACCGGGCGGCCGCGCTCGCGGGCCAGCCAGAGGTCGTAGTGGGGGACCGCGGAGGACGGGCGCGGGACGCCGGGCTCGGCGGGCGTGGGCGCCACCGGGCGCGCCACCGCCAGCCGGGCGGCCTCGATCTCGTCGATCCGCAGCTCAAGCCAGTCGGCGTAGTCCTCGTATCCCGGCAGGGCGCGCAGCGCCGCGAGCGCCGTCCGGGCCTCGGGCTCGAACGCGGCGAGCTCCTCGAGCGAGTTGTTGTCGAGCGCGTGCTGCAGGCGCGCCGCGAATTGGTCCCACTCTCCCTTCGTCGGAAACCGGTACTCCTCCTTGACCTCGGGCGGCGCGTACTGGTCGAAAAGCTGCTGGCCCAGGCTGTAGAGGTCGTCGGTGCCCGCGGGAGTCGGGGACGGCGCGGTCTGCCCCCCCGCCGCCAGGGCGAAGGCCGCGAGCAGCGGTGTCCAGCGCGGGCTCATGATACCCCGAGCATGCCCGATCTGCGGCGTCGGCGCGAGCATTGCGGGCGGGCGGGCTAAGGCGCCGTCGCGGGCCTCGTCGCGTACGTGCGGCTGTGGCCGGTGGCGGGGATCGAGACCGTGTAGCTCATGCCGTCCCGGTCCACCGCAAGGTGGATGAAGTTCCCGTCGCACTTCTCGGGAATGTTGGCGATGTACGCGTCGGCCGTGTTGTTCTGGCTGTCGGGGCGGACGTTCTTGTGGAGCTGGTACATGGCCTGGATGCCGGGGGAGCTCTTCAGGGCATCGATGGTGGAGCCGGCGGTGCCCTTGCGCGCGCCGTTGTTCATGACGGAGACGGTGGGCGCCAGGCTATGGACGAGCACCGGGTTGTTGCTCAGGTCGAGGCCGTGGTGGTCCACCTGGAAGACGTCCACCTGGCCGACCCGGTTGACGGGCGTCACGAGGGCCCCCTCGGCGTTCCACGTGAGGTCGCCGCCGTCGAAGAAGCGGAACGGGCCGAAGCGCAGCAGCAGGACGATGCTGTTCGCGTTGTCGGTCGTGTCCGCCGGGTGGACCGCGTTCTCCGCGGCCCGGGGGTTGGGTCCGGCGCCGGCCGGCGCCGGGATGAACTGCTGGCGGGCGGCCAAGCACTGGAGCGTGAGGACCGGGGTGCCCGCGCGGGACCGCAGCGGGATCGGGTCGCCCGGGTGGATCACGTTCCTGCCCTGCGCGGGGAAGTCATGGTAGGGGCGCAGGAGCATGACCCAGCGGGTGTCGGCGGGGTTGTTGTCGGGGTCGTGGGTGGGGAAGCCGTTGTTGTAGACTTGCCCGACCGGGATCAACGCCGCGAGCTCGGCGGCGCCGCCGTAGTGGTCCATGTGGAAGTGGGTCGTGACGAGGTAGTCTATCCGACTCAGGCCCGCGACGTCGGCCGCGACGCGGTGGATTCGCCCCGAGTCGCGGCCGCCCGGGCTCCCGGCGTCGATCAGGACCGACTCCCCCGCGGGCGTCACGATGAGGGTCGCGCCTCCACCCTCGACGTCGACCCAGTAGATGTCGAGTCGGCCGTCCGACGCGCTCGCGAACGCCGAGCCGGCGGCCAGCAGCCCGGCGACCGGCATGAGGAGGCGTCTGAGGCGAAGGGCCATGGGTCCTGGGGTGGACGAAGGGAGCCGCGCACCGGGGCGCGGGTCAATTCCCATCGGGCTTGTAGCTCGCCTTGACGCCGTCCTTGGTCATCGGCTCGGCAACGACCCCGCCCGCCAATCCAGGAGCATGGGCGCCAACGTTCATGCCGCCCCACGGCGCGATCCGCTGAACGGCTGCGACGAGCCGGCCCTGGAAGGCCGCGCGGGTCGCGACCTTGAAGAGCCCCCCGTAGCCCAGGTCGCCGGTGTCGAGGCCGATCACGCGGCCGTCTCCCTGGACATCGACCGTCACTTCGGGCGTCGCGTCGGTCACCTCGACGCCGTCGCCGTCGACGATCGTGATCTCATAGAGCTCGATGTCGCCGGGCAGGGGCTTCTCCTGTCGCTCGATCCGCAGGCCCGCGGGCTTGCCCGCCGTCTGGAGCCTCTGCTCCAAGACGCGCTTGCCGGCGCGGTAGCCGGTCGCCGAAAGGACGCCGGGCTCGAAGGGCACCGTCCAGTCGCTCGAGCAGGCGTCGCGGGGGACGGCGTGGCGGCCGAGCGTGCGGCCGTTCAGGAACAGCTCGGCCTCGTCGCAGTTCGTGGCCACGCGGACGTGGACGGGGGCCGCGTCCGGCCAGTTCCACTTGAGGAACGCAGGCGCGGGCCGCCAGTCGTGCTCGGGCTTCTCGCCGGAGAGGCAGAAGAGCTGGAGCACCGGGTCGCTCCGCCAGTAGGCGGAGCGCTGGAAGAACTCGGGCTTTCGGCCCCCCGCCAAGTCCAGGAACCCGGAGCCGGACCCGCGGCGCGGGAAGGCGTGCGCCTCGCCGAGGTAGTCGACGCCCGTCCATATGAACTCCCCGATCACATAGGCGTTGTCGCGCACGCCGAGCCAGTTGTAGGCCTTGTTGCTGGTCTCGGTGCCGAGGCAGAGCCGGTGGGGGAAGCGCTCGCGCTCGGGGGCGTAGGTCTTGTCGCCGTACAGGCGGTCGATGTAGTTGTACCCCGCCAGGTCGAGCGCGTCCATGAAGCCGTTCCTCGACGAGACGTGGGACTGGTCGCAGGCCGACGTCGCCGGGCGGGTGGGGTCCTCCTCGTGGCAGATGGCGACAAGCTCCCGGGCGATCTTGGCGCCGCCGTCCTCAAGCTGGTTCGGGATCTCGTTGCCGATGCTGTAGAGGACCACGCAGGGGTGGTTGCGGTCGCGCCGCAGCATGGCGCGAAGGTCCGCGTCGTGCCACTGGTTGAAGTAGAGGTGATAGCCGTAGAGCGACTTGCCCCGGGTGTCCTCCGAGGGGTTGTAGGGCCAGTCGCGCGTCCACTCATCAAAGGCCTCGTCGAAGACGTACAGGCCGAGCCGGTCGCACAGGTCGTAGAACTCCGGGGCGAAGGGGTGGTGGCTCGTGCGGATTGCATTGCAGCCCATCTCCTTCAGGCGCGCGAGGCGCCAGGCCCAGACCGCCGTCGGGACGGCGTTGCCGAACGAGCCGCCGTCCTGGTGCACGCACACCCCATTGAGTTTGGTGGGCTGGCCGTTCACGAGGAGCCCCCGGTCCGGATCGAAGACGAGCTGGCGGATGCCGAAGGGGGTGACGGTTTCGTCGAGCGCCTCCCCGTCCATGGTGAGCGTGCTGCGCAGCCGGTAGAGGCGCGGCGTGCGGTCGGACCAGAGGAGCGGTCTTGGCACCGTCACCCACTGGGTGATGCGCTGGCCCGGGTGCAGGCTCTCGAGTTCGACCGTGGACGCGGTGCTCGCGGCGACCGTCCCGTCCGGCGCCAGGAGGGTGCTCTGGACGGTCACCGCTCTCCTGGCCGGGTGTGCGTGCCAGCTGTCCCTAAGCCACGCCTGCCGCTCCTCCTGCGTAAGGAAGTGGGCGTCGACGACCATGGCCGCCTGGACGACGGCCTCTTCGGGCGACACCTGGGGGGTCGTGACGGTGACGCCGCCGTCGAGGTGGAAATGCGTGTAGCCCGTGACGATGAGGCGCACATGCCGGTAGATTCCCGCACCCGCGTACCAGCGCAGGGAGGGTTCGAGCGAGTCGTCGACGCGGACGGCCAGCACATTGGGGGAGCCGTCGGTCTTCAGGTAGTCCGTGAGGTCGTAGCGGAACCCGACGAAGCCGTAGGGCCGGCGCCCAAGGAACTGGCCGTTGATCCAGACCTCGCTGTTCATGTACACGCCGTCAAACTCGACGACGACCTTCCGGCCGGCTCCGTCCGGCCGCGCGAAGCTCTTGCGGTACCAGCCGATCCCGTGCGCGAAGAAGCCGCCGTTCGGCTCGCCCTCCGGGGGCGGGCTCACGGGCAGTTCGACGCTCCAGTCGTGTGGCACGTCGAGCGTGCGCCATCCCGTGTCGTCGAAGGCGGGCTGCCTCGCGGCGGGGTCGTCCCCGAGGCGGAACCGCCAGCCTGCGTCGAGCGGGATGACCTCCCGTGGGCCTGGCGCCGGGTCCGCGGCGAAGAGGGGGGCGCACGCGAGGAGCGCGAGGGCGGAAAGGCGGAGCGCGAACTTGGGCGCGAGGGGCAGGATGGGGTGGGCCATTTTGGGGGAAGGGGGCTCCGGGGCGGGTTCGGCGCGCCGGCGGCGACGATTGGGGTTCAGTTTCCAGCGCCAATCATCACCATGTGGCCTTTCACGCAAGCCCTCAACACGGGAGAAGCCCCATGAACTACAGACCCCTCGGCAGGACCGGACTGAAGGTGTCCGTCCTTGGATTCGGCGGATCGTCCCTCGGGTCCGTGTTCCGCGAGATCGACGAGCGGGAGGGCATCCGCGCCGTGCACGCGGCCGTCGAGCACGGGATCAACTTCATCGACACCTCCCCCTTCTACGGGCTCACGCGGGCGGAGGAGGTCCTCGGCAAGGCGCTGCGCGAGATCCCGCGCGAGCGGTACCTCCTGGCGACGAAGGTGGGGCGCTATGGCTACAAGGAGCCGGACTTCGACTTCTCGGCCGCCCGGGTCACGCGGAGCGTGGACGAGAGCCTCGAGCGCCTGGGGACCGACCATGTAGACTTGATCCAGGTCCACGACATGGAGTTCGGCAGCGTCGACCAGATCGTCGCCGAGACCCTTCCCGCCCTGCGCCGCGTGCAGGCGGCGGGCAAGGCGCGCTTTGTCGGCATCACGTGCCTGCCGCTGCGCCTCCTGCGCTCGGTCGTGGACCGGGCCGAGGTCGACCAAGTCCAGTCCTACTGCCACTACTGCCTGAACGACACGTCGCTCGCCTCGCTCCTGCCCCATCTCCGGCAGAAGGGCGTCGGCGTGGTCAGTTCCGCGCCGATCGCGATGCGCCTGCTGAGCCTCGAGGGGCCGCCCGCGTGGCATCCCGCACCGCAGGCGCTGCGGGAGCGGTGCGCGCAGGCGGCGAGGTACTGCGCCGCGCGCGGGGGCGACCTGAGCCGGCTGGCGCTGCAGTTCTCCGTGGCCAATCCCGACATCGCCTCGACCGTCGTGGGGACGGCGAGCCCGGAGCGGATCGTCGGGAACATCCGCGAGATCGAGGAGCCGATCGACCGGGAGCTGCTCGAGGGCGTGCAGCGGATCCTGGATCCGGTCCGCGACATCACGTGGCCCTCGGGCCGGCCGGAGAACAACTGACGGCGCGCCCCGCGGGCCGGGGCGTCCGGACGGCCGGCGGCGGCCCCGCAAAATCTGCGAGGGGAATCGCAAATCATGCGCAGCCTGCCGGGGCGTGAAAGGGGTACTCTGGCGGCGTGAGCCATACCCCATGGCCTCAGCTCTCTTGCCTCCTGCTGGGCGGAATCCTGGCAGGCTGCGCGCAGAACAAGGGACCCGCGACGAGCGCGTACATCCGAGAGTTCGAGTCGGCCGCGTCGGCCCTTTCGGGCCAGATACGCGAGCTTCCGCGGGTGGCCCCTCCCGCCAAGCCGACGCTCCCGGCGAACCCGACGCCGGAGGAGCAGCGCATCTTCACCGGCATGGACCGGATCTACCCCCTCTTCGTTAACCAGTACTACGGCTCGGTCTACGAGCGGTGCCAGACCCTTGCGCAGCTCTGCGGCGAGGCCCAGGACCGCATCGCGGCGATCAAGACCGACGGCGTCGACGCGGCCGCCGTCCAGCTGGCGACCGTGGCAGGGCAGGCGATGGGCAACAAGCGGGCGTTCTTTGTCGAGCTCGGCCGCCTGGCCGCGCTCAACCGGGACGCGCTCAAGCGCCGCCACGCCACGGACGCCGTGGACGACTTCCTCCTCGGAATCATGGACGGCTCCCTCGACAGGCTGGCCAACTGCGGCGACGACGACCGGGTGGCGGCCGGCGTCGTCGCCAAGCTGAAGGAGGCCGCGGGTGCGGCGTCGAAGCGCCAGGAGGACAAGGACGCCGTGGTCGAGCAGGTGGCCCGCGAGAGCGCGGCCGCCACGGAGCTCCAGCGCGGGATGGCCGAGTGCCAGTCCGGGCGGGCGAAGCTGGCGGCCGACCTCAGGGCGAAGTACCCGCAGCAGGACTGGGCCTCGCTGACCCAGGCGCCGCCGGCCGCGAAGCCGTAGCGTGCGCCGCTATCGCTGGGGCCGGGCCGCCGGCCCCTCGCCGGGCATCGGGATGTCCCGGCGGATCTCCTTGTGGAAGCGGGGCCGCATGTCCCCGAGCCAGGGGTCCACGAAGCGCTCCGCCAGGTTGACGGGCATCGTCTTGTTGACGCCCGAGTCCGTCGTGGAGAAGAGGACACGGCCCGTCGGGTCGATGATGGCCGACTCGAAGTCGTAGCCCGACGAGACCACGTAGAGGTGGTTCTCGAGGGCCCGGGCCTTCAGCAGCGTCATGTACCCGCCCGCGGCCGGGACGAAGAGGATCTCCGCCCCCTGGATCGCCATGGCGCGGGCCGCGTCGACGTACTCGGCGTCCCAGCAGATCATCAGTCCAATCCTGCCGAAGTCGGTGTCGAAGACGGGATAGGCCCCGCCCGGCGTGAGTCCGCCCTCGATCTCCTCGCGGGGCAGGTGGACCTTCCGGTACTTGCCCGCCACGCGCCCGTGCCGGTCGATGAGGACGGCCGTGTTGTAATCGGTGGCGCCGTCACGCTCGGTGAGCCCGGCCACGACGTACATCCCGTACTTGCGGGCCTTTTCTCCCAGGCGCTCCGTGCTCGGGCCGGGGATCGGCTCCGCGGCGCCGGCGTACGGCCTCGAGCTGCCCTCAAGGAGCATCTCCTCGCCCAGGCACACGATGTCCGGCCTGTCCCCCGCGGCCCGGTCCAGCGCGGCGAGCCACGCCCCCAGGTTGTCGGGGTCGTCGCGCGGGTGGAGCGAGACGGTTCCGACGCGCACCCACCGGGCCGGAGGCGGCTGCGCCTCCTCGAAGGTGACGTCGTCCCACCACACCGTCCCCAGCGGGGCCCAGCCGAGGCTGAGCTCGATCCTCGCTCGGGCGGCCTGCGGCGGGGCCGGCACGCACAGCGTCACGCGGGTCCAGTCCCCGTCCGCCGCCGTCTCGTAGGCGTAGTCGGGCTGCCCCGTGCGCCGGCCCTGGGCGTCCAGCCAGTCGATCCGCGCCACGACCTCGCGCGCCTCGTCGGCGACCGACTGGGCGCGGTAGTGGGCGGTCAGCCGGTAGTACTGCGCGCCCCTGACGCCGGTGGCGGTGTAGGCCCAGCCCCCGTACTCGGCCGGGTTGCCGTTTCCCGAGATCGCCAGAGCGTCGGGGGCCGAGCGGAAGCGCGCCGTGTCCACGAAGCACCTGGGCCGGATCTCGTCGCGCGGGGCAAATGCGGACCAGCCGGCGTCCCCGCCGAAGTCGCGAAGCTCGAGGCGCAGCGGGCCCGCCGCCTGCCCGGCGCACGGGGGGACGAGCGCCGCCACGAGGAGCGCGCCGAGTGGGGAAATGAAAGGGACGGACCGCATGCCGGCGTTCTTGACCGCCGCCAGCGTCTCCCGCAATGGCGCCGAAGGCAAGGCGCCGCTGGGGTGCGGGCCCGCCGGGTTGGTTGTTGCCGAGCGCCCGGTGTTTCCATTCTCTCGGCGTGTCCGTTGCCGGCGGCAGCCGTCCCCGGCGCCGCCACCCCCAACGGCCCCCCCTCCATGAGCGAAACCGCCCCGCGTCGAACCGCCTCCGAGATGATTGTCGGCTACTTCAGGGACTTCGGCGTCCTGAGGGAGACCCGCAAGGAATACTGGGGCATCCAGATCATCAACTTCCTCGACTGCACGGCGTACTTCGGGCTGCTGACGATCGCGGCCGTGTTCCTCTCGGATGACCTGGGGCAGAGCGACCGTGCGGCCGGCTACACGATCACCCTCTTCACGTCGGCCGTGTCGCTGCTGCTGATGTTTTCCGGGATGGCCACGGACTGGCTCGGGATCCGGCGCTCGCTCAACGTGGTCCTGGGCGGCCAGCTTGTGCTTCGCCTCGCGATGCTCTGGGTCGGGCTTACCCCCTCGCTGCCGCACCGCGGCTTCCTCGCCGGCGCCATCTTCCTGCTCATGGCGCCGTTCATCGCGGGCATCCAGACCATCTTCCAGGCGGGGACCAACCGGTACACGACGCGCAAGTCCCGCAGCGCCGGCTTCAACCTCTGGTACCTCTTCATGAATGTCGGGGCCGCGGCGGCCGGCTTCTCGATCGACATCGTCCGCAAGCTCCTGCACGTCGGCAACGTCCACATCTTCACGCTCGGGGTGGCGATGGCCGTCCTCAGCCTCGTCACGGCGAAGCTCCTCATCAAGAGCGAGGAGCAGCTGGTCGCGGCCGACGAGCCGCCGGAGGAGCAGGAGAAGGACAAGAAGGTCGTGCGCAAGAACCCGCTGAAGGTCTGGCGCGAGATGATCCGCGAGCCGGCGCTCCTGCGCCTGGCGGTCCTGGTCGCGCTCATCGTCGGCGTGCGGGCCGTCTATACCTACCTCTACATCCTGATGCCGAAGTACTGGCTGCGCACGATCGGGCCGGATGCGGCCTTCGGGACCCTGAATGCGATCAACCCGATCGGGATCGTGATCGGGCTCATCTTCTTCATCCCGTTCGCGAACCG
>CAYQOH010000081.1:0-11440 GCA_964419075.1 uncultured Opitutaceae bacterium | reverse complement strand
ATCACGCCCTCGCTGGACGAGATGGTCCACGTCGCGAAGGAGATGAGGCGCACGGGCTGCACCATGCCGCTGCTGATCGGCGGCGCGACGACGAGCGCGGCGCACACCGCCGTGAAGATCGCGCACGAGTACGCACCTGGAGTCGTCCACGTCCTGGACGCCTCGAGGGTCGTCAACGTCGTCAGCTCGCTCCTGTCGCCCGACACCAAGGCGGCCTTCCTCGCCGATGTCGGTACGAAGCAGGAGCGGCAGCGGGAGGAGTTCGCGGCGCGGCGCTCGCGCAAGCCGCTGCTTCCCCTCTCGACCGCACGCGAACGCCGGCAGAAGTTCGACTGGGCCACCGTCGACATCGCGCGCCCGGAATTCCTCGGGACGAGGGTGTTCGCCGGCGTGCCGCTTGCCGAGGTCGTCCCCTTCATCGACTGGGGACCGTTCTTCAGCGCATGGGAGCTCCACGGCAGGTATCCCGAAATCCTCGAGGACCCGGCGGTCGGCGCGGAGGCCGTGAAGCTCCTCGGGGATGCCCGCAGGCTCCTCGCGCGGATCGTCGAGGAGAAGCGCTTCACGGCAAACGCGGTCATCGGGTTCTGGCCCTGCAACGCCGTCGGCGACGACGTCCACGTCTATTCCGACGAGGGGCGCGGCGTGGCGGAGACGACCTTCCACATGCTGCGCCAGCAGCAGGAGAAGCCGGACGGCCAGTTCAACCACTGCCTGGCCGACTACCTCGCCCCCGAGGACAGCGGGCGCACCGACTACATCGGCGGCTTCGCGGTCACGGCTGGCCACGGCGTCGAGGGCTTCGCCGCGCAGTTCAGGGCCGCGTCGGACGACTACAGCGCGATCATGAGCCAGGCGCTCGGCGACAGGCTCGCGGAGGCGATGGCCGAGATGTTCCACAAGAGGGCCCGGGAAGCGTGCGGCTTCGGGAGGACAGAGAACCTGAGCCATGCCGACCTGATCCGTGAGCGCTACCGGGGCATCCGTCCCGCCCCGGGGTATCCGGCATGCCCCGACCACACGGAGAAGCCGATCCTCTTCCGGCTCCTGGGAGCCGAGTCCGCCACCGGCATCAGCCTCACGGAAAACTGCGCCATGTCCCCCGCCAGCAGCGTGAGCGGCTGGTACCTCAATCACCCCGAGTCCAAGTACTTCGGCGTCGGGAAGCTCGGCCGCGACCAGGTCGACGACTACGCCAGGCGCAAGGGATGGTCCGTCGCCGAGGCCGAGAAGTGGCTGGGGCCTTACCTGGACTACGACACGGGCTGAAGGGGACCGGAACTTTCGCGCTGCACATGCGTCTCACCCATCGGATGACCCTCGCGTCCACCTGGATGGGAATCGCACGCGCCGCTCTGGGCTGCGCCGCGCTGGCGCTCGCGGCCCCGGCGCGCGCGGCGGGGCCTGGATTCTGCGACGGCCTCTCCCCGGATGAGGAGGGCGCCTGCGGGATCGCGAAGCTCACGGCCGGGCAGGCCGCCTCCCTCGACGCCCTTGTCGCCCGGGACGTGACGCTCGCCCACCAGGGCGGTGTAACGGGATTCTCGACCGCATTCTCCGCGCGCCACTCGGGGCGGGACCTGAAGGCCTCGGGACTGGACCGCCTCGCCCCCAGAGAACTCGCCGCGCTCGACGTGTTCGCGGCCCGGGCCATCGCATTGGGCCCGCCCCCGGGGCAATCGTTCTCCTATTCGCCGCCGCCGACGCCGGCGCCCGCGCCCGCTGAGACCGTGGTGTCCGACCTCGCGCGCACCCAGGTGCACGGCGACGTCTCCCTCACCGTGGGAGGGGGGTCCCATGGCCAAAGCTTCTACGGGACGTCGGCGGACCTGTTCGTCACCGACCCCACGGGAAGATTCACCGTGGGGGTCGGCTTCGACTCGTACCGGGGCCGCGGCCTTCTCGGCCTGTGCGGCCCCGACAGCGCGTACGGCCCCTATGGTCCCGTCTACGGGGGGCCGCCCTACCCTTGGGACTGGACCCGCTGACGGCGCCTACTTCTCCGGGGCGAAGGCCGTGAAGCTGTGCGGCAGCATCGGTACGTGGAAGTGGGCCTTTGGCGCCTCGGGAGCCTGGCGGCGGCGGAAGGGCCACTTGGGGGCCTCCGGGGTGTAGGAGGCGACAACGTCGCCCGTGACCAGGTTTCGCAGCTTCGTGAACTCCCCGTTGACCGTGACGTCGACCACGGCCTGGCCGGGCCGGAACGACTCGATGACGAACGTGCCGTTGTCATAGGCGAAGAGCGAGACCTCGCTCGGTCCGTCTATCCGGACGAAGAAATCCCTCATCACGACGTCCTTGATGGCGCTCGTGACGCCGTTCGGCAGGGCGTAAAGGTTGCGGAAGTTGTCCGGGATCGTCCAGACGTACAGGACCCCCTTGCTGTACCTGTCCATCAGGAGGATCGGGTAGCCGTTGCCGTTCTCGATGCCGCCCACGAGCGCCCAGGCGTCGTTCGTGAGGAAGCGCACCTCGGGAAAGAGGATTCCCGCCTTGTGCCCGTCGGCGCCGTTGTCGGTGCGGTCGCCGGGGCCCCACCCGAACACATAGTCGCGCGCAAGGACCTTGTTGTCCGTCACCTCGGTCTCGCAGATGCCCTCGATGCCCTTGCCCTTGAGGGCGCGCAGGAGGCCGGACGTGATGACGACGGACTTCCCGTCCTGGAGCTGACGCTTGATCTTCGCGACGAGGTCCGGATCGAACTTCGCGGACTCGGTCAGGAGCACGACCTTTGCATCGGTCGGAAACTCGGGGCGCAGGTTGATAGGTATGCCGATCATCCCGATGTAGTTGTGGAGGAAGTCCTCGCCCGAAGACTGGAACGGCTTGTAGCTCGCAATGCCGACGGGATTGCCGAGCTTGCCGACGACCGCGTCGACCTGGCGCAGCGCGACGCCCGCAACCGTCGCCCAGGATGGCGTGCCGGGAGCCCCCTCGCCCACCGGACGGTAGGCGGCCGCGACCGCGTTGAAGTCCAAGCCTGTCTTCAGGCCGGCCCATTCGGACCGGTCGCCGGCCTCCGCCTTCACGGCGATCGTGGCCCACATGAAGAGGGTGATTTCGCGGGCCTTGGCGAACATTGTGTCCCAGAGCTGCTCCGCGTAACGGTCCACATACCGCGCATTGTAGGTGTCCACCCATCCGCCGCCGTTGCCGCCCGGCTTGATATTCTCGAAGTAGCGGATGATCTGGTAGCTCTCGTACTGCTGGAGGTATTGGTCCGTAGAGACGGGATCCCGGGTCTCGGTGCCGGTGTAGATGCCGTCGAAGATCTTCGGCTCCTTGTCGAGGTCGAAGCCGAGGCCCTGGAAGTGCTCGTACCAGTTCGGGAACTTGATCACCACCTTTATCTTGGGGTTCACGTCCTTGGCCGCCTTGACCACGAGGGTCGACCCGGCCTCGTCCATGAGGTCCAGCCGGAAGTCGGTCCACGAGCGGTCGCCCTTGGCGGCGATGTCGGAGTCGGTCTTCGAGTTGACGAAGAAGAAGTCGTCCAGGATGAACTCGTCGAAATGGCGGGCGGCCACCTCGGAGGTCTTCTTGACGAAGGCGCGGTCGGCCGGGTCCGTGTAGCAGAACGAGTGGAACTGGTCCGACTCCGCGCCCGTGAACGCGCTCCCGCCCGCGACCTGGACCCCGCGGCTCACGAAGAACTGCTTCACCTGGTCAAGGAGCTTGTCGTCGGCGAGGATCCCGTCGCGCTGCACCTCGATGTAGACCTTGTCGACCGCGACCTGGCTGTTGATGACGTCCCATTGGGCCTGCAGGACCCTCGGGTCGGCGAAGGTGGCGACGACCCGCTCGGGGATGTAGACGGCAACGCCAAAGTTCCGGTAGTTGCCCGCGCGGGCGCCTGAGAGCGCGGCCGCGCATGCGAGGATGATGAGGAGTTTCTTCATGGGAGGGGAACCGTGAGTCTGAATCCGAGCCCGCGGCTTCTCAAGCCGGTTTCCCCGGATTCGGGCAACGATCGATTGCCTTCCCGCGCCGGGGTCTGCCACGGTGTCGGCCGATGGCCCTGAGGTACCTCCTGCTCTTTCTCGGCGTCGGCGCGTGCTCGACCTCCGCGATTCTCATCAGGATGAGCTCGACCGACCCGCTGGTCCTGACGGCGCTGCGCCTGGTGCTCGCGTCCCTCATGCTGGCTCCCGTCTTCCTCGTGGAGCTGCGCCGCCACGGCTGCGCCTTCACGCGGGCCCACCTGCGCCGCACGCATGCCCCCGCGCTCGTGCTTGCGCTCCACCTGATCCTTTGGACGCTGGGGGCGAGGATGACCGCGGCCGCCCAGGCGACCCTCATTGTGAACCTGGTGCCGATCGCGCTCCCGTTCTTCCTCCTCTGGCTCGCCAGGGAGCGGATCAACGCGACGGAGGTCGCCGGCACGGCCCTTGCCATCGCCGGGCTCGCGACCCTGTCCGTGAGGGACGCCGTGGCGGGCGGCGGCAGCGCGGCGGGCGACGCGGTGTGCTTCGCCTCGATGCTGCTGTTCGCCCTCTACCTGGCCCTCGGCAGGCGCAACCGGGACTTTCCCTCGATCTGGCTCTACGTGATCCCGGTCTATGGCCAGGCCGCCGTGGTGTGCCTCCTCGTCGCCCTGCCCCGTATGGGGACCTTCGACGTGGGGTCGGCCCGCGAGTGGTCGCTCATGGCCGGCCTGGCCGCGATCCCGACCGTCTGCGGGCACTCGCTCCTGAACGCGGCGATGCGCCGGATCCGCGGCCAGATCGTCAGCCTGTGCAACGTGAGCCAGTTCGTGTTCGCAGGCCTCATGGGCTTCCTCCTCTTCCGCGAGGTGCCCCCCGCCCTGTTCTACGCGGCCAGCGCGATCGTCGTCGCGGGCGCGGCCATTGTCGTTTGCGCGGCGCCGGCGCCGTCCGGCAACCCGGGCTAGCCTCCCTGGGCGACCGCACGCACAAAGGCGAGCACCAGCGGCGGTACCTCGCCCCGGAGCGCCGCGCGCTCCGGCTGGAAGAGGACGCCCGCGAAGAACCGGTGCGAGGGGAGCTCGGCTCCCCGGACCTCTCCCGAGTCGTCCCAGGCGGTGAAGCTTTGCCCCGCCGCTTCGAGTGCGCGCCGGTACGTCGGATTGAGCCCGTAGTTGCAGCGATAGCCCTCGGTGGCGCTTGCGCCCCCGTAGGCGGCGCCCAGCAGGCTGTCCTTGGCAAAATGGACCCGCCCGGTCGCCTCGACGAGCGAGCAGCTGAGCCGCGTCACGACAAGGGAGGGCCCGCCGGGACAGGTCTCCCCATGGTCGGCGTCGGTCATTCCCGCCACGTTGCGGGCGAACTCGATGAGCGCGTGCTGGAACCCGCCGCAGGTCCCCAGGAACGGACGGCCGGTCTCGCGCGCCCAGCGAATGGCGCCAAGCGCGCCCAGGGTGTTCTCATAGGGGCTCGCAGGGACGACCCAGACGGCAGCGTGTGCCGCTAGGTCGCGCGCGGCGGACGTCACGGACCTTGTCGCCACCCATTCCCAGCCGACGTCCACGCCCGCCAGCCCGCGCGCCAGCTCGAGCGCCCTCGGGATCGCGCGGTGGGCGGTGTGCTCCTCGCTGTGGTCCCCGACCAGCGCTATGGTCCTGCGGCTCACACGCCCCCTTCCGGACGCTCCTCGGCGGGGACGCCCGTCGCGAGAAGCGCCGCGCCGAGCGCCGCGAGGCAGGCGCAGACGGCGACGAACCAGTCGCCGTGCTCGATGTAGAAGCTGTTTCGGCCGATCCACCGCTGGTCGCGCGTCACGTTCGCAAGCGATATCCCGCGGTAGTAGATGGTCCCGCCCGGGTCCTGCGCGATCCAGCGGATGGTGCCGAACTCGTCGATCCAGCCGCTCCAGCCGGCGTTCCCGCAGCGGAGCACCGGCCGGCGGGTCTCGATGGCGCGCAGCACGGAATGCGCCGCGTGCTGGTAGGCGGCCGCGCCCTCGCCGTACCACGCGTCGTTGGTCACGACCACGAGGGCGTCCGCCCCGGAGAGGACCTCCTCGCGGGAGAGCGCGGGAAAGAGGTCCTCGTAGCAGATCAATACGCCGAACGCGGCCGCCCCCCGGTCCATCGGGACGACCAGCGGAACCGAGTCGCCGCCGGGCGTGAAGTCGTCCCCGATCGGCGCGAGCTTCCCCACCCAGCCGAGCAGGGGCCGCAGCGGGATGTACTCGCCGAACTGGACCAGCCTGCGCTTCGCGTAGTAGCTGGTCTGCACGCCGAGCTGGGGGTCGACGACAAAGGCCGCGTTGAAATACTGCTCGCGGCCCGGGGCTGCCGTCTCGATCGCGTCAGCACCGATCAGCATGGGCACCTTTGTGCGCGCCGACAGCTGCTCGACGAACCGGCGCATCGAGGGATCGCCCCCCTTCAGGGGGTACGGGGTGGTCGACTCGGGCCAGAGGATGAGGTCGGGGTGCCGGGTGCCGGCCTCGAGCGTCAGCGACTTGAGCGTGCCGATGATCTCGGGCTCTTTCGCAGGGTCCCACTTGACCATCGCCGGCACGTCCGGCTGCACGAACGCGACCTTGGCGAAGGGTATGGCGAACTTCGAGGCGTTCATGCTCTCCGGGATGTGGATCGCCAGGCACACGAGGAGCAGGAACATCGCCAGCAGGAACTCCTGGCTCCTGCGGCGCAGGCCGGTCTCGCCCTCGCGCAGCAGCCGGTTCGCGTAGGCCGAGAACCCGATGTTGACCGCGACAAGGACGAACGACGCCCCGTAGGCCCCGGTGTAGGCGGCCACCTGGAGGACGCTCCTCATCTTCTCCCACTGGGTGGCCGCGAGCGGCATCCACGGGAAGCCCCCGAACAGCCAGGTGCGCGACCACTCGATCAGCACCCAGACGCCGGCCAGCCCGAGCATCGCCGCCAGCCGCACCAGCGTCGATCGGCCGACCATCCTCGGCATGGTCCACCACGCGGCTAGGTACCACGCGCCCGTCCATGCCCCGACCAGCGGCCCGAGGACGAAGAGGCCGGCCCACGTGACCGGGTGAAGCCAGCTCAGGTTGATGGTCCATGCGACGGCCTGCGCCGCGAAGATCGTCCAGCAGTAGGCCTTCAGCGGGGGTCGCAGGTAGGCCCAGAAGATCCCGGGCGCGAGGCAGGCGTACGCCACCTCGGGCTCGTGAAACGGCGGGAAGGCCAGGACCAGCAGGAGCGCCGTCAGGAACCCCACGACGGCCGGCGCGGCCCAGCCCGAGTGCCGCTCCCAGAACGTCGGGACGGGTTCGTAGGGGTCCGGGCTCAAGGGGGTCTCCTCAGGCTCCGTGGCAGTGCTTGTACTTCTTGCCGCTGCCGCAGGGGCACGGGTCGTTGCGCCCCACCTTCGGGGTGTCGCGCCGGATGGTCACCTTGGGCAGCTGGATCTCGCGCTCGGGCGGTCCCGCCTCCGGGGCGGGCCTCCCGTTCGCGGGCGGGGGCGGGGGGGGCGCCTCGGGCGTCTCCGGGCCCTGCGTGCGCGCGCTGCGCGCGAGGATCGCCAGCATGTTCTCGAAGGCCGAAAGGTTCGAGGCGCTCCGGAACAGCCCGGTGCAGATCTGGAGGCGAACGTTCCTCATCAGCTCCTCGAAGAAATGGTAGGCCTCGCTCTTGTACTCGACCAGGGGGTCCTTCTGGCCGTAGCTGCGCAGGCCGATCGAGCGGCGAAGCTCCTCCATCTCTGTCAGGTGCTCCTGCCAGTGGTGGTCGATCGCGTTGATGACGACGTAACGCTCGAGGGCCCCCAGGGCCTCGGGTATCTCCGCCGACTCCTTGAGGCTGTAGGCCTTCTTGATCCGCTCCATGACCAGGGTCTTCTGGACGTCGATGTCGTCGCCCCTGAGGTCCTCCACCCTGAGCCCGATCGGGAAGTGGGTGTTGGCCCAGCCGACGAAGCTCTCGACCGCCTGGGAGTTGGAGCCGCCCTTCTCGCCGAATCCGGCGATCTGGAGCCGGCTCACGACCTCCTCCTCGACCTGCTCGAAGATGATGCCGTTCGACCGCTCGGCGTGGATCGCCGCGTTGCGTATCCCGTAGACGACCTCGCGCTGCTGGTTGAGCACGTCGTCGTACTGGAGGAGGCGCTTGCGGATCGCGTAATTCTGCTGCTCGACCTTCTTCTGCGCCGACTCGATGGAGCGGTTGAGCAGCGGGTGCTCCAGCTCCTCGCCCTCCTGCATCGTGCCCTCCATCAGGCGCGACGCCAGGTTGCCCTGGAGGAAGAGGCGCATCAGGTCGTCCTCGAGCGAGAGGAAGAACTTCGTCAGCCCGGGGTCCCCCTGGCGCGAGCACCGGCCGCGAAGCTGGCGGTCGATCCTTCGGGACTCGTGGCGCTCGGTGCCGATCACGTAGAGGCCGCCCTGTTCGCGCACGCCCTCGCCCAGCTTGATGTCGGTGCCGCGGCCGGCCATATTGGTCGCGATGGTGACGGCGCCGCGAAGCCCCGCCCGGCTCACGATCTCGGCCTCCTGCTGGTGGAACTTGGCGTTGAGGACGGTGTGGATGATGCCGGCGCGCTTGAGCATCCGCGAGAGGACCTCCGAGGCCTCGACGCTCGTCGTGCCGACGAGCACGGGCTGGCCCCGCTTGTTCGCCGCCTCGATCTCGCGCACGACGGCGTTGTACTTGTCGCGCCGCGCCTTGAAGATCACGTCGTTCCTGTCGATGCGGATGCAGGGCTTGTTGGTGGGGATCACCTGGACCGCGAGCCGGTAGATGTCGTTGAACTCCGTCGCCTCGGTCTCGGCGGTGCCGGTCATCCCCGCGAGCTTCTCGTACATCCTGAAGTAGTTCTGGATCGTGATCGTCGCGTACGTGCGCGTCTCGCGCTCGATCATGACCCCCTCCTTGGCCTCGACCGCCTGGTGGAGGCCGTCCGACCAGCGCCTGCCGGTCATGACGCGGCCCGTGTTCTCGTCGACGATCATGACCTTCCCGTCCTGGACGACGTACTCGACGTCCCGCTCGTAGAGGGAGTACGCCCGGAGCAGCTGCGAGATCGCGTGGATCTCCTCGGACACGGTCGCGTAGTGCTGGTGGGCGGCGAGCTTGAGCTCCTCGCGCTTCTCCGGCGGGATCGACGTGTCCCGCTCGAGGTCCGAGAACTCGGTCGCGAGGTCCGGCATCATGAACGCGTCCGGGTTGTCCGGCCGCAGGTTCTTCCTGCCGATCTCGGTCAGGTCGGCCTGGTGCTGGCGCTCGTCGATCACGAAGAGCAGGTGCTCCTTCAGGCGGTACATCTCGTCCTTGTTCAGGTCCGAGTTGAGCTCCGTCTCGACGCGGTCCAGAAGCTTCCGCCACTCGGCGTTCTCCATCAGGCGCAGCAGCAGCTTGTTCTTCGGGCTGCCCATCTTGACCTGGACCAGCTTGCGGATCGCCTGGTCGCGCGCGTCCGAGCGCTCGCGCTCGTCGGCGATGCCGCCGAGGCCCTCGAGGGCCTCCTTCGCCTCGCCCACCAGGCGGTTGCACAGCCGCGTCTGGTCGGCGACCAGGCGGTCGACGCCGGGCTTCAGGCGCGTGAACGGCTGCTCGCGCTCGATCGGCGCGGGGCCCGAGATGATGAGCGGGGTCCGCGCCTCGTCGACGAGGATCGAGTCAATCTCGTCCACGATGCAGTACCAGTGGTCGCGCTGCACCTGGTCCTCCTTGCGGGTGGCCATGCCGTTGTCGCGGAGGTAGTCGAACCCGAACTCGCTGGCGGTCCCATAGGTGATGTTGCGGCCGTACATCTCGCGGCGCAGGTCGGGGGACATGCTCTGCTGGATGCACCCGACGCTCACCCCGAGGAAGCTGTACAGCTGGCCCATCCACTCCGAGTCGCGCCGGGCGAGGTAGTCGTTGACCGTGACGAGCTGGGCGTTGCGCCCGTTCAGCGAGTTGAGGTAGAGCGGGAGCGTCGCGACGAGGGTCTTGCCCTCGCCCGTCGCCATCTCCGCGATCCGACCCTGGTGGAGCGCGATCCCGCCGATCAGCTGGACGTCGAAATGCACCATGTCCCATCCAAGCTCGTGCTCGCAGACGAGCGCCGTGGTGCCGACCAGCCGCCGGGCGGCATTCTTCACGACCGCGAACGCCTCGGGCAGAATCTGGTCGAGGGTTTCGCCGGCCTGCACCCTCGCCCTGAATTCATCGGTCTTCTCGCGCAGCTGCTGATCGGATAGCGACAAGTACGAGCTATCCAACTCATTGATCCGCAAAACGATGGGGCGGGCCTTCTCGAGGAACTTCTTGTAGTGCCTCCCGGCAAAGGGTTTGAGCAAGTACGACAACATGAAGGGTGAGACAATAGACCGCCGGCCACCTTAGGCAAATGGCAAAATGCCCTGCCGGGGGTGGGCGCGGCTAGTGGCGCTTCCTAAAGTACGCGACCGTGCGCTTTAGGCCGTCCTCGAGGGGCACGGCGGGCTCCCACTTGAGCAGGCGCTTCGCCAGCGAGATGTCGGGCATGCGCTGCTTCGGATCGTCCGCGGGAAGCCGCTTGTGGACGATCTTCGACGGTCCCCCGACGATCCTCAGGACAAGCTCCGCGAGCTCGAGCATCGTGAACTCGCCGGGGTTGCCCAGGTTGACCGGCCCCGGTGTCTCCGTCTGGCGCATCACGCCGACAAATCCATCGATCAGGTCGTCAACGTAGCAGAACGAGCGCGTCTGGCTCCCGTCGCCGTAGACCGTGATGTCCTCGCCCTTCAGCGCCTGAACGATGAAGTTCGAGACGACGCGGCCGTCCGACTCGTGCATGCGGGGCCCGTAGGTGTTGAAGATCCGCACGACCCGTATGTCGACCTTGTTCTCCCGGTGGTAGTCGAAGAAGAGCGTCTCGGCGCAGCGCTTCCCCTCGTCGTAGCACGACCGCCTGCCGATCGGGTTCACATGCCCCCAGTAGCCCTCGGGCTGCGGGTGCACCTGCGGGTCGCCGTACACCTCGGACGTCGAGGCCTGGAAGACGCGCGCCCTCAGGCGCTTCGCGAGGCCCAGGCAGTTGATCGAGCCCATCACGGAGGTCTTGATGGTCTTGATCGGGTTGTACTGGTAGTGGGGGGGCGAGGCGGGGCACGCCAGGTTGTAGATCTGGTCCACCTCGAACTTGAACGGGTCGATCACGTCGTGGCGGACGAGCTCGAAGTTCGGGTTGGCGCAGAGGGAGGCGACGTTCTGCTTGCTGCCGGTGAAGAAGTTATCCAGGCAGACGACCTCGTTGCCGTCCGCAAGGAGCCTTTCGCAGAGGTGGGAGCCCAGGAAACCGGCGCCCCCCGTGACTAGAATGCGCATACCTCGGCAATAGCCGCAATCCCGGCGGGTTGGCGAGCGCTTTAGGGGCGCGCGCCCCCGCCCGGGGCGTCATTCCGATCCCTCGTAGCGCCGGATCCAGCCCAGGTGCCAGGAGCCGAAGTCGCCGGCCTCGATGTGGTTGCGGGCCTGCTCCATCAGGTCGAGGAAGAAGTGGAGGTTGTGGATCGTCAGGAGCGTGCCGCCCAGCAT
>CAYQOH010000080.1:0-11531 GCA_964419075.1 uncultured Opitutaceae bacterium | reverse complement strand
CGGGCTTCCCCGACCTGATCATGCAGATGTGGGCGGCGTTCCTCGCCGAGCGGGCGGGCGCCCTCGCCGGCCGCTTTGGCTGCGCGACGCCCGACGAGGCCGTGGCGCAGCACGAGCTCTGGGCGGCCGCCCTCGCGAGCCAGCGCGCGCAGCGCGTCGTGGACCTCTGAACGACACCCCTCATGAAGCGCTCCTCCGTCAACAAGGCCCACCGCGACGCGCTCGCGTGCTTCGCCCGCCACCACTGGGCCCTGCCGCCCAACCCGAAGTGGGACATCACCGACTTCGGCCTCGGTGACTTTGACCACGTGGGGCTGACCCTCGTCAACCTGGCGAGCGAGCCCGAGTACACCGAGAAGCTGATGTACGCGCGCCTCGGGCAAGCGACGCCCTGCCATTCGCACGCCCGGAAGAAGGAGGACATCATCTGCCGCGCGGGCGCGCTCACGCTTGCCCTGTGGCCCGCGAAGCCGAGCCCGGGTGCCGCCCTGCCCGAGACGCTCCAGGCTCGGATTGACGGCGCGCCGCGGGAGGTGCGCACCGGGGAGCCCTTTGACCTGCCCGCCGGCTCGCGCGCGACGATCGAGCCCGGCGTCTGGCACTCGTTCTGGCCGTCGACCGCCGAGTGCATCATCGGCGAGGTGTCCACGGCCAACGACGACGCCCACGACAACTTCTTCCTCGACCCGGCCGTCGGCCGCTTCCCGGGAATCGAGCAGGACGAGCCCGCGGCCGTACGGCTGCTGAGCGACTAGAGCCGCATGCGCTCCGGAATCCTAGCCGCCGGCAACTGGATACGCGACCACGTGAAGACCGTGGACGCGTGGCCCGCCGAGGAGGCCCTCGCCAACATCCTCGAGCACGCCGAGGGCAACGGGGGCGGCCCCTACAACGTCCTCAAGGACCTCGCGAAGATGCGCGCCCCCTTCCGGCTCGCCGCGATCGGGCTCGTCGGCGACGACGACGACGGGCGATCGATCCTCGCCGATTGCCGCGTCCACGGCATCGACACCACGAGCCTGTGGACCGTGGACGGGCTGTGGACGAGCTACACCGACGTGATGACCGTGCGGGGCACGGGCCGGCGCACGTTCTTCCACGACCGGGGCGCAAACGCCCGCCTCGGGCCGCAGCATTTCGACTTCAGCGAGTCGCGCGAGCGCGTCTTCTACCTCGGGTACCTGCTGCTGCTGGACGACCTCGAGGCGCCCGGACCCGACGGCGCCCCGGCCGCCAGGGACGTCCTGCGCAGGGCGCGCTCCGCCGGCCTCCTGACCTCGGTCGACTGCGTGAGCGCCGCAAGCGGCCGGTTCCGCACCACGGTGGCGCCGGTCCTCCCCGAGGTCGACGTGCTCTTTGTGAACGACTACGAAGCGGAGCAGATCACCGGGCTTTCGCTCGGCCGCGGCGCCCTGCTCCGCCGCCCCATGGCTGAGGCCGCGGGCCGCGCGCTCCTGGCCATGGGGGTGCGCGGCTGGGCCGTCGTGCACTTCCCGCAGGGCGCATGCGCCTGCTCGGCCAAGGGCGCGGTGGTCTGGCAGTCCGCCGTGCGGGTCCCGACCGAGCAGATCCTGGGCTCAGCGGGAGCCGGCGACGCCCTGGCGGCCGGCGTTCTCTACGGCGTGCACGAGGACTGGCCCATGGAGCGCTCGCTCGAGCTCGGGGCCTGCGCCGCGGCCGCCTCGCTCCTCCACCCCACGTGCTCGGAAGGCCTGCTTCCCGCGGACGACTGCCTGGCTTTCGGCCGCGACCGGGGGTTCGTAAGTCTCCCATGAAGGGCGCCCCGGAGATCGAGCGGCACGCGCGTTGGCGCCGGTTGGCGACGGACTGGCAGCTGGCCCGGCTGGACCGGCCGGATGAGGAGCCCTCGGATTGGGTCGCCGCGACCGTCCCGGGCGCGGTCCAGCTCGACTGGGCGCGCGCCCGCGGGCTTCCCGACATTGGCTTTGGCGATAACGTCCGCGCCTACGACGGCCTGGAGGACAGCCACTGGCTCTACCGAACGCGCGTGCCCGATGCGCGGCGGGCGCACGGCGAGCGCCTGGTGTTCACCTGCGACGGCGTCGACTACGCCTGCGAGGTCCGCCTCGGCGGACGGAGCATCCTGCGGCACGAGGGCCTGTTCTCGGGCTTTGAGGTCGACGTGTCGGACTGCCCGGCGGGCACGGAGCTCGAGATCCTGGTGGCTCCGGCGCCAAAGAGGCCGGGCGCCGCCGCCGACCGCACCCAGGCCGATCATGTCTGCAAGCCCGCCGTCAGCTACGGGTGGGACTGGCACCCCCGCCTGATCCCGCTCGGGCTGTGGGCCCCCGCCGGCTTTGTCGTGAGGCCCGCCGTGCACGTGCGGCACGTGGACTTCGCCTACACGCTGAGCGCCGACTTCACGCGAGCCGACATCACCGTCACCGCCGAGGCACCCGGATCGGCGCAGTCGACGTGGCGGCTCCTCGATGCGGCGTCGAGGCCCGTGCTCGAAAGCGCATCGGCCCATGCCACGCTGGCACACCCGAGGCTCTGGTGGACCCACGACCACGGGGAACCGGCCCTTTACACGCTCGAGCTGACCCTCGCCGAGGGCGACGTGTTCCGCGCAAGGGTGGGCTTCCGGAGGGTGCGCCTCGTCATGGCGGAGGACGGCTGGGTCTATCCGCAGGGTTTCCCCACGTCTCGCAGCCACCCGCCCATCACGGTGGAGCTCAACGACCGGGTCATCTTCGCCAAGGGCTCGAACTGGGTGAGCGCGGACCTGTTCCCCGCAAGGGTCACGCCGCAGGTGCTCCGGCCGCTCCTGCGCCTCGCGAAGGGGGCCAACTTCAACCTCCTGCGCTGCTGGGGGGGGGCGATCGTCAACCCCGAGAGCTTCTTCGAGCAGTGCGACGAGCTCGGCCTTCTCGTGTGGCAGGAATTCCCGCTGGCCTGCAACAACTACCCCGACGACCCCGGCTACCTGCGCGTCCTCGACCAGGAGTCGCGCTCCATCATCCGCCGGGTGCGCCAGCACCCGTGCCTCGCCGTCTGGGGAGGCGGAAACGAGCTCTTCAACGCGTGGTCGGGAATGACCGACCAGTCGCTCGCGCTGCGCCTCCTCAATCGCAACTGCTACGACCTCGACCCGGGCACGCCCTTCCTGCCGACGGCGCCCGTCGAGGGGATGGGGCACGGGGACTACCGGTTCCGCGACGACAAGGGGCGCGAGGTGTTTGAGATCTTCCAGAGGGCCCGGAACACCGCCTACTCGGAGTTCGGATGCCCGGGGCCGGCGCCCGCCGATTGCCTGAGGACCTTCATCCCCGAGTCCGAGCTCTGGCCGCCTCGCGAGGGGACGAGCTGGCAGACCCACCACGCGCTCAGGGCCTGGGATGCCGACGTCCAGTCGCACCTCTACCTCAGGAACCAGGAGCACTATTTCGGGCCCGTCCGGGACCTCGAGACCCTGGCCGCGCAAGGCTCGTGGCTCCAGGCCGCGGGCTACCAGGCGATCTTCGAGGAGGCCCGGCGCCAGAAGCCGCACTGCTCGATGGCGCTCAACTGGTGCTTCAACGAGGCCTGGCCCACCGCCGCGGGAAACGCCCTCGTGCACTGGCCCGCGCGCCCGAACGCCGGCTACCTCGCCGCACAGGCCGCGTGCAGGCCGGTGCTCGCCAGCGCGCGCATTTCGAAGTTCCAGTGGAGCGGGGGTGAGACCTTCTCCGCGGAGATCTGGCTCCTCAACGATTCGCCGGCCGAAGTCCCGCCGGGCGAGGTGGAGGTTACCCTCGCTGTGGGCGGAGCCCCAAAAAAGCTCCTCAAATGGGCCCACCCGCCGGTCGCCGCGGGCCGCAACCTCAAGGGCCCGGGTGTCGAGTCGGTTCTTCCCAAGGCGGATTGCGGCTCGTTCGAGCTGCTGCTCACCGCGGGTCCCGGCGGCAGCTGGAGCTCGGCCTACAGGCTGAGCCTTCGCCGGGAGCCGCTGCCAAGTCCCGAAGGCGCTTGATCGGCGCCCCAGGGGGCGGGCCCTCGTTGACGCCACTGGGCCGTCCAAATACCTGTTCTCCATGCAGGAAGGACTGCCAAGTCGCACCGCCCTGGGAGCCGCGTACCACCGGGCCGCCCATCAGGTGCTGGAGCGGGGCGCAATCTTCTCCGATCCCCTTGCCGCGCGCATCCTGGGCCCGGATGCCGGGGCCGCCGTGCGGGAGGCGCAGGCCGATCCGTCGAGGCGCGGGCTTCGCCTGTTCATCGCCGTGAGGGCCCGCTTCGCGGAGGATGCCCTGGCCGCCGCGGTCGCGCGCGGCGCCCGCCAGCTGGTGGTGCTCGGGGCGGGGCTAGACACCTACGCCTACCGCGCGCCCGAGGGGAGCGCCCTGCGGATCTATGAGGTGGATCACCCGGCGACCCAGGCGTGGAAGCGCCGGCGCCTGGCCGAGGCCTCGATCCCGGTGCCCGGCTCCCTCACCTTTGCCCCCGTCGATTTCGAGCGGGAGACCCTGTCTAGGGCCCTCGCCGCGGCGGGCTTTGACCCGGCCCGGCAGAGTTTCTTCACGTGGCTCGGCGTCGTTCCGTATCTCACGGAGCAGGCTGTCTTCACGACGTTGGCCTACATCGCGGGCCTGCCCGGGGGAGCCCACGTCGTGTTTGACTACGGCAATCCCGCAAGCGCGGGCCAGGATCGGTACGGCAAGGGCCGCGAGGCCCTCGCGGCCCGCGTCGCCTCGATCGGCGAGTCGCTCAGGTCCCATTTTGAAACGGCCGGACTCCTGGCCAGGCTAGCGGGGCTCGGGTACCGCGAGCTGGAGGACCTTGGCCCGGAACAGATCCGCTTGCGCTATTTCGCGGGCCGTGGGTCGCCGATGCCCGACCGGGGCGGCCACGTTCTGCGCGCGAGCACGGTGTAGAACCGGGAGCAGGCGGTCGGACTTTACACGCTGGCCACGGTACGTACGCTGGCATCCTATGGGTAATGACGCCCGGTTCATCGAAGCGGAGGCGGAACGCCTTCTACGGGTCCTCATGCACGTGGAGTGCGACCCGCGCGGGCGCGCCTGGAATTACCAAGCCTGCCTTGAGATTGCCCCTATCATTCTTGAGATCAATCGGTTGAAGAAGGAGAAGGACGCGGTGATCCTCGGGCATTCCTACGTCGAACCCGAGATCCTCTACGGCGTTGCCGACTTCACGGGCGATTCCTTCTACCTCAGCGTCCAGGCCAGGAAGTCGCGCGCGCGGGTGATCGTCTTCGCCGGCGTCGTCTTCATGGCCGAGACGGCCAAGATCCTGTCGCCCGCCGCGACCGTGATCGTCCCCGACCGGGGCTCCGGTTGCTCGCTTGCGGATTCCCTGACGGCAGAGGATGTCCGAAAGCTGAGGGCGCTTCATCCCGACGCGACCGTGGTCTGCTACATCAACAGCACCGCCGAGGTTAAGGCCGAGTCGGATGTCTGCGTCACCTCGGGCAACGCCTACGGCATTGTTGCCGCCCTGCCCGCGTCGCGGATCATCTTCGTGCCGGACCGGCTCATGGCGCAGAACTTGCGGGTCGAGCTGAGGAGCCGGGGCGTCGCCAAGGAGGTCATCTCGTCCGACGGGACCTGCATGGTGCACGATGAGTTCACGGCGGCGCAGATCGACGCGGCGCGGGCGCAGTTCCCGGGGCTGAGGGTGGTCGCCCACCCCGAATGCCCGCCCGAGGTCGCCGCGGCCGCCGACTTCGTCGGAAGCACCGGCGCGATGATGACCTACGTGAAGGCCACGCACGCCCCCTACTTCCTCATGCTGACCGAGTGCGGGCTGGTCGGCCGCCTCGAGGTCGAGGCACCCGAGAAGCACTTTATCGGCGGCTGCCGGCTCTGCCCGTACATGAAGCTCAACTCGCTCGAGAAGATCCGCGACGCGCTCGCGTCGCCCAGGGCGGACCAGATTGTCACGCTCGACGAAACCCTGCGCTCGCGCGCCGGCCAGTGCATTGAAAGGATGTTCGCCCTTGCACCCACGGACTGACCACCTGATCGATCTCGCCCTCGAGGAGGACGCCGGACTCGGGGACCTGACGAGCCGCGCCATCTTCCCCGCAACCCACCGGTCGCGGGCCTTCATCGCCGCGCACGAGGACCTCGTGGTCTGCGGCCTCGAGGTCGCCGCGCGCGTGTTCAAGCGGGTGGACGCCTCGCTGCGGGTCACGCACGGGGCACGGGACGGCGACCGCGTCGGGGCGGGGCGGCGCGTGCTCTCCGTCTCCGGACCCACGGCGTCGCTCCTCACCGCCGAGCGCACCGCGCTCAACTTCCTCCAGCGCCTCTGCGGGATCGCGACCCTCTCGCGCAGGTTTGCGGACGCCGCGGCCGGCACCGGCGTCCGTATCGTCGACACGCGAAAGACGACGCCCGGCTTCCGCGCCCTCGAGAAGTACGCGGTGCGCTGCGGGGGCTGCCACAACCACCGCAGCTCGCTCGGCGAGCATGTCCTCATCAAGGACAACCACATCGCCGCGGCCGGCTCGGTCGCCCTGGCCCTGCGCAGGGCCAGGGAGGCGGCGCCCCACCTCTGCCGCATCGAGGTCGAGGCAAAGACCCTGGCCGAGGTCCGCAAGGCCGTGCGCGCCGGCGCCGACGCCATCCTGCTCGACAACATGGCTCCCCTGCGGGTGGCCGCCGCCGTGAGGATCATCGGCGGGGCCGCGCGGGTCGAGGTTTCCGGGGGCGTGCGCCTCGAGACGCTTCGCGCCTACGCCCTGCCGGGCGTCGACGTGGTCAGCATCGGCGCCCTCACCCACTCCGCCCCGGCCGCGGACCTGAGCCTGACCGTCCTGCGGGGCCGGCGCTGAATCGGCATGCAGACCATCCGGACGGACTGCCTGGTGATCGGAGCGGGCCTGGCGGGCTCCGCGTACGCGCTCAGGGCGGCGGGATCGGGCCTCGCGGTCGAACTCCTCTCGCTTGCGGATCCCCTGAGCGCGAACAGTGACTGGGCGCAGGGCGGCATCATCTACGATACAAGCCCTGACCCGGCCGCGCTCGCGCGCGACATCCTCGCGGCGGGCGACCACATGTCCAACCCGGAGGCGGTCGATCAGCTCGTGCGGGAGGGCCCGCGGATCGTCAAGCAGACGCTGATCGACGATCTCGGGGTCGCGTTCGACCGGGACGCCTCGGGCCGGCTTGACCTGACACGCGAAGGGGGCCACGGCGAGCGGCGGATCATCCACGCCCGTGACGCCACGGGCCACGCCATCCTTTCCGCGGCGGCGCGGCGCGTGGACGCGACGCCGCGGATCACCCGGCGCGCAGGCTTCGTCGCGGTCGACCTGCTCACGCTGTCGCACAATTCGGCGCAGCCGGCCGACAAGTACCAGCCCCTGACCTGTTTCGGGGCCTATGTGCTGGACACCCGGACGGGCGAGGTCGCCGCGGTCGTCGCGAAGAAGACCGTGCTCGCCTGCGGCGGGCTCGGTCAGATTTTCCTGCACACGACGAACCAGCCCGGGAGCGTCGGCCACGGGGTCGCGATGGCCTACCGCGTCGGCGCGCGCCTGATCGACCTCGAATACGTCCAGTTCCACCCGACGGTCTTCGCGAAGAAGAATGCGCCGCGCTTCCTCATTTCCGAGTCCGTCCGCGGCGAGGGGGCCGTGCTCGTCAATTCAAGGGGCGAGCGCTTCATGGATGGCGCGCACCCGCAGGGCTCGCTCGCGCCGCGCGACGTCGTCGCCCGGGCGATCCGGGACGAGCTGGCGTCGAGCGGGGAGCCGTGCGTCTTCCTCGACCTGTCGTCAATGCCGCCCGGGTTCGCCCGCGAGCGCTTCCCCAACATCCATGAGCGCTGCCTTTCCCACGGCGTGGACATCGAGCGGGAGCCGGTCCCCGTCGTGCCCGCGGCGCACTTCGCCTGCGGGGGCGTCCACACCGACTTGAACGGCCGGACGAACATCCGCAACCTGACCGCCATCGGGGAGACCGCGTGCACGGGCCTTCATGGCGCAAACCGGCTCGCAAGCACCTCCCTCCTGGAGTGCCTGACGGGCGCCACCTTCGCCGCCGCTGCGGACGCTGCGGACATCGCTCAGGGGTCCTTCCGGCTGCCCGCGCCTAGCCCGTGGGAGAGCCCCACCCGGCAGGCGGACCCGGTGCTGGTGAGGCAGGACATGCTCCTCATTCAGCACACCATGTGGAACTACGCGGGCGTCGTCAGGTCTCCGAGGCGCCTCACCCGGGCGCGGCGCATCCTGCTCGAGCTTCGGGAGGAGATTCAGAGCTTCTACCGCGGGTGCGCGCCCACGCGGGAGCTGGTCGAGCTGCGCAATGCGGTGCAGACGGCGCTGCTCGTCGTGCACGCGGCGGCGCTCAATCCGGTCAGCAAGGGCTGCCATTTCGTGACCCCGGAGGATTGAGTCCCGGGCGGCTGCGGGGGCGGCCTACGACGTGCCAGCCGGAACGGGCGCCCGGGACCCAATCCCGCGCAGGAACTCTAGGAGGGTCTCTTCCTGCTCCGCGGGGTCGAGGTTGTAGGCCGCAAGGCGCTCCCGGTAGCCCGGCAGGTTGGCGAGGAACCTCTCGAGCCGCTCCCTCGAAATCGACTCGGAGTACTCGCCGAGGCCGGACTCACTCAGGAAGTGGGCGTTGTAGGTCTGTTCAAACTGCTTGCGCAGCGGCACGCCGTAGTAGGGCTTCTTGAGGAAGATCGAGTCGGCGATGAGCGAGAATCCCGTCGTGCCGATGATGGCCTTGCAGGTGGTCAGGTCGCGCACGTAGGTCGGGCCCTGCGCGCGGTACGTGATGTTCCCGTCGCTGCCCGCGCGGTTGTTGCAGTAGACAACAAAGGTCTCGTCCATGGACTTGAGGGCGTCGATAAGCTCGGGATTGGGCTTTGTCAGGTAGACGAGGACGTGGTTTCCAACCGCCGGCGTCTCCCGTCGGATCTCGTTCTGGATGATGGGGGAGACGAATCGCACGCGGTTGCCCTCGCTCCTTCTCCGGTTGAACGACTTGACGATATAGTGGGTCGCCTTGTAGGTGCAGAGCCGGGTCGCAAGCTGCGCCACCCAGAAGGCAAACATGTTCGTCCCCTTCGGCGCACGGATGTAGAGCAGCTCGTTCTGGTTGTCCATGCTGATGAGCGGCTTGCGCATGACGTGGGAGGCCACCATGCTGAAGGGCTCATAGGCCGTGACGAACACGTCCGGCTTGAACGCCTCGAGCTCCCGCCTGAGCCGGCGCCAGTTCCTAAGGTAATACGGGAAGATGCGCAGGTTCTTGAACACCGTGGCGGCGAGCGACATCCCCTTGGCGTCGAAGTAGAGGTGGATCCCCTCGATAGGGGTGGGGTCGAAGGCGCTCAGGCAGTGGCACGCGCGATCCCCGTAGGTGAGCACCTTTACGTGGTGCCCCTCCAGGCGCAGCCGCGTCGTGATCTCTATCGCCTCGAATACATGCCCAAGTCCCTCTCCGGACACGCCATAGACAATGTTCATTTGATCGCAACCATTCGCGCCCCTACATAAAAGCGTTCACTCGCCGCCACACTTGGCGATACATCGGCACAAAGACCAGCTCTTCCTCAACGGGCGGGGTCCAGCTGGACGGCCCACTGGTTGTCGAGGCGCAGGGACAGGTCCAGCGGGTCGCCGACGCCCACCGCGCCGCGGGCCACTTGGTAGGCCCAGACCTCGAAGTACGTGAGGTTCGCCCCTCCGTAGATGGTGGAGAACGCTCCGTCCACGGCGTCGAGCCCGCACGAGACCATGATCCTGCCGATGCGCGGCTCATGAAAACGGGCGTCGGTCGTGAACCAGCTCTTGCCCAGGTAGACCTCGGCGTAGGCATGGAAATCCATGTGGCCGTCCGGGTCAGGGCAGCCGATGTCCGGCAGGTGGCCGGTGACATACCGGGCGGGGACGTTGAAGGTGCGATTGAGCGCAATCGCAAGGTGTGCGAAGTCGCGGCAGACCCCATACCCGCGCTGAAGGATGTCCCACGCGGAGAGGTCGGGCCGGCCGGAGAGGTAGCGGTACTCGAGGTTCTCGTGCAGCCAAAGGCTTATCGCCCGGACCCGGGGCCATCCGTGCTCGACCTTGCCGAACTTCTCCCATGCGAAATTGACCAGCTTGTCGGAGTCGCAGTACCGGCTTGGCAGCGTGTAGCGAAGGACCGAGGGCGGCAGGTCGCCGGGCGAATGCGCCGCGGCGTCGCCGAGGTGGTGATTGTCCGGCTTCGATGACACGGCGACAATCGCGTCGTGCCTGAAGAGGTTGCTCCCCTTGGCGAGGGCCACCCGGTAGCAGTGGTTCCCGTGGCCGTCGGTGAACTCCTCGGCCGGCAACTCGTTGCCGAGGGTCAGCGCCTCGGCGATCACGTGGTGCCTTCCGTCGGGCCGGGGCCTCACGTTGAGGAGCAGCGTGGCCGTCCCGGTCGCCTCGTAGGCCAGGCTGCAGCCCACGCGGACCGTGAGGTCGAACTGCGGAGGGACGGCTACCTGGGCCATGATGCCCCGAGACTGCACCCGAGCGGGCTCCCCAGCAAATTGTTTCCCGATCATGCTCAACAGATGCCTGAGGTCTTGCAGTTGTTCCCCGGGTCGTTCTGATTTCCTGCGCCCCAAATGACCTCTCAAAAGCATGTGTTCATAGGATCGGACAGCGGCGCCACGACCTCGAAGACCGGTGGCGTGTGGGCCGACGGCTCGATGGTCTCCATGAAGCTCCTGCAGAGCTCGACGAACGCGCAGGCTGGAACCGAGGCCGTCATCAAGGGATGGGTCCAGGGCGTCGCGGGTTTCCTCGCCGAGAACAACCTCACCTGGAGGCAGGTGAAGGGTGTCGGCCTGGCGATACCCGGACCCTACCAGCGCTACGGGGTGCTCGGGCGCGCCGCCAACCTTCCTGCGAGCTTTGACGGATGGAACTTCCACGCGGACTACAGCCGCGCCCTGGCGGCGGCCGCGGGCCGGGCGATCCCGCTCGTTGTGGGCAACGACGGGAAGTTCGGAGGGGTCGCCGAGGCCAAGCTCGTTCGCGCGGGAAAGAAGGCCTCTGTGCTCATGCTGGCCCCGGGTTCGGGGCTCGGATGCGCCTACATCGACCCGAACGGCCTTCCCCTTGACGGGGAGACGCTCGCGGGCATGGAGGCGGCGCACATGCCCGCGCCGCTCCACCTGCTCGGGATGAAGCCCCTGCCCTGCGGCTGCGGACGGACCTGGGGATGCATCGAGGCGTACACCACCCTCTCCGGCATGTCGCACCTGGTGGAGGAGATGCTCATCAGGCATCCGGACCACGAGCTGGCGCGCTCCAAGCTCACGGCGAAGGAGAGGGCCCTGTCGATACGGGGCCTGGCCCAGAAGGGCGACCCGCTGGCCACGGAGATCTTCGACTTCCAGGCGCGGGCCCTCGGCCTGCACGCCGCCTCGCTCTGCCTGGCGCTCGACCCCGGCTTTGTCGTCGTCGGCGGCGGCCTCATGGACCACGAGTCCACGACCCCCGAGTTCCGCAAGCGCTACATCAGGGTCCTTCGCGAGGCGGCGCAGCCCTTCCTGTGGCCGGCCCAGCGCGCAAACATCAAGTT
>CAYQOH010000079.1:7277-11637 GCA_964419075.1 uncultured Opitutaceae bacterium | reverse complement strand
AAGCTCATGTGGTCAAGGGGGCGGTAATAGCTATCGAGCGAGAAGATTTGCCCCGAAATTCCAATCGCGGCGCATTGGGCAACCAGCTTGGTGGCCAGCGTGGTCTTGCCGGAGCCCGAGCTTCCGGCAACTCCGACCACGAAGTGGGGTTTCTCTTTGTGATTCATTGGGTTCACGCGAGCCTACACGCTCATATCATGCGAGGACGTGAGTTGTCTAACCAAAGTGACGTGAACCCACGGGTGCGGGCGGCTCGGGGTGTCGGCCCTGATATCCAGCCGGCACGCAAAGTGCCCCATGAATGATCGTGCTCACGTGAGCCCGTCCTCACGACGATAGCCAGTACGTTACCTTCACCAGGAACTGGTTGTTCGGCCGAAGGTGCTGGAGTCCGCTGAGCGCCGACCACGCATCCTCACTCGTGGACGTATTTGCGCCGTCGCGCTGCTGAGACCAGACCAGATAAAGCGTCGCCCCACGCCGATATTCCCATTTGAGAACAAGATTCGAATGAAAGCTGGCGCCGTTGCCGTCGGGGTCGATGAACCGATAGTCGGTCAGTCCGTCGCCATTCTCGTCAAACGTATAAACCCCTCCAGAGAGTGTCGCGGGCATCACGGCGCCGAAGCGCTGCGAATAATTCGCCGCTTCGGGTGCCAGGACGCGGCGAAACGCCTTGTAGCGCACGGTCGATCCGAATGGGTTGCTGTAATATTGAAGGCTGACCTCAGGGCGGAGATTCCATTCCGCACGAAACGAAAGAGATCGAGACTGGCCATTGAGCTGCGAGACGAACCATCCCGCGGAGCCGTTTACGGGCTGTAGCGGCGAGTAACGCTGCAGGTCACTCTCGCTGGTCGTATCGGCTGCGAGCGAAAGCAGCAACGAGGGAACAGGCCGGGCACTGATCTTGCCGCCAAAGCCCGATGAGCTGAACACTCCTGCCTGTGCCTGCGTGCCCTTGGTGTAAAGATTGGCCCAGATTCGCCTCGACTCGTCCGTGTTCAGGGCGAGGGACCAGCTCCAAATTGCCGGTACGCGTAACATGGGGCCGCCGCGGAGGGCTACCGAGTCGAACCCGGCGCCTTGCGCGCCCAGCGATGCGGTTACGCTCCACTGGTTTTTGAGATCCGCAGAGGCATCGAGCTCCAACCCGGAGCTGAGGAACTCATTGCGTGTGGTCCAGGCATTCTTCTGCACCAAGTCCAGTTCGTAGGCGCGATACCACGCGGCCGGATTCTTCTCGAGATAGGAAACCGAGGTGCCTTGCTCCAGTCGGTCGGCTTGAGCCAGGTATCCTAGGTCGTTGAATTCCAGGCCGGGACTCTTGGTTGTCAGCTCCTCGAACCAGCGCCAGTGCCCTTGGCTTGCCTTGCCTGCTTTCAGCCAGAGTCCGTTGCCCAGCAGATCGTGGCGCTCCGGATCATAGGCACTGCCGCCGTCAATTGGCCGTTGAAAATAGTGGGTGGAATCCAACTGCAAGCGGCTGATTGCTCCGGGATCGCCTCGGACCTCGCTTGCGACTGCGACAGCGTTGATGAAATACTCCCGATCCGCCCAGTAATGGGTCAGATCGAAACCCTCGACCGTGGCCAGCGAGGGCGTCTGCGCGGCAAGTTCGCCCGACGGCAAGCTTCGTCTCACTTGGGTAATGATGCCACCGACGAGCGTGTCGCCATGCCGGAAGTCCTGCTGGCCGCGCAACACGATTTGCTCTGAGCGTGGCGCCACGGCGACTTTCCGGGTGCCCTGGCTGTCGGTAACCAGGACGTCCTCCCGGTCCGTGACGGTGCCTAGCAGCCCGAGGGAGAAGCCCTGTGCGGTCTTGCCCGACACTTTTAACGCGCCGAGCAGAGTGGTGCTTTCCGGCAAGGGTTCCACCGCGCCCGCCGGATAATAGGATGGAGGCTGTCCGATGCGCCGCGAATAGAACAGGGTATCTTCGTTGAAAGGAAAGTCGAAGACGTCCTTGCTCTCCAGAAAGAGCGGTCGCTTCTCGGTCAGGAACGTCTCGAAGGCTGTCAGGTTCATCACCGAAGGATCTGCCTCTACCTGGCCGAAGTCCGGCATCAGCGACGCGTCGAGGGTAATGTTGTTGGTGAGACCGAGCTTGGCGTCGAGACCGGCCCGGATCTTGGTGTTGGTCTCACCTCCGGCCACCGTTTCGACGCGAGCCGAGATGAACGGGGCCAGCTCGAAATGCCGGGCAGCATGAAGTCCTGTCAATCCCTGCAATTCGCCGAATGACTTCACGTTGCCGGATCCGTCGTTGGCGAGCAGGTTCCAGTCGGACTCCTCTTTCAGGCGGTCGATCCAACGCCAGGCATGCAGGCCCCAAACGCTGTTGCGCGGATCATAGCGCAACTGGCTTAGCGGGATGAGGAACTCTGCGGTCCAGCAGTCGCCTTCGTGCACCACCTTTCCCTCCCAGACCGCGTTCCAAGTGGTGTCCCAAAAATCGTTATACAGGCGCAGGTCGATCTTCTGGCCGCTTCCTGTAAGGTCGAACTCAAAGCCCGAGCGCTGGTCATGGTAGCTGTCGAAATTCACGCCCATGACATCTCCGACGAACGCATCGCGGTCGCCCGCCTGCCGCGACCGCCGCGCAATGGGTTCGTCGTGTGCGCGCATCGCGACATATAGGTTCTTGTCGTCGTAGAGGATCTTGAGCTCGGTCGCCTGGGAGGGGGGAGCTCCGTAATGCGGAGTCAGCTGCGTGAATCCGCTCGTCCACTCACCGGCACCGGTCCAACACGCATCGTCGAGGCGGCCATCGATTATGGGAGCGGGTCCTGTCAGGCGCGTGATATGGTAGATGCGCTTGGGACGGGATGATTGGGACCGACTTGCCGGTTCGGTCGCCTGCAGCCCTGCGGCCAGCGTGGCCAGCGCAAGCAAGGCGCCTAACGCAGGTTTGAGGGCGATACGCCGGGTGGGCGCTGGAGTGGAGGCCACGAAACGTTATCGCCCGTCCGGTGCATTTTCCCAGCAACTTTTTCCCATTCCCGGGCAATTATTAACGGCCATGGGGAAGAGGTGGAAGTTACCTAATGTGAGAACGATGCGACCAGCGCCAGGATGCAGGGCCATAAGGCGCTGGCTGGAAGCCAGAGCCGACCCAAGCTCTGTTGGCAATAGCCCGGGCCGGCGCACCGAAATTGGCGCAAGAGTAGGTCAGGCATGGATTCATGGATGGGCGCCCGCACGGATGCTGTGGGTGCCCAATAAGGTGTGGGTTTCGAGCCAACCGCACCTGTTAGGCCTCGTAGAGGGCCCGTATCTCGGCGTCGGTGTGCCTCAGCCTGAGCGAGAGCGCGCGGGCGAGCTCGGCCAGCACCTTCATCGCTATTGCGGGATGGGCCGCAGCCATCTCGTCGAAGCGCGCCCGAGGTATCACGTAAAGCTCGGTCTCGGTGGTCGTCAGCGAATCGGCGGAACGCGCCCCCCCGTCAAGGAACGCGACCTCACCGAAAAAGCTCCCGCGCCCGAAGGATGCCAGGTTGTGGTGGCTGCCGTCACCTAGCGGCATCGTGATCCTGACAACTCCCTTGCGGATGAGGTACATCTCATCGGCCCTTTCGCCCGCCCGGAACACGAGCTGACCGGAGACCAGCGAGAGGTGGTGCGCACAGTGCTCAAGGAGCGCCAGCTCTCCCGGACCCGAGAACTGCCGCGTAAGTTCGAACTGGGAAAGCTCGAGCGGAGCCTCGGTGTCACCGCTCGGGCACAGCTCCTCTGCGAGTAGCCTATCCTCCACCCACTGCAGGGCGTCGTCCAGCGAATCGAACAGCCGCACGTTCCCCTTCATCACCCCGACCTGCTCAAAGTAACGGCGCAGATCCTGGCCTGACGAGAGCACCTTGGGCAACCGGCTGAAGAGCAAATAGCCTCCGCGCTCCTTGAGCATCGACTCAAACTGCTCGAGCATGTGCGCGGCGGTGAAGTCGGCTGAGCGCACGCGGCGCCAATCGAGCACGAGGTAGCGGCACCTCTTGAGGTCGGGCTCGAGTTCTGTGAGCAGCTGGTCGGTTGTGCCGAAGAAGAGGCTGCCCTGCAGCTCGCACACGGTCGTCTGCCAGCCCGAACGCTCGAGGATCGCCTGCTCCGCGGGTTGCCGGTGCTGTTTCGACGATATCTTGTCGCCGGTGAGCTTCAGACGGATGACCGAGCCCTGGATCTGGTCGCGGATGAAGAGGAGGATGGCCAAGGCAAAGCCTGCGCCGGACGCGGCGATCAGGTTCACCGTGGCGGCGACGAACACCACGACCGCGACGACTGAGAAGTCGAGCAACGTGGAGCGCTGCCGCAGGAGCCCGAAGTTGCCCCAGTCAAACATCCGGATCGCGATGATCACCAGGAG
>CAYQOH010000079.1:0-7177 GCA_964419075.1 uncultured Opitutaceae bacterium | reverse complement strand
CAGGTCTTCAAGGTGTCAATCGAGAGGAGGACCGAAAGCGTCAGGGCCGGCATGGCGACCAGCTTGAGGTCCGACCAGTGCAGGGCCGCGAGGCCTGACCATCCCGCCACCACCGCGGTGGCGATCCCGCCGCCGAGCGTGATCGGTCCGATGACGAGCGGGTTTCCCTCGAGGTGGCGCAGGCCAGGCTCCCCCAACGCGCAGGCCGCGTAGGCGAGCCAGCCCACGGCAAGGCCGATGATGGCCGCGGGCACAGCTCTCGTGAACCTCCTTCCGGCGACGGTGCCGGCGATCGTTGCCACCGCAATCAACAGGGCGTCGAGCTTCCAGAGGGCAGGGGACGTTACGCCACCCCAGGAGGCGTGTACTCCGGACAGCCCAAGGCACTTGGGTGTCTGGCTGACGAAGATGATGAGGGCGACTCCGCTCAGGTACCCAGACACGACGGGGTAGGGGATGTACTTGATGATCTTGCCCGCGCCGAGCGACCCGTAGGCCAGCTGCAGGGCGCCGCCGAGCGCCGCCACGAGCATTGCCAGCGCCACTATCCGCACGGGACCCGAGTTGTGCGACGAGGCAAGCATCTCTGAGGCGAAGGCAGCCAGCACCGCAGCGGAAGGCGCGCACGGGGCGGAGATGAGCCGGGGCGCGCCGCCGAGCAACGGGGCAACCAGACCCAGCACCGCCGACCCGATGATGCCAGAGCTGACGCCGTACGCCACATACTCCGGCCCAAGCAGGCCAAATACCGAGATGCCAAACGCAATGGCCGAGGGGAGGGCGACCAGCATCGAGGCGAGGCCACCCCAGAAGTCGCCAGCGAGCCCCGGCGGCAACAGGGTGGCGGGGCCTGCGGGCTGCGCCGACGTCGAGGCTGTGGGTGTCGTCATCGCCCGGGCCTCAGAGGGCGGCCGAGAGTCTCTCGACAAGGATCTTCAGGATCTGGATGCGCGCGAAGCGCTTGTCCTCCGCGGCAACGAGCGTCCACGGCGCATACTCGGTGCTGGACTGCGCGACCATCTCGTCGACGGCGACCTTGTAGTCATTCCACTTCTTCCTGTTCCTCCAGTCCTCCTCGGTAATCTTGTACTGCTTGTACAGGACCGTCTGGCGCTCCTTGAAGCGCCTCAGCTGCTCCTGCGGGCTCAGGTGAAGCCAGAACTTGCTCAGCACGATCCCATGCTCGGTGAGCTCCTCCTCGAATCCGTTTATCTCGTGGAAGGCCCGGCCCCACTCGTCAGGCCGAGCGAAGCCCTCGACGCGCTCCACAAGGACCCTTCCGTACCAGGAGCGGTCGAAGATGGTCGTCATGCCGGCCCGGGGGAGGTGCCGCCAGAACCGCCACAGGTAGTGGTGCGCTCGCTCCTCGTCGGTGGGCGCAGCGATGCCGATGACGCGGTAGAGCCGGGGATCCATGGCCTGCGTCACCCTGCGGATCGCGCTTCCCTTGCCGGCGGCGTCCCAGCCCTCAAAGACCAGCACGCTTGGGACCTTCTTCTCCCAAGCGGCCCAGGTGAGCTTGCTCAGCCGGGCCTGGTATTTCCGCAATTGGCGCGCATACTCCGCCTCCGAGAGCTTGTGTGAAAGGTTCACGCGGCCGAGAATTGACGGCTTGCGACGCCCCGAACTCTTCGGGGCGGGTGCGGTGGGTGGCGCAACGGCGGCCTTCGGCTCCGGCTTCAGCCTTGCCTGCAGGGCCTCCAGGAGGATCTGGCCCGCTGCGACCTCGCGGAATCGCCTGTCGGTCGCCTCGATGATGTGCCAGGGGGCGACCTCGGTGTCCGTGTGCCGCAATGCGCGCTCCGACACCTTGGTAAACCGGTCGTAGAGCTTGAAGTGCTTCCAGTCGTCCGGCGCAATTCGGCCCTCGCTCTCGAGCGCCTTGAGGCGCGCCTTCTGCGCCGTCTTCGGCATGTGGAGCCACAGCTTCACAAGCTCGGCGCCGTCCTCGCGCAACATCCGCTCAATCTTGACGATCCGGTCCAGCTCGGTGTCGAATTCCTGGCCCTTGGACTTCTTCAGTACGCGCCTGATGATCGGGGAGGTGTACCATGAGCCGAAGAAGATCCCGATGCGGCCGCGGCCCGGCAGGGCGCGCCAGAAGCGCCAGTAGGGCGGCTTCTCGCGCTCCTCGTCGCTGGAGTCCCAGAAGGCATGGGTCTCGACGCCGCGCGGGTCGAGCCACTCGTTGAGGCGATGGACGAGGTCACCCTTTCCGGCGCCGTCAGCGCCGGAGATGATGACGATGACCGGAAACTTCTGGGAACGCAGGTCGAAGTGGGCCTGCAGGAGTTTGGCACGGAGAGCGGGCAGCTTCGCTTCGTAGGATTTTGACGAGAGCGACTGGTTCAATTCGGCGACCTCGAACATGGGAGTGGGCCCCGGGCTACCAACAACCTCGGGGCAGGTTAGGTTGGTTTGGGGGATTTGTGGGGCGCTCTTGGGTCGGAAGGCGTCCACCATGCGGCGCGCTCCGAGGCGCTGGCGGCATGGGCCCCATGGCACGCTGCGCCGCAAGAGCTTATAGCGACTTGGGCCTCGGCAGTCGACTCGAATCCGGCGTCTGGCTCACACCCCGTTGCTTCCGGTCGTCCCCGTCAGGAGCGTCCCTGGCTTCCGCTGCAGCGGCCTCGACTTCAGCCTTGCGCCCAGTCCAATAGGGTAGGGATGCAGCGTGAGTGAACACAGGCTCAAACTGGAGCACTCAGATCCGCCAGAAGAGCTTGCGGCGGTAAAGCCAATAGAGAAAGAGGAGCTCGACAGTAATCGTGGCCACGACGTGGCAGAGCGCCGCAACCGGCGCCGAAGCGTGGGCAAAGCCGAAGCCGAAGAAGAACTTGGCAATATAGCGGAAATCGACCCATCCCGTGCTTCTCAGGATGTAGATGAGCAAGGGGTTCATGCCGATCAGCAGGAGCGGAAAGGCCCAGGCCCGCAAACGCAGCCCGTCAATGACCCCATAGAATAGGCCGAGCAACAGGCAGCTCAGGCCGGCGGTGTAGACCACGTAAGAACTGGTGAACAGGTTCTTGATGATCGGAAGGTGCAGCCCCCACAGCAAGCCCAGCGCCACCAGGACCGCTCCGGCCCCGAGGAGCCCCATGACCTTGCGCTGCACCGAGGCTGCCGAAAGGAGCCAGGCCCCTGCCAGCGCGCCGAAGAGAACGCTGGCCACCGCCGGAGGCGTGGAAAACCACCCTTCGGCATCGTGTGTGCCGGCATCAAGCCTGCCGGGCATGACATGCTGATCGAGATAATCGACGATGTTCACGCCGGGCTCAAAGCTCGGCGCCGGCTGGCCCGGGGCGGGGACAAACGTCATCAGGGCCCCATAGCCGCCGAGGATGCCGATTACCCACAGGATCTGGGCGCGCGGGCGCGCGTACATCATGATCGCGCCGGCGGCGAGCCCCGCCACGCCAATCCGCTGAAGAATGCCGGCGAAACGGATATGGGCGACGTCGAAAGAGACGGGCCCGTTCTTGTCGAGCTGCCCAAGAATGACCAGCACGACGGCCCGCAAGGCCAGTCTGCGGAGGATCTGCATCCGCGTCTGGCCTCGCCGCATGCGCCGCCCGATCGACAGCGGCAGCGTGATCCCGCAAATGAAGAGGAACAGCGGCTGGATGAGGTCGTAGAACGTGCAACCGACCCAACGGGAGTGCTCGAATTGCCCCGCGACAGCGATGGCCCAGGTCCATGATGTCGCCACGGCCAGTGTATGGAGGAACTCGCCCCCGCCGGAAATCCACAGCATGTCGAAACCGCGGAGCGCATCGATGGACTGGATGCGCTCATCGGGGGAGGTGTGCTCCACCGTGGCAGGAGCGGTCATCTCTCCAGGCTCGTTCGCTGCGATGCTCATGGCAGCTTGCGATCCCCGGCATTGCGGGATCGGTGGGTCTGCCTGTCAGGCCGGATCGCAAGCGCGCGATCATCTCCCGACCCATTCGACGGGGGCAGACCCGGACGGGGTCTCAGAGTGCGAATCAACGGATGCTCGTCGGGCGGTTTCACCATCCTCAGAGCATGGGGCGTCAGGAGTGGGTGACAACTGCATCATTTGGCATGGCGCAACCTCGCCCGCACCCAAACCTTGCGCTCAATGTTCCTGCCGCCCGCAGCTAGGGCCCGAAGAGCTCCGAGATATCGCGGCGCTCCTTCTTAGTGGGACGGCCCATGCCCCTCTTGCGGGCAAGCATGTGCTCGATGCCGGCCTGCCGGGCGCGCTCGTACTCGGCGGCCGGGGTCAGGTCCGTCATGAACTCCGGCAGCTGGCGGGCGCTGACGCGCGAGCGCGGCATCGCGACAACCCTTAGGGTGCGGGTGACGGCCCCGACGCGGACGACAAGGGTTTCGCCGGGATGCACCGAGCGTCCCGGTTTGGCTTCCAGCTCCCCCACAAGCACATGGCCTGCGCGGCAGGCGGCCATGGCCAGCGGGCGCGTCTTGAATACCCGCAGGCTCCAAAGCAGCTTGTCGAGGCGGGCGTCGTCCATTTCGGTGCATTTAGGCGGGAAGCCCGAGGGAGTTCAAGGGGGCAGGGCCGCTGCGCCCTGAAAGCGGGCTTGTCTCCGCCTGGAGCCGGAGCCCTGTTGGGGTGATGCCGATTCCGCAGCAGCCCGGGCCGCCTCTTGCGCCGCTCCCCGCCGGGTCCGGCGCGGACGCCGTGCTGGAGCGGTTCACCGCCGTCGCGGCGGACAGGGGTCTCTCGCTGTACCCCGAGCAGGAGGAGGCGATCCTGGAGCTCTTCTCCGGGAGCAACGTGATCCTCGCCACGCCCACCGGCTCCGGGAAGTCGCTGGTCGCCGCAGCCTTCCACTTCAGGGCCCTCTGCGCCGGCGAACGCTCGGTCTACACCTGCCCCATCAAGGCCCTCGTGAACGAGAAGTTTCTCGCCCTCTGCCGGGATTTCGGCCCCGAGAACGTCGGGATGATGACCGGGGACGCGAGCGTGAACCCCGGGGCCCCGGTGCTCTGCTGCACGGCGGAGATCCTCGCCAACATGGCCCTCGCCCGGGGGGAGGCGTGCGACCTGCGGGCGGTCATCATGGACGAGTTCCACTACTATTCCGACGCCGACCGCGGTGTCGCCTGGCAGGTGCCGCTCCTTACGCTCCCCCGCGCCCGCTTCCTCCTCATGTCGGCGACCCTCGGGGCCACCGCCTTCTTCGAGGCGGAGCTCTGCCGGCTGACCGGGGCGGCCTGCGTCACGGTGCGCAGCGACCGCCGCCCCGTCCCCCTGGAGTTCGAGTACTCGGAGACGCCGCTCCAGGAGCGGGTCGCCGCCCTCCTCGTGGACAACCGGGCGCCGGTCTACCTCGTCCATTTCACGCAGCGGTCGGCGGCCGAGGCCGCCCAAAGCCTAATGAGCCTCGACGTCTGCAGCCGGGAGGAGAAGGCCGCCCTGCAGGCGGAGCTCGGCCGCTTCCGCTTCAGCAGCCCCTATGGGAAGGAGATGAAGCGGTGGCTGAGGCACGGGATAGGGGTCCATCACGCCGGCCTCCTGCCGAGGTACCGCGTCCTCGTGGAGGGCTTGACCCAGAAGGGCCTGCTGAAGCTCGTCTGCGGCACGGACACGCTAGGGGTCGGCATCAACGTGCCCATCCGCACCGTCCTCTTCACCCAGCTTTGGAAATACGACGGCGACAAGTCCGCGGTCCTGAGCGTCCGGGACTTCCGCCAGGTCGCCGGGCGCGCGGGGCGAAAGGGCTTTGACGAGCGGGGCTACGTGATCGCCCAGGCCCCCGAGCACGTGATTGCCAACAAGCGCGCCGAGGAGAAGGCGGCCCGTGACGGGAGCCGGAAGAGGGTTGTGAAGCAGCGGCCCCCGGACGGGAGCGTGAGCTGGGACATCCGGACCTTCGAGCGGCTGCGGACGGCCCCGACCGAGGAGCTCCAGTCGCGCTTCTCGGTCTCGCACGGGATGCTGCTCCTTCTCCTCGGCCGCGAGTCCGACGGCTGCCAGGCGGCGCGCCGCCTGATCAACGATTGCCATGAGACGCCCGCGCGAAGGCGCGCCTTGAAGCGCCGCGCCTGGCAGCTCTTCCAGGCGCTCCTCGACCGGCGGATCGTCGAGCGGATCCCCCGCGAGCCCTCCGGCCGCAGGCTCCGGGTGAACGTGGAGCTCCAGGAGGGATTCTCGCTCCACCAGGCCCTCTCCGTCTACCTGATCGACACGCTCAACCTCCTCGACCGGGCGGGCCCCGACTATCCCTTCAACGTCCTCACGCTCTGCGAGGCGATCGTCGAGGACCCGGAGCCCATCCTCCGCAGTCAGGTTAACAGGCTGAAGGGCGAGAAGATCGGGGAGTTGAAGGCCGCCGGGATCCCCTATGAGGAGCGGATGGAGAAACTCGAGGAGGTGGAGCACCCGAAGCCCTTGAGGGAATTCATCTACGAGACGTTCAACGCCTTCGTCGCGGCGCACCCGTGGGCCGAGCAGGAGGTGGTGCGGCCCAAGTCCGTGGCCCGCGAGATGTACGAGCGCTACCTCTCGTTCGCCGAGTACATCCGGGCCTATGACCTGCAGCGCTCCGAGGGCCTGCTCCTCAGGCATCTCTCGCAGGTGTGGAAGGTGCTGGCCCAGACGGTGCCCGAGTCCGCCAAGACGCCCGAGGTGGTGGAGATGGAGGACTACCTGCGGGAGCTTGTCCGGGGCGTGGATTCGAGCCTTCTTGACGAGTGGGAGCGGCTGCGAAACCCCGCCTACGTCGCCGTGGAGGGGACCGACAAGCCGGCGCGGCCGGCCACCTACGACGTCACGCGGGACGCGCCGGCCTTCAGGCGCGCGGTGCGGACGGCGGTCTTTGCCTTCCTCCAGGATGTCGCGGTGGGCGATTGGGAGAGCGCGAGCTCCCGGCTCCGAACCGGCGAGTCCACGGTGCTCGGCGAGGGCGAGCCCGCATCGGACGGCGCCCGGAGGCTGTCCGAGGCGTTCTCCGCCTATTTTGAGGAGAGGGGGCGCTTCCTCCTTGATCCCGATGCGCGCTCCTCGGCACGCACCTTCTGGCGCGAGGACCGGGAGAACGCAGAGCTCGGGGTTTCGCAGGTTCTGGTCGATAGGGAAGGCGCGAACGACTGGGAGGTGTGTCTTGGGGTTTCCCTCCCCGAGTCGAGGGCGGCCGACCGGCCTGTCCTGCGCTTTGAGAGAGTCGCTCGGATTGGAAGCCCCTGA
>CAYQOH010000078.1:0-11689 GCA_964419075.1 uncultured Opitutaceae bacterium | reverse complement strand
TGAGGAAGCTCGACCTGAAGGGGACGCCCAAGCTGATCGCCTTCGCGGTCGAGCATGGGTTCACGCAGGTCCAGTCGAAGCACGGATCGATTCCAGTTTATACCTGAAGGACTCGAACTCGCGCTCGAAGTCGGAGAAGATGCCCTGAAGCTTGTCGGGGCTTGCGTTCGCGGCGCTCCGTTGGAGCTCCGAGGCCAGCTTGCTCAGGCGCTCGTATTTGACGACGCTGCAGTGCGACAGAAGCCGGTGCGCGATCCGGTGGATCTCCTCCCGCTCGCCCGTCGCGAGGATCCGCCGGGCGCTCAGGCGATCGCTGTCGAACGAGGCCAGGAAACGGTCGATCTGGCTGGCGAGCCCTTCGAGGGTCTCGTTGCCGAGGAATCGCAGCATCTCGAGGTCGATTTCGCCCGGCGGCTCGAGCGTGATGTGCTGGGAGCGCACCTCGATCGAGGCCGCGGTCCGCAGCGGGCCGGCCAGGTCCCGGAGCGCCTCCGCGATCTTCGCCGGGGTGATCGGCTTGGAGATGAAGGCGTCCATCCCGGCCTGAAGACAGGCCTCCTTGTTGAAGTCCGAGGAGTGGGCCGTCGTGGCGATGATGATCGTCCGGCGGGTCGACGGCTCCACGGCGCGGTACCGCGAGGCGACCTCGGTGCCGATCATGCCGGGCAGGTTCCAATCCAGGAAGGCGACGTCGTAGTACGCGTTCTGCAGGCGCGCCAGCGCCGCGATCCCGTCGTTCACGACGTCGGACTGGATGTCGAGCTTGCGCAGGACGGCCTGCATCGCGACGACGTTGTAGTCGATGTCCTCGACGATCAGGGCGCGGAGCGGCGCCGCGCGCGCGGGCTTGGCCGCCCTGCCGTCGTCGGCTTCGCCGATCGACAGAAACGGGATCTCGGCCCAGAAGCACGACCCCTCGCCGGGCTTGGAATCGACGCCGACCCTTCCCCCCATCTTGCCCGCCAGGAGCTTGCAAACGGCGAGTCCGAGCCCCGTTCCCCGGATGTTGCCGGTTCGGGCCGACTCGAGCCGCGTGAACTTCGTGAAGAGCGTGGCGATCTCCGACTCGGTCATCCCGGCTCCCTGGTCGCGCACGAAGAAGCGCACCCGTTCGTGGAATCCGGGCGAGGCTCCGACGACGATCGGCTTTCCGGCGCCGAACTTGAGCGCGTTCGTGAGGTAGTTGAGGACAATCTGCTGGACGCGCGCGGAGTCGCCCACGAGCTGCTCGGGAATCTTGGGGTCGATCGACAGGCTTAGGGTGGCCCCGGTGGCTCGCGCGTTTTCCGTCATCATCGAAACGCACTGCTCGAGGAGGACGCGCAGCGAGAAGGGCGCCGACCGGAGCTCGATCTTCCCGGCCTCGATCTTCGAGAAGTCGAGCACGTCGTCCACCAGGGTCGCCAGCAGCGTGGCGCAGCTGTTGATGGAGTCCGCGAGGTAGCGCTGGCGCTTGTCGAGGGCCGTCTCCTCGAACGCGAGCGAGAGCCCGAGGATGCCGGAAATAGGATTCCGGATCTCGTGGCTCATGTTGGCAAGGAACTCGGACTTCGCCTCGTTGGCCTTCTCCAGCTGCTCGGTCTTCTTCTTGACGAGCGCCTCGAGGCGGACGTTCTGGCGGCGCAGGAAGGCGATCCTCCATTGGAACACTCCGAGGACGGCCGCCGCAAGCATGAGGCCTAACCCGGCGACGGCGGGCAGCGTCTTGTACCAGGGGGGAAGGACCGTGAACCGCCACGTCGAGGCGGGGCCGACCATCCCGGCGTCGTTAATGACGCGAACCGAGACCTCATAGCCTGCGTCCCGAAGCCCGGCGAGGACGAGGTGGCTGTTGTTGCTGGGTGGGGACCATTCGCCTCCCCCGGAAAGCTTCGTCTGGAACCGTACGGATTCGCGGCATCCGTATTCAACGGCGGAGTAGCCGAAGATCGCGGAGTTCTTGTTTGCCGGCAGCTTCTCCCCTTGACCCACGCTGGCGCGGATAATGGGCGCGCGCGGCGTCCCGACTGTCTTCGCTTCCTTGGCATCGAGGCGAAGCATACGCTCCGTTCCGCCGAGCCACACGATGCCGCGGGTGTCCACGAAGATGGACACGATGTCGCCGACCTGTGACAGGCCAGGAATGGCATAGGGCTCCCACGATGCGGTGCCGGCGGACCCGATGGAAAGCCGCCCAATCACGGGTAGCCTCGGCCCGTCCGCAAACGGGCTCTCGAACGCGACCCAGACAGCGCCCGACTGGTCTCGATTCGAGATGGCTATTGCCAGCACCTTGGGTGCGTTCGCGATCAGGGTCGGAAACGTTGAAGCTGATTCATAGGCCAGCACGCCCTTGGCTGTGAATACCGCGATCACTTGGTTGACCAAGGCAACCTCGACTCTTCCCGAGTCCGGAAGCCCATCAGTCGATTTGAGGCGGATTGGTGCCGACGGCGCGGCTGAGTTCGCCTGAACAAGAAACGCGCCACGCGATTCGCTTCCCATCCAAACGTCCCCGGGTCCGTCCTCGACTAGCGTCAGCGGCAGGTCGGGCAGATGGGCCAGCGTCTTTGGGAGGTACTCAATCCCATCAGAGCGCTCCAGTCGCTCGATGTCGAAGCCGTCTGCGAGCAGGAAGGTTCCGGGCTCCTTTGTCGAAGGCCGCAGCATCAGCACGTCCATCTTTGAAGTGAACATCTCCGTTGGAACCTCGCCGTCGATCCGGACGACGCGCTTGTACCCTGAGGCATAGATGGTTTCCCCGGGCCCGCTTTCGAGATCCCTGAAGATCCCGGACAAATTTGCGATCGCGTGAAAATGCGCCGCGCCAAGCGTTTCGGTGCGCAGTCCGTAGATCCCCTCCTGGGTGGCCACAAGGATCTCGGAACCGCGTTGCGCCACGCTGTAGCAGAGCTTTCCGGCCAGGCCCTGCTTCGCGTCAAACAGGGTGGCTCCCGACTCAAAGGAAACGCGGCTGATTCCCACCGCCGACGTCGCCCACAGCGCCCCATCGTCGGAGAAGAAGATCGAGTATATGCCACGCGACGGGAGCCCGTCCTCCGTCGATATGACCCGCTCGATGGCCCTAGAAGGCCCTATCACCGCAATGCCGCCGTACAATGTCCCGATGCAAAGGTCTCCGCGCGGGCTGCGACAGGCGGAGGTAAGGACGTTTTTCTGGATGAACTCAGCCACATCGGGCCCAAGGTCGGACACGCGGCCATCGTCGAATCGACGAAGGCCGTAGGTCGTGCACATCAACCAACCCTTAGCGTCCCGCTCGATCCAATAAACCGCTGCGTTCGACAACTCTGTCGACGAAATGAAAAGGTGCGGCCCGTCGGCATCGATTGACCAGAGTCCGGTCGGTGGGTGAGAAACAAAGACTCGCCCGTCCTCCTTCATTTCAACAAGCCGGCGAGCGCCAGGCATCGGATAGACCTTGAATGAAGCACCATCCCAAACGAGCGCGGAAGCCGTGGTCGTGAATACCACCCGGTTCTCGTTGACAATGACTTGCCAGACTTCGCCGATACTGCGCGCCTCCGGGGGTAGCTGCGAGACGAGGGAGTGGTAGGGTGAGAGCCCTTTCTCGGTCCTCTCGAAATAGCCCACCTCGTTCACCGCCCCCACCCAGAGCCGACCCTTGGCGCCCAGCGCCAGGGCCCGGACCGCGTAGCTCCCGGGCACGGCATTTCGGGTCCATCGTTCCCCGTCGAAACTGATCACGTCGTCTGAGCCGAAGTAAAGCACTCCGTTCTCGTCCTGGGTGGTCACCCAGTATTCCACACCTCCGCCGGTCTCCCGTGCCGTGAAATTTGAAACGAGCAGGCGGCCCTCCTCGCAGAGGCCGATGGACGGAAGTACCAGCGCCGCGAAGAAAAGGAGTCGAACGATCTTATGGATCCGCGCGCGTTTCAATTTTGTCGCCGGTTGCAAGTAGGGGCTAGTTATTCACGCGGCGCTCGGTATTACTACAGGAAAAAGCGTAATAATGGGCGCGAAAATAGGTGATTTAAGAAGTCGGCGCACCGGTTCGGTTGAGGGAGACTGCCGGCCGATGAAAATCATTAACCGTATGGCATTGGGAACAGTTTCTAGCCTCCTGCTTTCAGCGGGACTGACTCGGGTGGCCGCGAGGCTCGACCCGTTGACGAGATCATTGAGCAAATCGGGTTTCCGATCCAGCGCCAACGAGGCGCCAACGAGCTATTGCACCGCGCCGTGCTCCTATCTGCCCGAGTAGGACCCTCGGGTAATCGAGCTTCCGCACACCTGCCGCCGCCATGCTCAGCGTCGCTGGATACCGCTATCGCAACGTCCTCGAGTCCGAGGGGGGACCCGTAAGCCGGGTCACCCTTCGCGAATTCCCGGTCTATGGTCGTCCGATGTTCCAGGCGAACGCCTGGCTGTCGGACAAGATCGTGTCCCGCCGGCAGAAGTTCGCGCTTTACAGCGACGCCGACGGGACGGGGACATCCGACACGCCGATGGTCGCGCGCTACATGGCGATCTCGGAGACCATGGAGCGGTGGGCGTACCGAGTGAAGGTGCGCGCGACCGACCGCGAGCTCTACGGCTTCGACATCGACGAGTCGTCGAACGGCATGGCGGCGTTCCCGGGGCTTTTCCACACGGAGGCCCGCAGGCGAGCGATGCTGGAGGCGGTGGAGCGCACGAGCATCATCGCGTGGTGGGAGGGCGTGATCGACGGGGAGGTTCGCTCTACCGAGTGGCCGGGAATCAGCGCCCTCGTCCTGCCGAGCCCGATCGGTTTCGGCGTCACGGTGGTGGCGTTCAGGGAGGTGCGGCCGGACTGTTTTGCCTACGGTCAGGGCGCGGCGGTCGACTACTTCGGGGCCTGCGAGCGCGCGATCATGGAGCTGGCGCGCACCGAGTACGTCCTCGGCCTAAGGAGGGTCTCGGTGGGCCTCGCGGCGCAGGAAACGCCGTCCGACCTGTTTGAGCGGCGTTGCCTCTACTTCTCGACGGCGGAGGGACACAACCTGTTCCAGGAAAGGATCCGGCGCAGGATCTCTGGGCCCCGCTTCAAGTCCGAGGTCATCTGCGATACGGAGATCGAAGGGCCCTGGTCTGAGTTCGCCTCGGTCTGGAGGGTGTTGGTTCGGCCGGCGACGCCGGACTTCCTCGTCAACTCCGAGCGGTACTTCTTCTGGTGAGTCGGTTGCCGGCGCCGCCTTGAGTCGGGACGGCGCACCGGTCGTCCGGTCCGAGCGGCGGCCTTGCTGTCGCGTGCCCCGAGGGACCGCGCCGTCAATTTCAGGGCTGCAACCGCGTGCCCGTCTGTTGCAGCATCGGCCGCCCCGCGCTCCGCATGCAAACGACCGACCCGACACCCCCCAGCGACAGGAAGCGCATCGGGCGGACCACGACGGCGGTTCTCGTGCTCACGGTGTTCGGCGCGACGCTGGCCGCGTACCTGCCCGCGCTCCACGGGGGTCTCCTCTGGGATGACGCCGCGCACCTCACGGCGAGGAAGCTCCAGGGGTGGGATGGTCTTTGGAAGATATGGTTCAGGCTCGGAAGCACCCAGCAGTACTACCCGGTGCTCCACAGCGCCTTCTGGGCGGAGCACCGGCTCTGGGGCGGCGCGGTCGTTGGCTACCACCTGACCAATGTGGGCCTCCACGCGGCGGCGGCGTGCCTCTTCGCGGTGGCGCTGGCCCGCTTCCTGGGCAAGACGGGCGCCCCGGGCTGGCCCGAGTGGCTCGCGGCCGGGGTCTTTGCGCTGCATCCGGTGTGCGTCGAGTCCGTGGCCTGGATCTCCGAGCAGAAGAACACGCTCTCGCTCGTCCTCTACCTCCTTTCCGCCGTCGCGTACCTCCGGTTCGACCGCGAACGGGGGCGGGGATGGTACGCGCTCGCCTTCGGCTTGTTCGTGCTGGCCCTCCTCAGCAAGTCCGTGACGGCGACGCTGCCCGGGGCGCTCCTCCTCGCTCTGGCATGGCGCCGGCCGGGGCTATCGTGGCGGCGCGACGTCCTGCCGCTCGTCCCCCTGTTTGTCGCCGGTGCCTCGGTGGGTCTCTTCACGGCCTGGGTCGAGCGCAACTACATCGGCGCGCGCGGAGCGGCCTACAATCTCGGGCCCGCCGAGCATTGTTTCCTGGCCGGTCGGATCGTCTGGTTCTACCTGGGGAAGCTTGTCTGGCCGGCGGACCTCAGCTTCATCTATCCGCACTGGACGGTCGCGGCCGACTGGGCATGGAGCCTCGGGTCGGCGGGGCTCGCCGCCGCCTTGGCGGTCCTCGTCGCGGTTCGGCGCTCGTGCCGGGCCCCCCTGTTCGCGATGCTGTTCTTCCTCGGCTCGGCATTTCCCGCGCTCGGGTTCTTCAATGTCTATCCCTTCATCTTCTCGTACGTGGCCGATCACTGGCAGTACCTGCCGTGCCTCGGTGTGATCGCGCTGCTCGCGGAGGCTGTCGGCGCCGCGGGGCGCGCCGCCGGGACGGCGGGCGGCCCCGCGGGGAGGGCGGCGACGGTCGCGCTTGCGGCGGCATCCGCCGCGCTCCTTTTGGTCCTCCTTGTCCTGGCCAGGCGCCAGAGCGCCCTTTATCGCGACGTCGGCGTTCTGTACTCCGACACCCTGGCCAAGGATCCGGGCTGCTGGATGGCTCGCAACAACCTCGGGATCCACCTGATGGACAAGGGCTCGCTCGACGCGGCGATCTCGCAGTTCGAGGAGGCCGTCCGCCTCAAGCCCGGCTATTCGGAGTCGCACAACAACCTGGGAAATGCCCTGTCAAAGGTGCCCGGCAGGCTTCCCGAGGCCATCGCCGAGTTCGAGGCGGCCCTCAGGCTCGAACCGAGAATGGCTGAGGCCCGCGCCAACCTGGGCATCGCGCTCGTGAAGACGCAGGGCGGCCTCTCGGCAGGGATCGCGCAGCTTCAGGAGGCCCTGCAGGGCGATGCGGACGATCCCGGAGGGTTCGAGGCGCGCTTCAATCTCGGCAACGCCCTGGCGCGGCTCGGCCGCTGGCCGGAGGCCGCCGAGCAGTACCAGACTGCGCTTCGGCTCAGTCCGGAGAGTTCCGAGACCCGCATCAACCTGGGGGGCGCCCTGATCGAGCTCGGGCGCGGACCCGAGGCCGTCGAGCAGTACCGGGCCGCGCTCCGCATCGATCCGGGCTCGCAGGCGGCCCATTTCGACCTTGGCCGGGCGCTGCGCAACGTCGGCGACGGCCGTGAGGCGGTCGCCGAGTACCTCCAGGCCCTGCGGATCGGCCCCGACTCGGCGCAGCTAAGGAGCAGCCTGGGGTCGGCCTATTACCGCCAGGACAGGATGGACGAGGCGATTGCCCAGTTCCGGAGGGCCGTGGAGCTCGAGCCCGGCTACGCCGACGCCCACTACAACCTCGGCCTCGCGCTGCTGAGGGAGGGCCGCGACGACGAGGCGGCGAGGGAGTTCACAGCGTCCGGTCGCCCGCGGCCCTGAGCGGCGCCTACCTCTGGGTCCGGATCCTCTCCAGCATTCGGGCGGCGGAGGGGTCGTTCGGCCGGAGCTGAAGCACCCGCTCGTACTCGGCGGCAGCTTCTTCGCGGCGCCCGGCCTGAAGGAGTGCCGTGGCGCGCGCGAAATGCGCCTGGGCGAAGTCGGGCTTCGCGCGGATCGCTGCCTCGATCCTAGCCAGTCCCTCCTCCGGGCGCCCGGTGCGGCAGAGCACGATGCCCAAATTGTTGCTCGCCTCGGCGAGGCCGGGGTCGATCCCGAGGGCCTCCTCGTAGCTTGAGATGGCCTCCGGGATCCGGCCGGCCTGAACCAGCGCGTTTCCGAGGTCGAAATGCGCGCGGGCAAAGTCGGGCCTCATCCTGACCGCCGCCTCGAGCTGACCGATGCCGTCGGCGCCGCGGCCGGCGCCGCACAATAGGACGCCCAGGTGGTCGGCCGCCTCGGCCAGGTCCGGCTCCAGGCGGAGCGCCGTCTGGTACTCCTCGATCGCCTCCGCGACCTTGCCCGCCTGCGCGAGGGCCGTGCCCAGGCCGTCGTGCGCCTCAGCGAAGCCCGGCCTCGCGCGGAGGGCGGCCTCGAACTGCTCGACCGCCTCCGCGGATCGGCCGCTCCGGCTCAGGGCGCCGCCGTAGTCGACGCGCCCCTGCGCGAAGCCGGGCTCGATTCGCAGGGACTCCTCGAATTGGGGGAGCGCCTCCGGGGTGCGCCCCACCCGGTCCAGGGCCTTGGCGACATTGTAGTGCGCCGCGGCGTACCTGGGCTCGAGCTTGAGGGCGGCCTCGTACATCGCGATCGCGTCGGTGGTGCGTCCGGACTGGTCGAGCGCGTTTCCGAGGTTGTTGAGCGCTCCGGGGTAGGAGGGCTGCAGCCGGAGCGCCGTCTGGTACTGCTCGATCGCCTCCCGGACCCGGCCGGCGTGAAAGAGGGCGAGCCCCAGGTTGTTGCGGGCGTTGGGGTTATCCGGCCGCTTCGCGACCGTGTCGGCCCAGAGGGCGAGCTCGCTGCGGTAGTCCTCGTTTCGCGCCCGCGTCAGGAACCCGAGGGCGAGGACCGCCAGGCCAAGGAGCGGCCACGAACGCCTGCCGAGGAGCGCGTGGGCCAGCGCGACGCCGGCGACGGCCACGGCGGCAAGCGGAAGGTACATGCGGTGCTCGGCCATCGTCTGCGTCGCCACGGGCACGACGCTGCTTGGGGCGAGAATGACAAGGAGCCAGGCGCCAAGGAAGCCGAGCGCGGGTCGCAGGCGCAGCGCGACAAGCGTGGCCGCCGCCAAGGGGATGGCGACGAGGGCGAACGGCGCCACCGCGGCAAGGCTCTGGAAGCGGAAGGGGCCGTACTCAAAGACAAGGGGACGTGGCCACACGGCGAGCCCGGCGTAGCGGGCGACCGCCTCGGCCTGGGTCAGCCAGTAGTTCCATGGCGCGACTCCGGTGTTGAATCCAGCCGAGCCGCCGCGAGTCCAGCCCGTCGCCGCGACCAGGAGCGGGAGGGGGAGCCACGTTGCCGCGAGTGCAAGGTACAGCCCCCTGCGCAGCTGCCAGGCCTTCCGGAACGAGCCCGCGGCGAACGTGCGGTCATAGAGGAGCACCATGACGGGCGCCGTTGCCATGACCTCCTTGGTCGCCATGCCGAGCAGGCAGGCCACGACGGCCGCGCCCTGCCACCCCACCGGCCGCGCGGACCCGACGGACCGGATGAAGAGGTAGAGTGTGAGCAGGTAGAAGAACCCCATGAGCGACTCGACGCGCTGGACGATGTAGGTCACCGACTCGGTCTGAAGCGGGTGAACGCTCCAGAGGAGCGCCGCCGCCAGTGCCAGCGCTGGCGCATCCCTCCCGAATCGCGCGCCGAGCGCCGGCCCGGCAAGGGTCCTGCGAACGATGCCAAAGAGCGCCAGGCCCGAGGCGACGTGGATCAGGAGGTTGAGCGCGTGGTAGCTCCAGACGTCCGTGCCGCTCAGCGCGTAGTTCACCGCAAGCGTGAGGTTGGCCACCGGGCGGCCGCCCACCGTCGTGTCCCCCGGGGGGGACAGGAGCGCGTCCCAGGGGGGCCACAGGTGCCGGATCGAGGGGTTCTCGGGGATCGCCTTGAGGTCGTCGTAGACAAAGGGCGCCCTAAAGCTGTTGGAGTAGGCGGCCGCGGCGGCGGCGGCTATCAGGACGGCTGCAAGGAGCGCCTGCATCCGGCCCGCGCCCGGAGCCCGGACCGCCGTTGTGTCCGCGGTCATCATCGGCCTTCGGAAAGAGCGATGCTCCTCGGGCGACGGTTGCAGGTCGTTCGCGTCATTTCGTGCGGGGGTCGATGCGACCCCTGTCTGACCGTCCGGCCACGGCCAATCAACACCATTGAGCCGGGGGCGAAAAGGGGGCTCCTCCGGACCTGCGGGCCTTCGGACCTCCACGGCGTCCGGGGCGAGGCCCTTCGCGCCCGTCGGACCGCCGTGTTTCCAGATTGTGACGTGGGTCGGATTGAGTTTCTCGGAATCCTCCCCAACTTGGACTCGCGGCATTAATCTTCGGAACCGTTTCCATTAAATCGCGTCAGACTCTCGACTCCCCTTTGAACCGTGAAACCCTCGGAGGACACAACCCCGGCCCGGCAGCCCTTCCCCGAGGGGGAGCTGCTGTCCCTAGAACTCAAGATCGCGAAACGGGCGGACACGCTCTGGATGATGGCGGGGCAGGGAAGGGGTAGCGACCTGATGCACTGGCTGCAGGCGGAAAGCGAGGTCCTGGGACAATATCTCGAGTCCGGGGCCCTGGCCGCCGCGGAGCGGTGACGGCGCGTCCACGGCCCGCACGCCTTTCGGTTGCCGTGCGTGCGGACGCGGGGCAATCTCCGGTCCATGAACCCCATCGAGCCCTTCGACCGGGCGCACGCGGCGCTGCTCGTCATGGATTTCCAGACGGGCATCGTCGCCAACTTCGCGGGCGGCGACCAGGCCGGGCTGCTTGCGCGGGCGCAGGCCGCGCTGGCCGCGGCGCGCGGCGCCGAAGTGCCGGTCATCTATGTCGTCATCGGCTTCCGCGCGGGGCACCCCGAGGTAAGCCCGCGCAACGCGGCATTCAGCGTGGCCAAGGCCTCGGGAAGCTTCGCTGCCGGGGACCCGAAGGCGGCGATTCACCCTGCGCTCGCCCCAAGGGAGGGGGACGTCATCGTCACGAAGCGGCGCGTGAGCGCGTTCTCGGGGAGCGACCTCGAAGTCGTCCTGCGGTCAAAGGGGATCGAGACCCTCGTTCTCGCCGGAATCGCCACGAGCGGCGTCGTGCTCTCGACCCTGCGGCAGGCCGCGGATGACGACTACCGCCTCGTCGTCCTCTCGGACTGCTGCGCCGACCGGGATCCGGACGTCCACCGCTGCCTCTTGGAGAAGGTGTTCCCGCGCCAGGCCCGGGTGATGACCGGCGAGGAGTTCCGGCTCGCCCTGAAGAAGGCCTGAATCCCAGGACTCAGATCGGGGCGCGGGGCTGGCCGGCCCTCGAGATCACCGCATACCCGGTCAGGTCCTCGAAGGGGACCTCCGTCCCGGGCTGGAAGGGGCCCGGATAAGTGAGAAGCACGACGTCGCCCGGCCGGCCCAGAATCGCGGGCTCGTACGCCCCCAGAACGGCCACGACGATCACGGCGCCGCCGGAGCGTCCGGCGCCGTTCGGGCGCAGGTAGACCTTGGTGAGCGGCCTGCCATGGCCCGGCATCCTCGGCGAGAAGAACTCCCCCTGGGGCCGCTCGATGCGGATGACGGTGGCGATACGCATCTCCGGCCTCTGCGAGGCGAACAGGCATGCGGCGAGCATGAGGCAGGCGCCGGACAGCAGGAGTGCGGCGGCGCGCGCGGCAAGGCATGGGGCGCCCCGTGACCCCGCCCGAAACGGGGACGTGGCGCGCGTGGGAGCTTCGTCAGGGAAGGCGGCCCCTTGCGGGAGAGGGGGCTCCATGCATGCCTACGACAACCGGGCGCCCGAGAACCGCCATTGCCCTAGAACTCCGACCGGGAATTCGGGGGCGGGCCGCCCTCAGTGCGCCCCGGAATCGCCCCTGCGCCGCAGAACCAGGATGTTGCCGGCCACGCACAGCGCGATTCCCGCCACCATGTAGGCCTGCCAGCGCAGGCCCTCGAACAGCGTCGACAAGAGCAGCGCCACAATCGGGACGACCGCGTTGGTGTATCCGGCCCTGCCGGCCCCGATGCGTCCGACCAGGGTGAGGTAGGCGCCGAACGCGAGCACGGAGCCGAACAGCGCG
>CAYQOH010000077.1:0-11723 GCA_964419075.1 uncultured Opitutaceae bacterium | reverse complement strand
GGGCGTCGTCCAGGACGATGAAGCAGCCGTGCTCCTCGGCGATCTCGTTGAGCTCCGGCAGTCGGGCGATGTGCCCCTCCATCGAGTAGACGCCCTCGATCACGAGCATCTTCGGGGCGGCTGGATTCGCCGTGGCGATGACCTCCCTCAAATCGTCGGGGTTGTTGTGGGAGAAGCGCTCGACGGTGGCGTTCGAGAGGCGGATCCCGTCCCAGAGGCAGGAGTGGACGTTCTTGTCCGCGAGGATGACGTCGCCCTTCTGGGCGAACGCGGCGACGCTCGCGAGGCAGGACAGGTAGCCCGCGGCGTGGATGTGGCACGCCTCGCGGCCCAGGAACGCCGCGATGCGCTGCTCAAGCTCGATGTGGTAGGTCCGGGAGCCGTTGGACGGCCGCGCGCCGGTCGTGCTCGTCCCCCATTTGAGGAGCGCCGCCCGGCCCGCCTCGACCACCTTGGGGTGGAAGGACAGCCCCAGGTAGTCATTACTCGAGAGCATGATCATCTCCTTGCCGTCCAGGTGTATGGTCGTGCCCTTCTGGGCATCCATCGCGTGGTAGAACGGCGCGTACCGCAGGCGCATCTTGGTCGAGTAGTCCTCGCTGCAACGCCCCAAGATGGGCTTCTTGTTCTTCAGGAATAAGGTGATGGCCATGCGGGCCCGACGCTAAGAGCGACGTGCCCGTTTGCAAATGCAAATGGGGGTGGGCGCAGGCCCCGTCCATCAACGCATTCCTATTAATCTTATGCGTCGCGCCGCAGGGTGGACGCCCAGGCCAGAAGCTCCGCGGCGTAGTCGCCCCATGACTTGAACCGGCGGCCGCCGGCCTCGGCCGCAAGCGACGATCGCTCGGAGGGCGAGGCCAGCAGGCGCCCGAGGGCCGACGTGATCTCGGCCGCGCCCGCGCCGCCGAGGCTGACGCAGCCTCCGCCCCGGGCGACCTCGCCAAGGGCGCCCTCCGTCCGGCACAGGCAGGGTTTGCCGCGGGCCAGGCTCTCGGCGACCGGCAGCCCGAAGCCCTCGGCGAGCGAGGGGTACACCGTGAAGGCGCAGTCACGGTAGGCCGCCTCGAGGGCCTGGTCGGTGACCGGGCCGTCGTGGCGGACGGGCCTGCCCGCTGCCCGCAACCGGCGCAGCTTCTCAAGCGCGACGGCGCCCGTCTCCGGGTTTGCGAGTCCGACCAGGCGCAGCTCGAAGGCCGCCCCGCCGGACCAGAGCGCCTCGCAGGCGTCGAGGAGCGCGGCGTGGTTCTTCCTTCCCTCGATGCTTCCGACGCAGAGGACGACCGGCACGCCGCCGGGAGGGGGCGTCCCGGCCGGTGCGGGCGCCGGGTCTATCCCGAGGGGTATCGCAACCACGTGAGGCGTGCGGGTGGCACCGAGCCAACGCCAGTAGTCAAGCAGGCAGCCGCGGGACGCCTCCGACACGGCCGCAATGCCGTCAAACTGCAGGAGCTCCCGCAGGTACGCCGGAAAGCGGGCGACGTTCGAGCGGGGCGTGAATTCGGGGTACTGGAGCGCGAGCGCGTCGTGAAACAGCGCGACCCGGGGTCCCTCCGCCGCGGCAAAGAGCGCGGGAAGCGCCGCCGCAACCCCCGGCGAGAAGATCTCCGGGACGATGACGCCGCCGGCGGCCCTCGCGGCAAGGGGCTCGGACCGGGCCGAGAGCCTCCGGAGCCGGCCCGCGATTCGCGCGCGCAGGGGCCAGCGTGCCCCCCTCGACCCGGCGGCGTCCTCGGCCTCGAGGTTGCGCTCCTCCCACGGCTCCAGCGGGCGCCAGGCGCGCGCGTAGGGGTCAAAGGACACGGCCCGCGCCCGCTCCGCAAGCGCCCCGCGCAGCGAGCGCACCACGCGCTGGATCCCCGTGCGGGCCCGGGTGTGGCTCGTGTGGGTCAGGTCCAGGAGAAGCGGGGCGGGCACGGTGGGTTCAGGATTTCGCGGCGTCGAAGTCGCGCCGCAAGATGACGATGTCGTGGACCTTTCCAACCTCGATCCAGCGGCCGGGCATCACCTTCCGGAGCACGTCAAACTGCTCGATCTCATAGGGGAAGAGCACGGCGTAGAGGGGCAGGTGGGCGACGCGGATGGCCGACTCGATCCTCCCGACATTGTCCTTGTTCACCTCCTCCCAGCGCACAAACGTGAACGGGGTGTCGAAGTAGAGCGCCCCGGTCACCTGAGCCGCGAGGCACACCGCGTCTCCGGGCACGTTGGCCTGCATCCAGCCGCTCAGGTCGCGGTACCGGAGCTCCTCCTGCTTGATGGAGAACGGATGCAGGGCGCGGCTCGGCCATGCCAGGGCGAGCGCCGCGGCGGCGAGGGCGACGGCCAACGCCGTCGGCGAGCGGCCCGGGTCGGCCCAGGCCGGCGCGCGGCCGAAGAGCGTCCGGGCGACCAGCAGTGCCGCCGCCACGAGCGCCGGCGCGGCGGGAAGGAGAAACCGCAGGTACCACCAGGTCTCGTGGGTGCACACGTACGCGGCGTAGAAGGCCGCGTAGACGACGATCCATGCCCCCAGCATCCAGCGCGTCCGGGGGCTCTCCGTCCGCAGCCACGGAAGCCCGAGGTCGAGTGCGACCAGCGGGGTGAAGAGGACGGGCAGCCAGCGCGCGTAGTGCAGGAGCGTGCCGGGGACGTACCGCGACCCGAAGTAGACGCCCGTGTCGCCGTACCCGGTGACCGCGAGGCCTCCGTAGGCCGCCAGGTTGTGCGCGAAGAACACGGCCGCGCCGGGCAGGCCGCCGAGCACGAGGAGAAGCCAGCGGCGGGGCGACACCCCCAGGGCGACCGCGAGCGGCGCGAAGGCGAGGACGTTGGTCGGGCGCATCAGCACGTCGATCGCGATCGCGGCGCCCGCGGCGAGCGCCCACGCCGGCCTCCCGCGGCTTCGGAGGGCCGCGAGGACCGCCAGCGTCGTCCACAGGAGCGAGGGCACGTCGCTCATCGCCTGGAGCGACATGAAGAGGTAGAGCGGGCTAAGGGCCAGGACCTCGGTCCCGAGGATCGCCCACGGCCGGCTCAGCCCCAGCGCGCGACCGAGCGCGTACATCGCCGCAAGTCCGGCAAGCGCATGCAGGAGGATGGTCGCGTCCCCCGCATGCCGCCAGCCGGCGATCGGCTCCATGGCGAGGATGAAGAGCGGCAGGCCGACCGGGTAGGTGGGCACGAGGCCGTTGCCGTTCCACGCCGGCTTGAATCCCAGGGGCACGTAGAGCATCGGCGAGGCGGCGAGCCGCGGCAGGCCCGGGATCGCCCGGGTCGGCGCGTGCAGGTTGCCCGAGGCCAGCAGACGCGCGTGGTTCATGTAGCCGGAGGTGTCCGAGCCCCCGGGCAGCGCCGCCACGTGCGTGATGAGCATCCCCGCGTACAGCGCCAGCGCGATCACCGCCGCCGCAACAGCCGCACGCCTCAGCTCCGCGTTGGGCTTCGGTGTCGGGGCGGCTGGAAAATCCATACTTGCTTTGGATGGGCAGGGAGAGTGGTTTGTCGCCTTTTGGTGGTAAGACTCAAATCATTTCTCCGGGGTAGGGCCCACGCGCTTCGGTGGGGCGCCTGCGCGCTTGCGGTCGCGGTCTTCGCCTGGAGCGCGGCGTTCTTCTACCTGCCCGGCCAGGGCTTTACCTACATGATCCAGTTCGGGTCGAAGGAGCACGCGCGCTACCTGCCCGAGCTGAAGGCGGTCAACCATTACGAGCGGGCCGACTCCCCCGGGTACGATTCTCAGTGGTACGCGCAGATCGCCATGCACCCGCGGCTCGGCGATCCCGTGCTCAAGAGGGCGGTCGACAGCCTTCCGTACCGGGCCCGCAGGATCCTCTTTGTCTGGACCGCGTGGGTGCTGGGCGGCGGGAACCCGGCGCGCGCCCTGAACGTCTTCGCGGCGCAGAACATCGTCTGCTGGTTCCTCCTGGCGGCGCTGCTGCTGCGCTGGCTTCCGCCGATCAGCTGGGGCAACTGCTTTCGGTGGGCGGCCGTGCTCTTTTCGTTTGGGCTCATCTTCAGCGTGTCGGCGGCGCTGCTGGACGGCCCGGCGCTCCTGCTCACCGTGGTCGCCATGATGCTGATCGAGTCCGGGAGGCCATGGAGCGGCGCCCTGGTCATGGGGCTCAGCGGGCTTGGCAAGGACACGAGCGTCCTCTGCGGCGCGGCGCTCCGGCCGCCCGAGCCCCGCCGGCCGCGGACGTGGGCCCCGTGGCTCGCCCAGGGGGCGCTCGTGCTCCTTCCCCTGGCGGTGTGGATGGTCTGCCTGCGGCTTTGGCTCGGCGCCGGCGACGACATCGGCCCGCGCAACTTCGCGCGGCCGTTCGCCGGGCTGGGAAACAAGCTCCAGGACATCCTTGCGGGCCTCGTGGCCGGCGGCTACCCGAGCCCGGGGGTGACGCGGCTTGACCTGCTGGTCTTCATCGGGCTCTTGGCGCAGTTCTTCTTCTTTGTTCTCAGGAGGCGCTGGCAGGAGCCCTGGTGGCGGGTGGGCGCCTGCTACGCGGTCCTCATGGTGTTTCTCGGGGACGCGGTGTGGGAGAACTACCCCTCGGCCGCCTCGCGGGTGCTGCTCCCGATGACGCTCGCCTTCAACATCCTCGTGCCCCGCAGGAAATTCTGGCCTATCCTTCTGGTGGTCGGAAACTTGGGCGTCCTCGCTTCCGCCGATCTCATGAGGCCGCCCGGCAGGGAGAGCTTCGTGGTCGAGGGGCCGCGGGCGCTGCTGATCAACCCCGCGGACCGGCATACCGTCGAGGCCGTGTTCGGGCCCGCCAACTGGTGGGGCCCCGAGAAGTCGCGCTGGGAGTTCTTTCGCTGGAGCCTGGGCGACAGCACGGTCGCCATCCGCAATCCGCACCCGTTCGCGATCGTCGCGGACATCACGTTCAAGCTCCGCTCGGTCGACGAGCGCGGCGCCTCGGTGACCATGGGGGGCAAGGTCGTCTGGCAGGCCCACCTGAGGCCCGCCGAGGTTCTGGCTGGCGCCCTTCGCAACGTGCTGCTCAAGCCGGGCGACACGGTTCTTCTGTTCCAGAGCGACCGGCCCCCGGCGTACCCCGGCAACTTCGACCCGAGGAGGCTCACCTTCCAGGTCAGGCACCTCGAGATCGACCTGAAGGAGCGCCGCTAAAGTCCCGCATGAAGCTCTGGCAGGTACGACGCCACTGGGACGCCCTCGCGAACGACGACCCGTTCTTCGCGGTCCTCACGGAGGCGCAGAAGCAGGGGAACCGCTGGGCGATCTCGGAGTTCTTCGCGACCGGCGTGGCGGAGGTCGAAAGGGACCTGGAGCAGGTGCGCCGGTGCGAGCCGAACGCCAGGAGGCGCAGCGCGCTCGACTTCGGGTGCGGGGCCGGCCGCCTGACGCAGGCCCTGGCGCGCCATTTCGAGCGGGTTGCCGGGGTTGACATCTCGGAGCGGATGGTGGCGCTCGCGCGCGAGCACTGCACGGACAGCCGCGTGAGCTTCGTGCAGAACGCGCGGGGGGACCTGAAGGTGTTCCCCAGCCGCTCCTTCGACCTGGTCTACAGCCGCATCACGCTCCAGCACATCGCGCCCCGCTACACGCGGCGCTACCTCAGGGAGTTCATCCGGGTCCTGGGGGCGGGGGGCGTCATGTCCGTCCAGATCCCCGACCGGGTTCCGGCCGGGGACCCGCCGGACCGGCTCCGGTTCTCGCTCTGGCCCCCGACCCTTTGGATGCGGATCCGCAGGCACGTCCGCTACCACCACCCGGGCTGGTTTCCAGGAACCCCGAAGATGCAGATGTACGCCATCCCGAAGGACGAGGTCCTCGCGCTCCTTGCGGGCCTCGGGGCGGAGGTCCTCGCCGTCGAGAAGTGCGCGCACGGCGCCGTCGACAACTACGTCTACCTCGCGCGCCGTCCGCCGGGCTGGGTGGAGTGAGGCGGCCGGCCGGCCGCGTGGAAAGGCTTCCGTGCGGGGGGCCGCCTCTGTATCCTGACCCGAAACCTTGAACCGCCGAATCCTCACCCCCTGGAGCGTGCTGGCGTGCCTCCTGTTCTCGGCAGCCGCCGTGCTCCCCCTTGAGCCCTGGGCAAGGACCCATGGCAGCCCCTGCGCCTTCGAGGTCCGGGTGCAGTCCGAGGAGTCGGGGCTCGCGCAGCTCTACTACGACGTGGGCTCCGGCTTCAACGAGCCCGACTCGTCGATCCAGCCCGTCGTCGCCGGCCGGCCGGCGCTCCTGCGCTTCCCGCTTCCGTACGGGCGGTACCAGGCGCTGAGATTCGACCCCCTTGACCGGGACACACGGATGGTGGTGAGCGAGGCGCGGATTGTCGACGGCTCCGGCCGCGTCCTGGCCTCGTTCGGGCCGGAGGCGTTCGCGCCCGATTTCGAGATCCGCTCGCTCGCGGCCTCGGAGGGGAAGCTTCACCTTGAGACGACCGAGAACGCGACCGATCCCCGCACGAGGATCCGCCTCCAGGGCGTCGTCGACATCCCGCGGCCGCCCGTGTGGCGGGAGATTGCTCTGGCCTTTGCCGCGTCGATCGGGCTCGTCCTCGTGCTCGGCTGGGCGCGCGACTCGGCGTCGGTGCGCCTCGGCGGGCGCGCGCGAGCGGCCTGGGAGGCGGCGAGCCGGTCGCCCGCGTGGGCGGTCGCGGCCGCGGCGCTGCTCGGCACGGCGGTGGCGAACGTCCCGGTGATCTTCGCGGGCCGCAGCGTCGTGTCGCCGAACTTCGGGGTGGCGCTCCTCTACGGGCAGAACCCGTGGCTGCCCGGGGCGAGCAGCGACGTGGGGGATGCGCACAAGGCGGACGTCGCCGCGCTCCTGTGGCACCACCTGCCGCTTTCCATGGTCGAGCGCAGGGCGCTGCTCCATGACGGGGAGCTGCCGCTCTGGAACCGCTATGACTCGGCCGGCCTGCCTCTCTTGGGGCAGGGCCAGTCCTGCTTCGGCGACCCCCTCCAGCTGCTGCCGATCCTTGCGGACGGCGCCGGGTGGTCCTGGGACCTCAAGCTGCTCCTGGCCAAATGGGCGTTCGCCTTCGGCATCGGGCTCTGCGTGTGGCGGGCGTTCCGGCACCTGCCAACCGCGGCGCTGACGGCCGTCTCGGCCGCGTTCATGGGGTTCTTCGTCTACCGGGTCAACCATCCGGCGATCTTCAGCATGTGCTACGCGCCGTGGATCCTTTATTGCTGGCTGCGCAGCATGGACGCCCGCTCGCCGCGCGGGACGCTGCTGTGGCTCGTGGCCCTGATCGGGGCGAACTGGGCGGAGATGTGCAGCGGCACGGCCAAGGAGGCCTATGTCCTGCTGCTCTCCATGAACTTCTCGGGGCTGTGCCTGCTGGCGCTCGGTGAGCGCCCCTGGCGCGAGAAGGCGCGCCTCGGCGCGGCGTTCGCCGGCTCCGGCATCGCCTTCGCGATGGCCAGCTCGCCCCTCTGGTACACGTTCTCCCACGCGCTGGGCGGCTCCTACACGAGCTACAACGCCCCGATGGCGTTCCAGATCCAGCCCGGGATGCTCATCGGCCTGTTCGACGAGGTCTTCTACCGCCCCTTCCAGCTGCAGTCGGGCGTCATCAATCCCTCCGCCAATTTCTTCATCCTGGTCGGGCTCCTTTGGGCGCTTGTGCGGTGGCGGGCGCTTGCGGCCGACCGGCAGGCCGCGGTGCTCCTGGTTTCGAGCCTTCCGGCCGCGCTGCTCGTCTTTGGCGTCATCTCCCCGGGGCTGATCGCGCATGTGCCGGTGCTCGGCAACATCCTGCACGTCGACAACACGCTGTCGTGCGCGCTGATCGTGCTGCTGTCGGTCGTCTCGGGCTTCGGGTGGAGGGACGCATGGACGCGCCTGGGCTCGGGCGAGGCAAGGCGGGACGCCGGCCTTGTCGTGGCGCTCCTGGTCGTGCTCCTCTGCGCCTACCTCGGGACGGCGCAGGCGGTCCTGCGCAGCGAGTACGCCGCCTACACCTGGGGCAGGATCGTCACGGTCGCCCCGTTCATCCACGCGTACGGCTGGAGCCTGCTGATCGCGGCCGCGGGCCTCCTCTGGGCGATCGACCGCTGGCGCAGGACGGGCGAGGCGACGCCGGTCGTGCTCCTCCTCGCATTCGCCTCCTTCGGGGCCTTCCACTGGCGCGAGGGCCTGAAGCTCGGCGGGGAGTACGCGGACTATGTCGTCAGGCCGACGAGGCGGGCCGACCTTCAGGCGCGCTCGCCCGCCGTCGACGCCGTGCTTTCTCGCCGCGACGCGCCGTCCCGAGTCCTCGGCTTTCACAACGACCTGTTGCCCGGCTGGTCGATCGTGTACGGCCTTGAGGGCATCTCGGGTCCGGACGCGCTCATGAACCCCTATTACCGGGAGTTCATGGACGCGGCCGGGTTCACCCGCATCTGGGACTGGCGCTACATCGTCGAGCCGGCCGACGTCGCGAAGCAGAGGCCCGTCCTCGACCTGCTGAACGTCCGCTTCTACCTCGGCTACCACCTGGGCCCGCAAAGGCCCGGCGCCGGGCTCGTGCGCGTCCTCGCGGCCGACATGGACGTCTACGAGAGCCCGTCGCCCTGGCCACGGGCCTTCTTCACCGACAGCGCGGCGGTCTACGGCGACGTCGGCCAGTACTGCTCGTGGGTCAAGGCGGGGGACGGCCGGCCCTTCGCCGCCGTCGCGCACGCCGACTGGGCGGCGATCGTTCCGGCGCCCAGGGTCTCCGGCGACCTCGGGGCGCGAAAGGTCGTCGCGGCGGAGCACTACGCGCTCACCACGAACTCGACCTCATTCACGGTCGCCGCCACCGGCCCGGGGTTCATCGTGCTCACCGAGGCGTACGAGAAGGATGACTTCAGGGCCACCCTGAACGGGAAGCCGGCGCCCTACCTGCGGGTCAACCACGCCTTCAAGGGGATCTACGTGGACGCGGCGGGGACCTACGACGTGCGGTTCACCTACTGGCCCCGGGGGCTCACGGGGACGCTCATCCTCTCCGGCGTCGGGATGGGGCTGATCGCGCTGGCGCTCCTGGCGGCGGCGTTCGCCCCGGCTACAGGAAGGCGAGCGTCTGCAGGCGCCGGCGGTAGCGGGCCCCGATGACGGCGGGCGCGAAGCGCTCCTCGACCGTGCGCCGCGCGGCCGCGCCGAGCTGCGCCCCTTCCGCGGGGTTGGACGCCACCCGCCTCATGAGCTCAGCGGCATGGCCGACGTCGGCCTCCGCCCAGGTCGAACCCTTGGAGTAGGGCCCGTGGTTCTCGGCCAGGGTCGCCAGGGTGTAACGCACGGGGTACCCGTTCGCGTGGCTCACGTACTCGGCGGTCGCCGACCAGTCGGTCGAAATGACGGGCTTGCCGAGGTACATGGACTCGGCGACGGCCAGGCCGAAGCCCTCGGAGCGGTGGAGCGAGACGAAGCAGTCGCAGGCGGCCTCCAGGGCGTAGACGTCGGCGCGGGAGAGCGTCGCGCTGACGATGACCGTGCCGGGAAGGTCGCGGACCGCGTCCCTGAGCGCTTCAAAGTCCGCGCCGTTGAGGTCCGCGTTCTGGACCTTGATGACCAGGGTGGCGTCGCCCGCGGCGAGGCCCGACCTGCGGAACGCCTCGATGACGGCGCCGGGATTCTTGCGCGCCGTGTAGGAGTTCAGGTCGAAGAGGCAGAGGAAGAGGAAGCGGCCGGCGGGAAGGCCGAAGCGGGCCCGCAGGGATGCGGGCGCCCCGGTCGGCCGCTCGAAGGCGATCGCGTGGGGCATGGTGAGCACCGGGAGGATCGACTTGAGCGCAAGGGACTCCCTCACGAAGTTGCTCGGGCACCAGATCTCGTCAAAGTAATCGAGCGACGACATCCATGAGTCCGGAAAATCCGGGAGCTCCCACGCGAAATAGCCGATGTTGTACTTGCCGTCCCTGAAGTGCGCCCCGTGGTGGTGGTCGATGTCGCGCGCGACGGGCGGGTCGATGTGGAAGACATTCGCCCCGTAGGGGTTGGCGTCCTCAAGACGCCCCGCGTACGTGGTGTCGCCCAGCCGGTTGCGGCAGTTGAGCTTCAGGTTCACCAGCGCGACCGGCAGCGCCGCGGCGTCCGCGGCCCGCACCATGCAGCGGGCCGACTCGCCGATCCCGAGGTCGGCCGTCAGGAAGCCGACGACGTTCATCCCGGTGCGCAGGTGCGCGCGGCCGAAGTCGGCGCAGTAGGGGCTCTCCCTCCTCGAAAAATCGTAGATCGGCTCGCCCGTCCCCGACTGGATCGAGAGGAGGCGCACCTGGCGGTTCTTGTTCTGCGCCCGGAAGCGCTGGATCGGGCCGAAGCGGGTCACCCGCCCGAGCCATGCGAGGGCGTTCGTCAGGCCGGTGCCGTGGAGCCGCAGCGTGACCGCGGAACCCCTCTGGGCGGACCCGGGCTCGAGCGCGAGGCGCGCCTCCCACGGGCCGGGCCCCGCCGGCAGGATCGTCGCCACGCTCCTCCCGTCGAGGAGCACCTCGAGGCCCGGGAAGGCCCGCTCCAGGCCGCGCGCCTGCGGATGCACGCGGAACTCGCCCCTTAGGACGACGCAGCTGACGTCGGCCACCGGGGGCAGGTGGATGACGGCGGTCTCGCGCAGCCACGCCGATTGCGTCGCGAACTCGTCGAAGTACAGCCCCGAGTAGCGCGTGAAGCGCCGGGCAAAGGCGCCGCCGTACGGGGGCATGTGCGGGAGCGTGGACATGGTCAATGGGAGAACATTTCCCGCCACCGGGCGAGCTCCAGATCGATGGCGGCGTTGGCGGGGTCGAGGGAGGCGTCGGGAGGCCGGACCGCGGCGTGGAGCAGGAAGAGGCCCGCCCGCACCGCGGCCGCGCGGTCGGCGATGTCCCTCGGCTCGATGATCAGCCTCCAGAAGTGCTCGCGCGCCTCGGGGCGGTGGTAGGCTTCGGCCATGGCGACGGCGAGGGGGTCGCGCCAGCGGCGCACGAGCCGCCAGGTGTTCTCCTCGTCGCGGCGCTTGCGGCCGGGCGACGAGCTCACGTGGTGGAGGACCCGGCTGCGCAGCGCCACGACGTTGACCAGGCCCTCCTGCCGGGCGCGCAGGCAGAGGTCCACGTCCTCGCAGCCGTTGACGTAGGCCTCGTCAAAGCCGCCGAGCCTGCGCCAGGTCGCCGCCCGGACGAGGACGCACGCCCCCGTGACGGCGAGGGCCGCGCGGCGCGGGCGCAGGAGGACGGACAGGGGGTGGGGAAGCCTCCGGTCGTGCTCGGGCTTGCCCTTCTCGTTCACGAAGATCCCGGCGTGGTCGACCGTCCCCGAGGCCGCGTCGAACTGGACGTTGCCGACCAGGCCCGCCCGCCAGCCGAGCAGCCGGAGCGCCCAGAGCATGGGAGGCAGCCAGCCGCGGCCGAGCACCAGGTCGTTGTTGAGGAGGGCGAGGATCCGGCCCCTCGCCGCCGCCGCGCCGCGGTTCGTCGCGGCGCCGAAGCCCATGTTCCGCTCGTTCAGGATGACGCGGTAGGGCTCGCGAAGGCCGGCGAGCCACTCGCGGGTTCCGTCGGTGCTGCCGTCGTCGACCAGGATCACCTCGTAGCTGACGCGGGCCGGGATCGACTCGCGCAGGCTCGCGAGCATGGCCTGCGTGCGGCCAAGGCAGTTGAACAGCGGCGTGATGACGCTCAGGCGCGGCGTGCCGGAACTCCTCGGTGACACGGGTTCCGGCCTCCTATTGCCCGGAGAGAAGCCCGCGAAGGTAGAGGGCGTAGCTCGACCTGCCGAGCTTCGCGATGTTCGCCTCGAGGCGGGCGTCGTCGATCCAGCCCTGGCG
>CAYQOH010000076.1:10114-11851 GCA_964419075.1 uncultured Opitutaceae bacterium | reverse complement strand
CGGCGCATCACCCGGTCGAGCGTCCGCTGCATGCGCCGCTGAACTTCGGAGAGCGCCTCGGCCGGGGTCTCCTTAAGGTCCAGAACGCGCTCGCGCGCCACGGCGAGCTCCGAGTCGTACTCGTGCCAGACCGAAAGCCGCGGCACGTAGCGCGCGCCTGTGCTCCTCGAGAGCGTGATGAACAGGCCGATCGCCGGGTTGGGATGGCCCCTTAAAAAGCCGTCGGATACCTCGCGCAGCGCCGTGAACTTCTGCTGCGCCCTTGCAAGCTTCTCGGCGACCTCCTGGCGCTGCAGGTAGCAGATGAACTCGAAGGCCTCGCGCGGGTGGCGGGCCCCGCGCGGGATGACCACGACGTCGCACTGCGCAAGGGTCACCGGCTGCCCGCCGCCGACACCGTCCGCGGCCGGGCACGGAGCCACGCCCCACTCCAGGCCCGGGGCGTACCTCGCGATGAAGTTCATCATCCACGGGCCCTGGACCACCATGGCCTCGGTGCCTCCGAGGAAGGGGGTTTGCGCCGATTGGGAGACGCCGAAGCCGTCGATGAAGCTGCGCAGGTTGTCCACGCCGTAGGTGCGGGCGGTGTCCCCGAGCCAAGCATAGGCCGCCAGGTTTCCGTTGTCGTCGGCCAGGAGGCGCCGGTCCCCATCGTAGTACCGCGCGCCGAACCAGCAGCCCCAGCCCGAAAGGAACATGCCGGCGTCCTGGGGCAGATGGCCGACCTGCACCAGCGTGTAGCGCCTTCCGTCGCGCTCCGCAGGGGTCAACTGGTCGAAGGGAACACGGACGATCCGGCCGCCGCGCTCCACCTCCGCGATCGTGAGGCGCCGGCTCATCGCCTCCAGCTCGGCAAAGGTCCTCGGGGGGCGCTCGGGATCGAGCCCTGCCGCACGGAAGAGCTTCTTGTTGTAGAACAGCGCGACGCAACCCGGCGTGGTTGGCAGTCCCCACGTGAACCCGCGGTGCCGGCAGAGCTCCCAGAACAGCGGCGTGTACCGGTCGGCGCCGATCCCGGCCTTCGCAAGGCCTCCGTCAAGCGGCGTCAGGGCGTTCTTCTCGGAGAAATCTGGGATGTTCTCCGACCACAGCCCGGCGACATCGGGAGGGTGCCCGCTTGAGGTCGCCAGAAGCAGCTTGATGTCCACCTGGCTCACGGAAAGAAACCTCACCTCTATGCGCTCCTGGCTCCGGTTGAAGTCATCGATGACGGACTGCATGGAGTCGGCCTCAAATCCGCTCCATTTCTCCCAATAGTCCACGATCACGCGCCCTCCTGCTGCCGGCCCTCGGGCACAGCCCGCGAGGCTCGATGCAAGAAGCGCGGCCAAAACTAGCCTGCGTGGGGTTGAGGCGGGCATGTCGGGCGAGGCCTGGCTCCGCCCAGCACTAGGGGCTCAGGCGCACGGTGCCCAGACCAAAGCCATCGTTCGGCCGCTGGTAGTAGCGCCAGCTAAGCTCGAGAGAAGGGTCCCATTCGTTAGTGCCTCCCGCAGTGACATTGGCTGTCAGGTCGATCTCCAAGTCGGGCTTCGGCTCGACCCCGAGCTCCTTCCACGTGATGTCGGACTCGATTGTGTAGCCGTGCTCGGTCGCCTGGATGCGGGCCTTGACGGGCCGGTTGTGGAACCACTCCATCGCCGAGCCATCGGGCTTGTAGGCGAACTGGAAGTTGTCGGGCGACAGCCAAACCAGGCCGTCGCGCTTGGGGTTGATGAACAGCTCCGCGGACCGGCG
>CAYQOH010000076.1:0-10014 GCA_964419075.1 uncultured Opitutaceae bacterium | reverse complement strand
ACAGCCAAACCAGGCCGTCGCGCTTGGGGTTGATGAACAGCTCCGCGGACCGGCGTCCCGCGGGCGGGAAGAAGCCGGGAGGCGTGTCGAGCACTTCGGCGTGGAAATGCAGCGCCTTCGGATCCCAGGTCAGCGCGAAACGAAGCTCAAGGTCCGGGTCGCCCGGCCGCACGTCAGCCTCCGAGATCTTGTAGCTCATCCCCTTCACGAGGACCCACTGCCACTTGTCGCGGGGTTGGTTCGAGCGCACGACCAGGGTCCTTCGCTGGGGCGGCACGGCCGCGGGAATCGCGAGCTCATTGCGCGCATAGACCGAGTTGTCGCCGCCGAACGCCGCGGCGGCGAACTCTCCGATCGCCACCCGCCCCGCGCGCACCAGCTCGTCCTGCTGGAACCACTCACGCAGGCAGTCGGGGGCCAGCAGATTGGCCATGCTCATGAGCAGTACCGCCCGGTCGTCGCTGGTCGCCTGAAGCAGCCACCCCGGAGGTATCGGAGCCGTCCTGAGCCCAGCCGCGACCTCAGCCGGGTATTTCTCGAGCAGCAGCGCGGTGCTCTGCACGTCGTAGGGAAACCTGGCGGTGGACGTCTTCCGCTTTTCCACGGCGATTGCGTAGGCGAGCTGCGCGGCGGACGCGCCGGTGACGATCGAACGTTCGTCGAGCCAGAGGCCCGGGAGCATCTGGTCAAGGACCTGCGCCGGCTCGAGCACGTAGACGTGGCCCTCCGCCCGCGAGGCGCGCTTCAAGTCGGACCACGCGGAGGCCGGCTTCGACCCGCTCGCAACCTGGAAGAACACGGCAAGCCGGCTCGCCGCGCCGAGCAGGTTCGAGTCTATGGGAACCCGTTTCCATTCGATGGACTCCAGCCGTGACTGCGCCTCGGTCGCGAATTTCGGTATGGCGTGGCGGAGCGTGACGAGGCTTGCGGCATAGAGGGCGACGGCCCGTTCGCTCGAGGGCGCCGGAGTCGACTTGAGCATCGAGGTGACGCGCCGAACCGCCTCCTCCTCCGGAATGAGGCCCAGGGAGGTCGCTGCCAGCACCGACGAGAGCCGCAGACCCAACGAATCCGCAGTGACCGGCGCGGATTCGATCGAACTCCATGTCTGGCCCGCGAGGTCATGGATCTTCTCCTGGTCGGCCCAGGGGAGCGTGCGCTTCTGCGACACGAAGCCCGCGCGCGCAAGGGCTCGCTGCACCTCCGGCGCTTGCATGAAGACCGCCCAGACCATTCCAGTCCTCGCGTTTTCCGCCTGAAGGAGCGTGATCCCTAGGTCTATGCCGATGACATCGGGGTTCACCCAGCCGGTCTCGGGATTGAACGCGTCGACAAACCCGTAGCGTCCCCAGATCCTGTTCCCGTAGGCCGTGCGCATGAACCTGAGCGTCGTCATCGCCTCATTGGGCACGAACGCGACCGAGCCCGCGGCTGCGCAGGGCACGATCGTGCCATCCAGCGCATTCGCATCCTGCGTCCGGGGCGGTCCACCCCACGCCTTGTAGCCGTCGGCAGAATCGGAGGCGGTCAGCCCCCAGAGCCTCTCCCCCCAGCTCGGAAACTCGTTCCTCAGATTGATGCAGAACTGCCGCTGGGCGAGCGACGCCAGGACCGAATTTTGAAAATAGTCGGCGTAGGCGTCGCGCAAGTCTCGGAAATCGACGTAGGCGTGGGTGAATTGGTGGATGAAGAGCTGCGGTCCCTCGATGAAATGGAAATTCGCATAGGTGCCCACCGGGGTCCGGGTCCACGCATCCCAATACGCAACGGGAAGCGGCCGCTCGACCGCGCCCATTCCGAGAAAACTGAGCATCGTCGCCTCCGAGTACTTGTCCCAGCGGTAACGGGAGAACCCCTCCTCGTCGTGCCATCCCATCGCGATAGTCTGGCCGTCGTTGAGGAACCACTCCCAGTCCACGTCATGGACCAGGCGGTTGACCAGGAGCGTGATCTCCGCGTCCGAGAAATACTCGCGCGCCATGATGGCACCGGCAAAGAACAGCCCAGTGTCGATGGGGGATAGCTCGCACTTCCACGCCCGCTCGCCGGTGCCCATCTCCATGAAGTGATAGAAAAAGCCGTGCTTGCGCGGGGCCTTTTCCGCAAGGAACCGCAGGGCCTTGCGCACCTGTACCAAGGCGCTTTCCCGGTCAACCCAGCCCCTTTGGGTCGCGACGGCCCAAGCGCTAAGCGCGAAGCCCGAGGCGGCGATGCTGGCCTTGCCTTCGCTCGGCGACCCGTCGGATCGGGCCCGATCCCTCACCAATCCCGTGTGCGGGTCGGCCTGCTCGACAAAGAATCGGAATGCCGCCTGCTGCAGCTCGTTCAGCAGGATGTCATCCTCCGGCGGAAGCACGGCGGCGGGCCGCGCCCCGGCCCATGCAAGCGGCGCATTCTCGGCGTGCGCAGAACCCTGTGTTCCCAGCAACAGCACAAGCGCTATGCTGTTCCGCACCCAATAGTTATGAATCTTTGGATGAAACATCCGAGGCGTGTGGTGCGCTAATGGGTTATTGGGGTTCCCCCGCCGTTGACGGCGGCCGACCGGAGTGCATCCAAGCTAAAGATTGCAAATGTTGTCACGGCAACAATATTTTCTGAAGTCCGCGCAAGTCCTGCCGGTGCTGACCGAAACATTGACCGCCGGCGGGCGACAAGTGCGCACGGCTGCTCCGCCGTGCCGCCGAGGGAGAATCACCCCTTGACCCAACGCAACGGGGCGCAGCCATTTCTGCAAATTCATGCAAAAGTTTGCTTGCCGCTGACATTCTTGGTCATTGTCCTCTGTCGTCCCCCCACGTGAAATGTCTTTCCATTCAGGTCTAAGAAAGCCGAAGGACGGGATAGTGCAAATCGCCACCCGCCTCGGCGTCTCACCTTCCACGGTGTCGAGGGCGCTGCGGCAGGAAACGGCTCATCTGGTGAGTCCGGCCCGCCGAAAGGAGATTCTGGATCTCGCCGATCGCCTGCGGTTCACGCCCAATCCCGGCGCCCGGATCATGCGCCAGGGGCTGAACGCCACATTGACGGTCGTTGTACCGCTCGATGAAAACATTTTCTTTTCTGAATTCTATGGGCGCTTTCTGGCCGGCTCGCTGCACGCTGCGGCGACGCGCGGCTGGGATGTGCATATCTGCACGCTGCGCAAGACGCCCCGGACCGATTTCCGCGAGGCGCTGCAGCACCTCGGCCTTGACTCCTCCGGGGTCATTTATCTGGCCGAACCCCTCGCGGAGGCCGACGTCCAGAAGCTCCAGGGCTACCGCCGGCCGCTGGTCCTCACCCGTTCTGCGCTTCCGCCAAGCGTTGACCCAGCGCTTCTTGGCGTGCCGGTGGTCGGAATTGATAATGTCGGCGGAGCAAGTTCCGCGGCCAATCTCCTGCTCCAGCTCGGCCACAGGAGGATCGGACTGCTGCTGGGTCCCTCGGGTTCACGGGATGCGTGCGAGCGAAAGGAAGGTTATCTCGAAACCTTGAAGCGCGGGGGGGCCGAGCCGCGGCCGGAATGGATCTTCGACGGCCCGTTCAGCCCCGCGACCGGTCGCGCGGGGATGACGGCGCTCCTTCGGTCCCCAGAGCGTCCAACCGGTGTGTGCTGTGCCAACGACGAGATCGCGTTTGGGGCGATCGACGCGGCGCGGTCCGAGGGATTGAGCTGCCCGGGGGACATCTCGATCGTGGGCTTCGATGACGGCCTATGGGCGACCGTGTGCCGACCTGCCCTTACGACCGTGCGCCAGCCCCTCGCTGACCTGGCCGAGCGCGCGGTGAGCCTGCTCGTCGAGGCGGTCACCCGCACTGGACCCTCGCAGATTGGTGTGCCGAGCAACCTTCCGGCCGCGCTCGTGATCAGGGATTCGACGCAGGTTCCGATGCGCGCCTAGGAGCTCCGCGGCCCCTCGGGGATGCAGCGCAAGTCCGCTCCCGTCGGACCGGGCACCCCACACCCCAAGGCTCCTGCGCAGGCCCATGCGGCCGTCGTCAGCCGGCTGGCCTTATGACGGGCCCCCATCGAGCGGCCCCCGGGGCGTCCCGAATCCATTTTTCTTGCGTTGCAAAGGTTGTCATCACAGAGATGAACACCTCACGGCACGCCTAAAGCTGGCTGTCGGAACCCCAACACACCTTCACCGGCTCCGCGCCGACGGGGCCGCACGCTTGTATCGGCCGGCTCCCCGCAACAACAGACAAGCACCATTTCGTCGATTTCCACCCGGCCGATCCCCTTCGATTTCCGCAGTTCAACGCAGTGCAAACCTCTCCCCAAAAGGACGCCCCAATCGGTAGTTGCCAGGGATCACCCGGTGCTGCCGGGCCGCTGGTCCCGGACTTCTGGGCCTCCAAGACCGCGGGGGAGTTCGCGGCGACGACGCTTTCGTCCGCCTCCGGACTTGCGGCGCACCTCACCGACGGCGGTGCGTTGTTTGCGCTCCGACACGGTGGAACCCTCATTAACCAGTCGCTTCCGGGGCCGGCCGAGGACGGATTCTTCAGGCTTATTCTAAGGTGGCGCCCCACCGGCGGCTCCCCGGGCTGGACCTCCCTAGTCGGTCCAAGAGTCTCCTGCCACAGGCTTGGACCACGCTCGATCGGATGGTCCGAAGCGGCGGCGTGGGGTGTTACCAGCCGCGTGACCCTCACGGTGCACGCGGACGTGGCGGCGTGGGCCTGGCACATCCACCTTCAAAACAATTCCGGGCACCGCACGGAAGCCGACATCCTTCTGGCGCAGGACTTGGGACTGGGCGACGAGGGGGTTGTCCGAAACAGCGAGGCGTTTCTTTCTCAGTACATCGATCTCCTGCCCGTCAACGATCCACAGTTCGGATGGGCGATTCTCGCGCGCCAAAACCTCCCGATGGCCGGCGGGCGACATCCGTGGCTCGCCTTGGCATGCGTGAACGGGGCGGCCGCCTATTGCACGGACGGGTTTCAGTTCTTTGGGGCTGACCACCGCCTCGCGTGCGAACCCGAGGCGGTCCGCACCAAGAGCCTCCCTTCCAAGAGACTTCAATACGAGGCGGCCATGGCGGGACTTCAAAGCAGGCCCGTTGTCCTCGAGCCTGGGGCGGCAGCCGAGCTGACCTTTGTGGCGCGCTATGTTCCCGACCACCCCGCGGCATCGTCCCCGGCAGACCTCGAGCTCCTGCGCGGCGTGCTGCCCGCAGCCTGGGCCCAGGCGCCCCGGGGACCCGGGGCCTTTTCGGCTCCGGGAGGGGCCCCCGCGCCCTCACTATTCGTGGCGGCGCCCTGGCTCCACGGGGATCGCCCGCTGGGGATGGACTGGCCGGAATGGTTCCCCGGGGAGCGCCGCCACGAGGAATTTGGCGCTGATGGAAGCATCCATTCGTTCTTCAGTGGAATCTCCGCCCACGTCGTGGCGCGCGACAAGGAGGCCATGGTTGCCCGCCCGCACGGGCATATCCTGCGCAGCGGCAGTTGGCGCTGGATCGATCCCGAGCAGTTTGGCACAACGTGCTATGCAGCCGGCATTTTTTCCGCGCAGGCCTACCTCGGAAACCCGACCTTTGCGCGGCTTCTGCCCGTTCTTCGGAGCGCGCTTGGCATAGGTCGGGCCTCGGGCCAGCGGGTCTTCCTACGGCGCAGCGGCGCCTGGCACCAGCTGGGTCTGCCATCCGCCTTTGCAATGACGACGTGCGACGCGCGCTGGACCTATCGCCTTGGCGCCGAGGTCATCGAGGCGCGCGTCTGGTGCTCGAACGAGCGGTCCTGCGCTTTCCTGGAACTCAAGGTGAGGGAAGGGGCCGTGCTTGAGGAGTTCTTGGTGACGCACACGCTGGCGCTCGACACCAACGAGTTTGAGCATTCCGCCGAGATCCGCGTGCACAGGGATGAGCTTTGGGCGGAGTGCGGGCTCGGTGCAGGCAGCGTTGCGGCTGGTCTTTCGCCCGGAACGTGCTTTGCCATCGCCGCGGCCCAAGCTGACAGGAGCATCCAGATCGGCGACGACGGCCTGCTCTTCAAGGACGGCTGCTCCCGGGGCCAGCCTTGCTTGGTTCTGCAATCCGGAAAGGTGAGGCGAATGGGAGTGATCCTCTGCGGTACGCACAAAGGGCCGGATTCGCTCTGGGCGGAAGTGGAGGCCGCCCGGAAGGAATGGGCCGATGCCCTCGAACCGGCTGCGCCGCCGCCCCCGCCGGTCCGCCTCAAGCTTCCTCCCCCTACGGTGCAGCGCAACGGCGACGACGCCGCGGCCGCCGTTTCCAGGATCGACGAAATCCTCCCGTGGCTTGTCCACAATGCCGCGATCCACTTCTCCGCGCCCCACGGCCTCGAGCAGCAGGGAGGGGCGGCATGGGGTGTGCGGGACGTGTGCCAGGGATCGGTCGAGTGGCTCATCGCCGCGGGCGAATTGCCCCTTGTCCGCCGCACCCTCGAGACCGTATTCGCCCAGCAATTCAGCGCCGACGGCGCGTGGCCGCAGTGGTTCATGCACCCTCCCTACCAGTCCATCCAGCAGGCCGACAGCCACGGGGACGTGTGCCTGTGGCCCGTCAAGGCGCTGTGCGACTATCTGGAGGCGAGCAACGACCTTGATTTCCTGCGCTGGCGCACCGGTTACACGGATCCGGACGAGCACACCATGGTAGGCCCCGCCGAGACGCTGCTTCAGCACTGCGACAGGGTCATAGGCCACTGCGAGGCGCGGTTCGTGCAGAGCACCGCCCTGATCAACTACGGAGACGGGGACTGGGACGACACGCTCCAGCCCGCGGATCCGGCAATGCGCACGCGCATGATCAGCAGCTGGACTGTCGCGCTGGCGTTTCACACGTTCCGGCAGCTCTCGTCCGTTCTGCATCGCGTCAGGGAACGCGAACGCGCGGCGCGGATCGACGCCCTGCTCGCACGGATGCGCGCTGATTTCGCGGAGCGGCTCATGCCCGACGAAGTCGTCGCCGGGTTCCTGATCACCAACCCCGACGGGACGACCCGCCCGTTGCTTCATCCCGCCGACACCGTGACCGGCATCCGCTATCGCCTCCTTCCCATGACGCGGGCGGTGCTTGCAGAGCTCTTCACAGCCGACGAGGCCGCCCGGCACATGACCATTGTTCACCGGGAACTCCTATGCCCGGACGGCGTTCGCCTGATGAGCGAGCCCGCCAAATACCTTGGCGGGCTCGAGCACCTCTTCAAGCGGGCGGAGACGGCAGCCAATGTGGGCCGGGAAATCGGGCTTCAGTATGTCCACGCTCATCTGCGCTATGCGGAGGCCATGGCGAAGGTCGGCGAGGCAGACAGGCTTTGGACGGCCCTCCAGGTCGTGAATCCGGTGGCACTCGACAAGGTTGTCGGAAACGCGGCGCCGCGCCAGAGCAACGTCTACTTCTCGAGCTCCGATGCGGATTTCGCCGATCGCTACGAAGCGGCGCTCCATTGGCCGGACGTCAAGTCGGGCGCAGTCCGCGTTCGCGGAGGATGGAGGCTCTATTCAAGCGGGCCGGGGATCTTCATACACAAGGTGCGGGCGTGCCTGCTTGGGTTGCGCGAATCGTTCGGCGAGATCGTGTTCGATCCCGTGCTGCCCACCAGGCTCGACGGGCTTGTCGCGCTCGCGACCCTCTGCGGGCTACCCGTGGAAGTGCGCTACAGGGTGAAGAAGGGATGTTTTGCTCCGAGTGCGGTGAGCGTAAATGGGACGAGTCCTGAGGGCGGCCGACGCGAGGCGAACCCCTACCGAGCGGGCGGCTTGTGTTTCCCGCGGGAGGTGCTGACGGCGCTCCTGTCGCCCAAGGACAACGTCATAGTCGTCGACCTTTGACTCCGGCCCGCCTTCCGCGGGCGGGACTATTGCACGATCTCGACCTTCGCGGGCTGCCCTTGCTCGCAGTCCGGCGCAACCCAGACATACAGTGAGCCGGCCTCCACGGCATCTTCCATATTGATGTTCCAAAACGACAGCTCATCCCGGCCCAGCTTGAATTCAACTCGCCGGCTGTCGCCCGGGGCGAGGCGCACCCGCTGGAACCCCTTAAGCTCCTTGACCGGCCTGGCGACACTTGTCCCGCGAAGGCGGACATAAAGCTGCGCGGTCTCGGTCCCCTCGCGCGTGCCGGTGTTCCTAATCTCTGCGCTCACCGTCAACGAATCCTTCCCGGCGTTAAGCGACGCGGCGCTGATCTCCGCCGTGCTCACATGGACTGGGGAGTAGGAGAACGCGGTATAGCTGAGCCCGTGCCCGAAGGGATAAAGGGGGGCGCTCGTCTCGTCGAGGTAGCCGGTCACATAGTAGGGGTCGGCCTTTGTCGACCCAAGTCCGATGGGATCGATCCTGGGCCGTCCGGTGTTGAGGGAGTTATAGTAGATCGGCACCTGGCCCACCGAACGGGGGACCGAGACGGTGAGGCGCCCGGAGGGGTCCGAGTCGCCGAAGAGGGTTTCGACGAGCGCCGGGCCGGCCTGTAGCCCGGGGAACCATGCCATGAGAATCGCGGGGACGTGCTCGGACGCCCACGGCAGGGCCAAAGGTCGCCCGCTGAAGACGACCAGGACGACGGGCTTGCCCGTCCCCGTGACCGCTTCAAGCAGCTCCTGCTGGTTACCCGGGAGGTCCAGCCTGGACCGGGAGGACGCCTCGCCCGAACTCTTCCCGCTCTCACCCAGCGCGAGGACCACGACCTCGGCGCCCCTGGCTGCCTCGACGGCCTCGGCAAAGCCCACGCTCGAATGGCCGGACACATCGGTGCCCCGGGCAAAGGACAACCGCATGCCGTCGTGCTTGGCACGCTCCGCAAGCGCCCGGCGCAGGGTCACGACATCGCGAGATTCCCCCTGGCCCGACCACGAGCCGAGCATGCCCTCGGCGCCGTCCGCCATGGGACCAATCAGAGCCAGTTTGAGCCCGCGGGCCGGCGAGAGCGGCAGCAGGGGAGCCCTACCGACTCTTCGATTCTCAAGCAGCACGAAGGATTCCTCGGCCGCACGAAGGGCGAGAGCCCTGCTCTCAGGCAGATCGGCCGGGTTTGAATCCGCGGGCACCTCGACGTAGGGGCGCTCGAACAGGCCGAGGGAGACCTTGAGGCGCAGAACCCGGCGCACCGCGTCGTCAAGACGGTCCATCGGCACCAGGCCCGACCGGACGAGATCCGGAAGGAAGGGCAGATAGAGGTTGCTCTGCATATCCATGTCGACCCCGGCAAGAAAGCTCTTGCGGGCCGCCGTCGCCTCGTCGTTGGCAATGCCGTGGAGCATGATCTCCCGGATCGAGGTCCAGTCGCTCACGACGAATCCCCGGAAACCCCACTCGTGCTTGAGCACCTGCGTGAGCGTGAAGGCATTGGCGCTTGATGGAACGCCATCGAGCGAGTTAAAGGCCGACATAAGCGTTCCGGCGCCCGCGTCGACCGCCGCGTGAAAAGGGGGAAGATAGACACCCCTGAGGGTGCGCTCGGATATCTCCGTCGTATTGTAGTCGCGCCCGCCCTCCGCCGCGCCGTAGCCAACATAGTGCTTTGCGCACGCGATTATCGAGGACGGATCGTCAAGCCGCGCCCCCTGATAACCCCGCACGTAGGCCCGTGCGAATGCGGCGCCAAGGTAGGGATCCTCGCCGGCGCCCTCGGCGATCCGGCCCCAGCGCGGATCGCGGGCAATGTCGACCATCGGCGAGAACGTCCATCGAATGCCCTGGCTGGACGCCTCGATCGCGGCCCAGCGCGCCGTCCGCTCCACCAGGTCGGGGTCCCAGCTCGCTGAGAGTCCCAGCGGGATCGGAAAAACGGTGCGGAAACCGTGGATCACATCGAGGCCGAACAGGATGGGCACGTGGAGGCGGGACCCATCGATCGCCATCTTCTGATAGTCGTTCGTTTCGCGGGCCGTCACTGCGTTGAAGAGGCTGCCAACGCGCCCTCCCCGAACCAGCTCCTCCCCGTTCGTGACGATCCGCGCCGGGCCCGTGAGCGAGCCCACTGAAAGCTGGTTGAGCTGCCCCGCCTTCTCCTCGAGCGTCATCTGGCCGAGCAGCTCCTCGACGCGGGCGTCCACGCT
>CAYQOH010000075.1:0-11872 GCA_964419075.1 uncultured Opitutaceae bacterium | reverse complement strand
CCCAAGGCGCCGCTGCGGCCCACGCTCATTTCGAGAACGCGATCCGGAGCGCCTCGGCGACATTGGGCGGGACGAAGTGCCCGACGGGGCCGCCGTGGCTGGCGACCTGCTTGACCAGGGAGGAACTCGTGTAGCTGAACTGCTCGTTCGGCATGACGAAGATCGTCTCGACCAGCGGCTGGAGGTGGCGGTTCATGAGCGCCATGTTGAACTCGAACTCGAAGTCGGAGAACGCGCGCAGGCCGCGGATGATCGCGTTGGCCTTCTGGTTCACCGCGAAGTCGACCAGCAGGCCGTCGAACGTCGTCGCCGCGACGTTCGTGAATTGGGCGATGTTGGGAAGGATCATGGCCAGGCGCTCCTCCGAGGAGAAGAGCGGCTTCTTGCCCGGGTTGTCCGCGACCGAGACGGTCACCCGGTCGAAGAGCCGGGCGGCGCGCGCGAGCACGTCAAGGTGCCCGTAGGTGATGGGGTCGAAGGTGCCTGGATAGATGCAGTGGCGCATGGGCGACTCTGCCAAGGAAATGACCTAACCACCCGTCTGGCGAGCGCGTTCCTCTCTACGATGTTGCCTTCGCCCCCGGCGCGTATGTTGTTAAGCGAGAAGATGAACCTGCCGAACGCCATCACGCTTTCGCGGATCCCGCTGATGTTCGTCATTGTCGGGCTCATGTTCTGCGCGTGGCCGGGCGCGGCGACGCTCGCCTTCGCGCTCTTCATCGCGGCGGCGGTCGGCGACTGGCTCGACGGCTACCTGGCCCGCACCCGCGGGCTCGTCTCGAGCTTCGGGAAGCTGATGGACGCCATGGCCGACAAGATCATGGTGATGGGCATCGTCATCGCCCTCGTCGACCTGCACAAGATCTGGGTGTCGCTCGCGCTCATCACGCTGTGCCGCGAGTTCCTCGTCACGGGGATGCGCATGGTCGCGGCGACCAAGGGCGTGGTCGTCTCCGCGGACAACCACGGAAAGTCCAAGACGGTCACGCAGCTGATCGCCCTGGGCTTCTTCCTGGGGGCCCCGATGGTGTCGCGGGACGGGGCCCGCTGCTTCGGCTGGGACGCGGCGTCCTTTGCCGGCAACGTCGACAAGGCCGGCCTCGTCGTCTTCATCGCCGGCACGGCGCTCTCCGTCTGGTCGGGCTGCCGCTACATCGCGAGGAACTCACGCCTCGTGTTCGGCGAGGACGCCCCGTCGCCATGAAGCTTGAGCAACCGTCCTGGCCGAGGCACCTGCCCACGGAGGGCGTCCTCGCCATGGCGACCCTGGGCCCGGTCGGGCTGCGGATGAAGGCCCCGGGGACCTGGGGCTCGGCGGCGGGGGTCCTCTTCTTCGTCATCTGCTTCTTTCCGCTCGGGCTGGTCGAGAGCGCGGTCGCGATCGCCGTCCTCGGCTACCTGGCCGTGGGGATCTGCGGCGAGGCGGAGATCCGCCTCGGCAGGCGCGACCCGGGCGAGGTGATCCTGGACGAGTTCGTCTCGATGCCCCTCTGCTTCCTCGGCTGGCGGATGATCGTGGGCCCGGGCCCGCTGCCGTTCCTGGGGCTCTTGGCCGCCGGCTTCGCCCTGTTCCGGTTCTTCGACATCAAGAAGCCCCTGGTCATCAACTCCCTCCAGGAGCTGCCCGGGGGATGGGGCGTCGTCCTTGACGACACCGCGGCCGCCCTGGCGACGTGCGCGACGCTTCACCTGGCGCACGCGCTCTGGGGCCTCTTCTGACCCGGAGCCGGGCTAGGGAAGGGCGGTGAGGCTTTCGGCGGGCAGCTTCAAGAGCAGGCCCTGGCGCAGCACGTCGACCGCGATCACGACCCCCTGCGGGTCCGACGCGTCGTCCACCATCCCCTCGAGGCCGTGGAGCGGGCCCCCGATGACGCGGACCCGCCTGCCCCGGGTGAGGAACGGGATGAGGCAGAGTTCGACCCCCGAGGCGACGATCTTGCGCACGTCCTCGATCTGCGCGAGGAACCGGGCCTCGTCGTCGACCCGTATCGCCCGCGCGATCAGCTCCTGCTGGTAGATCCGGGCCCGGGCGGCCGCGGGGACCCGCGCGAAGACGTAGCCCGGGAAGAGGGGCTTCGTGAAGCGCTTCGTGCCGCTCGGATAGCGCCGGACGCTGCCGACGAGCGGCAGGTAGTGCTCCAACCCCTCGGCGGCCATGAGCGCCGCGAACTTCTTCTCCCGCCTTGGCCTCGTGTGGCAGGCGTACCAGTCGCTCCCGGCGGGCGCCTCGCTCACGTCTTGAGCAGGAACCGGACGGCGGCGTGGTAGCCCTCGAGGCCGAGGCCGGTGATCACCGCCGCGCACGCGGGGGCCGTGAGCGAGGTGTGCCGGAACTCCTCGCGCTTGTAGATGTTCGAGATGTGCACCTCGACCGCGGGCACGTGGGCGCCGAGGAGGGCGTCCCGGAGCGCCACGCTCGTGTGGGTGAGCGCGCCGCCGTTGATCACAATGCCGTCGACCTTCGAGTCGGCGAGCTTCGCGATCCGGTCGATCAGCTCGCCCTCGTGGTTGGACTGGAAGAACTCGAGCGCGGCCTTCGGCGCGAACTCGGCGCGCAGCGCCTTCTCAAGGTCGGCGAGCGTCGCGCTGCCGTAGATCTCCGGCTCGCGTTTGCCGAGGCGGTCGAGGTTGGGTCCGTTGAGTATCGCGATCGTCTTCATGGCCGATGGGGCTGCTACAGGGGATTTTCGGTCGCAATGAACTCCCACGGCAATCCAAACTTTGACGACAGCTCGGCCGCCAGCGCCCTGACGCCGTGCACCTCCGTGGCGTAGTGGCCGCAGAGGTAGAGGTTGAGCCTGCGCTCCTGCGCGACGGTGAACCACTCCTCCCGCAGCTCCCCGGTCACGAGCGTGTCGGCGCCCCCATCGGGCAGGGCGGCCATGGCGCCGTTGCCGCTTCCGCTGCAGAAGGCCACCTCGCTCGGGCTCGCGGACCCGCACTCGATGGCGACGACCCGCGTGTAGAGCGACTCGAGCCTGCGGCGCAGGGCGGACCTGCCGAGGCGCCACGGCGCGATGCAGCCGATGTCCCCGCCCTCGTTGGGCAGGAAGCCCCTGCGCGGCCTCAGGCCCAGCTGGCGGGCGAGAAGGGCGTTGTTGCCCAGGCGCGGGTGCGCGTCGAGCGGAAGGTGGCAGGAGTAGAGCGCGCAATCGCCCTTCACGAGGGCCGCCACCCGCTCGTAGGCCGGGCCGGTCAGGGCGCGGGGCATGTCCCAGTACATGCCGTGGTGGACGATCAGGAAGTCGACCCCGGCGCTCGTCGCCTGAAGGAACGGGACGAGGCCCGCGTCGACCGCCGCGCCGATCCGGGTGACGCGGCCGCCGTTCGCGAACTGCAGGCCGTTGAAGGCGCCCGGGGCGTCCTTGAAGGCCGCAAGACGGGTGCGCCTGTCGCAATAGTCGACGAGATCCTTCAGGGTGGGCATGGGTTCAGAGGCCAAGGCGGCAACTATGTGCGCTAAAGCCTGCGCCGAAACTCACGAGCCAAAAATCGCCCCCCCCGCCGGGACCGCCGCCTCGGAGCGCCTCCTCCAGCGCGAACAGGACCGAGGCGCTGCTCATGTTTCCGTGCTCGCGCAGCGTGCGGGCGCTCGCGTCGAGCGGGTGGGGCGCGACGACGGGGGCCAGGGCCTCGAGGACGTCGCGCCCTCCGGGGTGCGCCACGACGCCCGAGACCGGGCGCGGGCCGCGGCCGGCCCAGAGCCTGCCGACCGCGCCCGCAGCCAGCTCGGGCACCGAGCGGTGCAGGAGGTTGCGCAGCTTCCCGTCCCGCTGCTCGAAGCGCAGCTTGTCGCGGTCCTCGGGCTGGTGGAGCGAGCTGAAGCCGAACGCCCTCAGGCCCGAGGGGCCCGGGGTCGCGCGCCAGAGGGTCGCCGCCGCGCCGTCGCTAAAGAGGCAGGCGCTGATGATCACGCCCGGGTCGTCGTCCAGGTAGAACGCCGCCGAGCAGATCTCGACGGCGACGCAGGCGACGGTCGCGCCGGGGTGCGCCGCAAGCAGGTGGCTGGCGGCGCGCAGGGTGGGGATGGCGGCGCCGCAGCCGAGACCGACCAAGTCCTGGAGGAGCGCATCCTGGCGCAGGCCGAGGCGCTCGGCGACATAGCTGGTCACGCCCGGGCAGAGGTACCCGGTGCACGTGCAGACGAGGAGGGCGTCGATCTCGCCGGGCGCCGCCCCGGCCTTCTCGAGCGCGGCGCCGAGCGCGCGCGCCGCCAGCGCGGGAGCCTCCGCCCGGAAGGCCTGGTTCAGCTCGTCGGACGAGCGGTCGAAGACGCTCTCGACGTCGGGCACCGCAAAGTGCCGCCGCTCGATGCCATGGTCGCCGCGGAGGATGCTGTGCAGGATCAGCATCGAGCGCCGCTTGAGGCGGGAGCGCGCGGCGGATCCCTCCACAATCCGCCAGCAGTCGGGCTGTGAGAAGGAGGCCGTGGGCACGGCCGTGGCGAGGGATTGAAGGTACATCTTTTGGTGTGTTACCTAAGGGCGGAATAGAATGCGCTGAACGGCACGAGCCGCGAGCTGACGAGGGCCGCCAGGAACGTCTGCCTCCAGCGGCCGAGGAAGAACGGGTGGACGAGGCCGGCGAGCCTCAGGCGACTTCCGAAACGCGCCCGCTGCGCCGAGGCGATCGCGCGCGCCGCCTCGTCCCAGCTTGAGTCGCGCGAGGAATAGGCGAGCAGGGGGCGCACGGCCAGTTCGGCCCCCTGCAGGGCCATGGCGAGCCCGTTGCCCGTGAACGGGGGAATGGTGGCGCAGGCGTCGCCGATGCGGACCTGGTCCGAGGCCGCGATCCGGCTGTCGCCCAGGGTCGCCGCGGTCGCGCAGAAGGACTGCGGGTCGGGGTCTCCGTCCCGCAGACGGTGCGCGAGCTCGGTGAGGCCGGCCGTCCTGAGGTAGGCGAGGAGCAGCTCGAAACCGCGCTCGGTGTGCTCCTGAGGCGCGAAGAGTCCGCAGGCGTTGATAGCCCCCGTCTCGACACGTGAGAGGCCGAAGTAGCAGCGCTCGCCGAGGTGGACCTCAAAGTCCCTCGCGACGGCCAGGTTGCGCAGATGCACCTTCAGGCCGACCCAGAAAGGCCCCTCCCGCCTGCGACCGCGCGCAAAGACCCTTCCCGCGGGGGAGCCGGACTCGTCGGCCCGCGTATTGGTGAGGAGGTCGCCCCCCTCGGCCTGAAAGGCCGCCGCCAGACGGGCATCGAGGGTGTGGCGGCTGATGCCCAGCGCGGTTGCCGGGAGCGCGAAGGGACGCAACGCCCTGTTGCGCAGGTGGTAGGTCACGACCCGGTGCGGCCGGGCGTCGGCCAGGAACTCGTGCAGGCCGAGGTTGCTGGCCGTATCCGCACCCAGGCCCGAGATGAATTCGCCGCACACGCGGTGCCGCGGATAGTCGCCCGCCTCGAGGACCGTTGTGGGGACCCCCTTCCTTCGGAGGGCGAGGCCCAGCGCCAGGCCGGAAAGGCCGCCGCCGACGATTTCGATGGGAAGCCGGGATTTCAAGTGCTCCGGACTGCGACCATGCGAAATGCCCCGAGTGCCGTCATTCTGCACGAATAAACCCACGCGCCTGGCTCCATGCCCAGCGCGAGCGGCAGCTCATTGCCGACAAAGCCGGCTGCCACGCTGACGCGGGCGTCGTGCAGGGTCACGTGGCTCGCACCGAAGAGCGGGGCGATGGCGGCGAATACCCGCTGCGAGAACCTGCTGCGGCTCGGCTCGCATGCAACGACGACGCGCGCGCTCCGCCTCAGCCTTTTGCCCAGCGCCGCGAGCTCGGCATCGCTGAACTGATGGAAGATCAGGTTCCCGATCACCACAGGGTACGCGTCGTAGCCCGAGAACTTCATGATGTCCTCGGTGAACCAGGTGCGCGCGGGCGGCCAACGGGAGGGGCGCGGCCAAAGGTCGAGCCCGTCCAGGAGAACGCCCCGCCGGTGCAGCCGAAGGCCGAGTTCGCCCGTTCCGGCCCCAATCTCGAGCGCCCGTTCGCCAGGGCGAACGAGCCGCGGAAGGGTGCGCTCAAACCAGGCTCCGTTGCGCATGAACAGGTTGATGAGGCGCAAATCCCGGCGGCTGAGTTCCGCGTCGGGGTGGCCAACGGGAAGCGAGTCGAGAAGCTCCGGTTCGCAGACGCGTCTCATGGCGAAGGGGCGGCGTCCCTGCCCGAACCGGCAGCGGGCCGCTCCCGGCGGAGCGACGCCACAAGCCGGTTAAGGAGGGGAAAGTAGGCTGCGAAGAAGAGGGTCATCGCTAGGCTGAAGTTCCTCTCGCCGAGAACCCGGTCAAGGAGGTTTCCGGGGTAGGCGTAGCTCGTCCCCATGGCGTAGCCTCCAAGCTCGAGCAGGCCCATGGGGAGCAGGCCGTAGAGGTATTGGGTCCGCCAGCCAAAGGACCTGAGGGCGGCCGAAATCGGCACCATGTAGATCACATAGACGGTGATCACCTGCCACCAGTGGTTGAAGCGAGCGATCTGCGCCCACTGCCCGAACTGGTTCATCGCGGTGCCGATCACGAAGTACGTGAGGGCGTAGGTGGCCCAATGGGCGGGCGCGAGGCGGCACGACTCCCGGACATGTTTTAGGAACATTGGCGCATATTGGGTGACAACTTTCCTGAAGCGTCAGCAACTTCCTCCCGAAAAACCGCCCCTTGACACCCACGAACGAGGCCATCGCAGGCCACTACGATTCCCTTGACCCCTACTATCGCGACCTTTGGGGGGATCACGTGCACCACGGGCTGTGGCTTGACGGGCGCGAGTCCACGGCGTGGGCGATCGAGCGGATGAGCCTGCACATCCTCGCCGACCTGGAGCTGCGTGCCGGCGGGCGGCTGGCCGACATCGGATGCGGTTACGGCGGGACGGCCCGGATTGCGGCCGAGCGGTACGGAGCCCATGTGGTCGGCCTTACCCTCTCGCAGGCGCAGAAACGCCATGGCGACACGTTCGCCGTGGGGCGCGGCTCCGTGGAGATCCGGGTCCAGGATTGGAAGAGTGCGGACTTTGAGCCGGGCTCCTTTGACGCGCTGATCTCCCTGGAAAGCCTGGAGCATGTGGCTGACAAGGAGCGCTTTGCCCAAATGGCCAGGCGTGCGGTGCGGGCGGGCGGGCGGGTCGCCGTGGCGACGTGGTTGGCCGCCGAGACGGTCTCTCCATGGTCGCAGAGGCACCTGCTTGACGGCATCTGCAGGGAGGCGCTGCAGGCGACCCTCGTGACGGCGGCCGAGGTGCGCGAAACGTTTCACGCCGCGGGGTTCAGCCTGCTGAGCGCGTCGGACCTCAGCCCCAGGGTGAGTCGGACGTGGAGCGTGATCCTGCGCCGGCTGGCGTTGCGCCTGCTCACGCGGAGGGCGTACTGGGGGATTCTGGTCAATGGCAGGGCGGAGGACCGGAGGTTTGCGCTCACGGCCGCCCGCATATGGCTTGCGTATCGGACCGGCTGCTTTCGGTTCGGATCCTTCGTCTGGACCTGAGGCCCGGAGGCGCCCCGGGATAGTCGAAGGTTGCCCGCGGGCCGCAGGGTGTCCAGAGTCGGTCGCAGATCCGATGAGCGCCGCAAAGAAAAACCCCGTCGACCTGATCGCGCAGGCCGCCCGGAGGTTTCCCCGGCGCCCCACTTGGGACGAGTATTTCATGGCGGCGGCGATCCTGATCGCCACGCGCTCCAACTGCGAGCGGCTGCACGTCGGGTGCGTCATCGTCTCGGGCGGGGACCGCAGGAACCGGCTTGTCGCCGCGGGCTACAACGGCTTCCTGCCGGGGACGCCCCACGTGTCGCGCGTGCGCGCGGGCCACGAGCAGGCCACCGTCCACGCCGAGCAGAACGCGGTCGCGGACGCGGCGAGGCGGGGCAGCTCGCTGGCGGGATGCGTCGCCTACGTGACCCACTATCCCTGCATCAACTGCGCGAAGATGCTGGCCGCGGCCGGCATCGCCGAGATCCGGTACCGCTCCAGCTACCACAACGACCCGCTCGTCGAGAAGCTGATGACGGACGCCGGGGTGATCGTGCAGAAGCTCTGAGGGACGACCCACACGCCCATGCGCGAAAGCCTACGCCGCACACGACAGTCCCTCGCAGGGTCCATCCTCCTCGCCCATCCGGTGCTGCGCGACCCCAACTTCCGCAGGACGGCGGTCCTCATGTCGACGCATGGACCCGAGGGGGCGATGGGCGTGGTGCTCAACCGGCCGCTCGGCAAGCGGCTCGGCGAGCTGAAGGGGGACTTCGCGCTCGGGCCGCTCTCCACGACGCCGATCTTCACGGGGGGGCCCGTGCAGACCGAGCAGCTCATCCTCGCGGCCTGGCAGTCCCGCGAGGACGCCTTCCAGCTGCATTTCGGAATAGACCCGGAGAAGGCGGTCCAGATGCTTGCCGACGAGTCGACGCGCCTGCGGGCGTACCTCGGCTACTCGGGCTGGTCCGCGGGCCAGCTTGAGAAGGAGCTCAAGAGCGGAACATGGATCGTCGCGAGCCCCCCGGCGGACCTGTTCGAGCGCCCGATGCAGGACGCGCTATGGCGGTCGCTCCTCGCCGACGAGGGTGCCGAGTGGGGCCTGCTTGCCGACGAGCCCGACGAACCCGGGAAGAACTGAGTTGACAGGGGGGGTGTCCGCTCTCTGTTTTGGTGCCTTTTATGAAAGTCGTTTCCTCAATCAAATCAGCCAAGAAGCGTCACCCGGACTGCCAGGTGGTGCGCCGCCGCGGCAAGATCTACGTCATCAACAAGACCGACCCGCGCTACAAGGCACGCCAGGGCTGACACTTAACCCATCTTCCACGTGAAATCTGAAGGTCATCCGACGCTCAACCCGGTCTGCTTCCTCGACGTCGCCACCGGCAAACGCTTCCTGACGCGCTCGACGATGAAGTCGGCCCGCAAGGAGTCGATCGACGGCAAGGAGTATTTCATCGTCCTGCGCGACGTGACGATGGACTCCCATCCCGCGTTCACCGGCGAGAAGCGCCTGGTGGACACGGCCGGCCGCGTCGAGAAGTTCACGTCCAAGTTCAAGCGCAGCACGAAGAAATAGCCTGAAGGCAGTTGAAGCTGATCTGTTTTGACTGCGACAGCACGCTGAGCTCGATCGAGGGGATCGACGAGCTGGCCCGGATTCACGGCCCCGAGGTGTTTGCGCGGGTCGAGGCGATGACGAGGGACGCGATGAACGGCAGGGTCCCCCTTGAGGAGGTCTTTGGGCGCCGGCTGGATATCATCCGGCCGGGCGCCTCCGACGCGGCGGCGATCGGCGGCCGCTACCTGGCGAACGTCGAACCCTCGGCCAAGGCGACGGTCGGCGTCCTTGTCGAGCGGGGGTGGACGCCGGTCATCGTGAGCGGCGGCTTCCGGCAGGCGATCCGGCCGCTGGCGGACTTTCTCGGCGTCGCGCGGGTCGAGGCGGTCGACCTGCACTTCGGCCCCGACGGCGCCTACAATGGCTATGACGCGGCCTATCCCACGACACGCACCGGCGGCAAGCTTGAGGTCATCCGCGCGCTCCGATCCGAGCTCGGGCCCGCGAGGGTCGTGATGGTCGGCGACGGCGTGAGCGACCTGGAGACGCGTCCCGAGGTCGAGCTGTTCATCGGGTTCGGCGGCTTCGTCGCCCGGGACAGGGTCGAGCGCGAGGCCGCGGTCTTCGTGCGGTCCCTCGAGGCGATCCTCCCGCTCGTCTAGGCCGGCGGGGGTCCTACGGGAACAGGCCCCGCTTCTGCTTGGCCTCGGCGACGCGCGCGATGCCGAGGGTGAGCGCGGCGAGGCGGCGGCCGAACTTGAACTTGCGCTTCTGGTACTCGACCGACTCCTTGGCCTTGTCGAGGATGCCCTTCAGCTTCTCCAGCACCTCGTCGCGGCCCCAGTAGAAGCTCTGGAGGTTCTGCAGCCACTCGAAGTACGAGACGATGACGCCGCCCGAGTTGCACAGGACGTCGGGGATGAGCTCGATGTCGCCGCGGTCCTCGATGATCTTGTTCGCGGCGTTCGTCGTGGGCCCGTTGGCGGCCTCGGCCAGAATGCGGCACCTCAGCTTCGGGGCGTTCTTCTCGGTGATGACCCGCTCGAGGGCCGCCGGGACGAGGACCGTGCACTCGAGCTCGAGGAGCTCCTCGTTGGTGATGGCCGCTCCGCCCTCGAAGTCCTTCAGGACGCCGGCGTACTGGACGTAGGCCATGGCCTTCTTGATGTTCAGGCCCTTGGCGTTGTGGACGCCGCCCATGTAGTCCGAAACGGCGATGATCCGTGCGCCCATGGCCGAGAGCGCGAGCGCGGTCTCGCTGCCCACGTTCCCGAAGCCCTGGATCGCGACCGTCGCCTTGGCGATGGGTATCTTCATGTCGTCAAGGTACTTGCCGACAAGGTGGGCGACCCCGAAGCCGGTGGCCTCGCGCCGGCCCTGCGAGCCCCCGAGGGAGATCGGCTTGCCCGTCACGACGCCGGGGCAGATGTGCCCCACGTGGTTCGAGTAGGTGTCCATCATCCAGGCCATGATCTGCTCGTTTGTCCCCACGTCGGGGGCCGGGATGTCCAGCTGCGGCCCGACGAAGCCGATCAGCTCCTGCATGTAGCGGCGCGAGAGGTGCTCGAGCTCGGTCGCCGAGAGGTCCCTCGGGTTCACGATCACGCCGCCCTTGGCGCCGCCGTAGGGAAGCCCCACGAGCGAGCACTTCCAGCTCATCCACATTGCGAGCGCGGCCACTTCGCCGAGCGTGACGTTCTCGTGGAAGCGGATCCCGCCCTTGGACGGGCCGGTCGACAGGTTGTGCTGGACGCGGTACCCCTCGAAGACCGTGACGCCGCCGTTGTCGCGGCGCACGGGCAGGGAGACCGCGAGGCACCGGCGGGGGTACTTGGTGCGGTCCCGGATGTCCTCTGCGAGGTTGATAGCATCGGCGGCCTGGTCAAATTGGCGGCACGCCATGCGAAAGACGTCAGAATCATACAAGCTCGATACAACTGCCTTTGACATGGCTCAGGTGTGCCCGATGTCATAGCCATTGGCCATGCTTTTTAAGCTTAGTTCGGACTACCGCCCCACGGGCGACCAGCCCCAGGCGATCGAGCAGCTGGTCGGGTCGCTCGCCGCCGGCAACCGGTACCAGACCCTCCTCGGGGTCACGGGCTCGGGCAAGACGTTCACGATGGCCAACGTCATCGCCCGGTGCGACCGCCCGGTCCTGATCATCTGCCACAACAAGACGCTGGCGGCGCAGCTCTTCTCCGAGTTCAAGAGCTTCTTTCCCGAGAACGCCGTCGAGTACTTTGTCAGCTACTACGACTACTACCAGCCCGAGGCCTACATCCCCTCGAGCGACACCTACATCGAGAAGGACTCCTCGATCAACGAGGAGATCGAGCGGCTGCGGATGTCGGCCACGAGCTCGCTCGTCAGCCGGCGGGACGTGATCGTCGTCGCCAGCGTCTCGTGCATCTACGGTCTCGGCTCGCCCGAGGACTTCACCGAGCTGCGGATCTCGATCCGCAAGGGGGAGGCCCTCGGCCGCAACGCGTTCCTCGAGCGCCTGGTCGACAACATCTACGAGCGCAACGACTACGAGCTCAAGCCCGGCAGGTTCCGCGTCCGCGGCGACGTGGTCGACGTGATGCCGGCGTACACGGAGCACGGGCTGCGCGTGGAGTTCTTCGGCGACGACGTGGAGGGCCTGTGCGAGTTCGACCCGCTGACGGGCGACGTGCTGCGCACGCTCGACAAGTTCGACCTCTACCCGGCCAACCAGTACGTGAGGAGCCGCGGCTCGCTCGCCCCGGCGATCCAGTCGATCAGGGCCGAGCTCGAGCAGCGGGTCGCCTGGTTCGAGTCGCAGGGCAAGTACCTCGAGGCGCAGCGGATCAAGATGAGGACGAACTACGACCTGG
>CAYQOH010000074.1:0-11919 GCA_964419075.1 uncultured Opitutaceae bacterium | reverse complement strand
TCACCCGCCTGATCGACCTCAACGACTTCCGGTACGGGCTCATCTTCTGCAGCACCAAGGTGATGGTGGACGAGCTCGACGAGCACCTCCACGCGCGGGGCTACGCGACGGACCGCCTCCACGGGGACCTGAGCCAGATGCAGCGCGACCGCGTGATGGACAAGTTCCGCAGGCGCTCGTTCGAGTTCCTTGTCGCCACGGATGTCGCGGCCCGCGGCCTCGACGTGGACGACCTCGAGGTGGTCTTCAACTTCGACCTCCCGAACGACGCCGAGGACTACACCCACCGGATCGGGCGAACCGCGCGGGCGGGCAAGTCGGGCAGGGCCATCACCTTCGTCTCGGGGCGCGAGCTCTACAAGCTGCAGAGCATGGTCCGGTTCGCCAACCTGAGGATCCGCCGCGAGCGGGTGCCGTCGCTCGACCAGGTCGAGGAGGCGCGGGCGAGCGTCTTCCTCGAGAAGCTGCGGGGGATCCTCGATGCGGGCCAGTTCGAGAGGCACGACCAGATGATCGACCGCCTGCTCGACCAGGGCTACGCGAGCACCGACATCTGCTCGGCGCTGATCCAGCTCCTGAGGGGCGGGCCGGCCAAGGCCTCGGCGCCCGAGGCAAAGCCGGGGCGGGCCGAGCGCCTTCCCGAGGCCGCCCCGCCCGCCGCCTCCGGGCCTGCCCGCGCGGCGCCCCCGCCCGCCGACCGCACCGGCCGGGAGGCCGGGATGACGACCCTCTTCCTCAACGCCGGCAGGAAGCATCTCGTGACGACGGCGGAGATCGTAGGGAAGGTGACCGGAGTCACGCGCCTGCCGGCGAGCATCATCGGCGCGATCGACATCCACCAGCGGCACGCCCTTGTGGACGTGGCCGCCGAGCACGCCGACATGGTGATCGACAAGCTGACCGGGATCCGGCTGCGGGGTCACGCGCTGAAGGTGGGCCTCGCGACGGCCGAGGAGCGGGCGCGGGAGTGAGCGGCCGGTCCCCAGGCCGCCCCGGGCGGCGCTCATTTGGCTTCCGCGCCCGGAGCTTTCCGGTAATCGTGCGATCATGAGCCCCAGAAGTCTTCCCCTGGCCACCCTCCTGGGCGGCCTCCTTGCCGGGGGGGCGTCCCCTTGCCCCGCGGTCGCCGCCGGCGCACCGCAGGCGTGCGCGGGCCTCCTGCTGGTGGCCAACAAGGGCGACCACACGCTCTCGATTGTCGATCCGGCCGCCGGGCGCCAGCTCGCGGCCGTCCGCGAGGGCGGGGAGACCGGGCATGAGGTTGCGGCGTCGCCGGACGGCAGGCGCGCGTATGTCCCCGTCTATGGAAGCGCCGGCGTGGGCCAGGCGGGCACGGACGGGCGGCTGATCGACGTGATCGACCTTGGGACGCGCGCCGTCGTCGCGACGATTGACCTCGGCAGGGGCCTTCGCCCGCACAAGCCGGTGTTCGGCCCGAGGAACGGCCTCCTCTACGTCACGACCGAGCTCGACAACTCGGTCACGATCATCGACCCGGCGACCCTCAGGATACTGGGTTCGGTCCCCACCGGCCGCTCGCAGTCCCACATGCTGGCCATCTCGAGCGACGGAACGCGGGGCTACACGGCCAACGTGGGCTCCGGCACGGTCTCCGTCCTCGATCTGGACGCGAGGGCGCTCCTGACGACGATTCCCGTCGCGACGATGGTGCAGCGGATCTCGCTCTCCACCGACGGCCGGTGGGCGTTCACGGCCGACCAGACCAAGCTCAGGCTGGTGGTCATCGACACCGCAACCAATGCCGTCAGCGCCTCGGTCCCGCTGCCCGGAATCGGGTTCGGGACGACGCCGACGCCCGACGGAAAATGGCTCCTGGTCACGCTCCCGGCGCTTCGGATGCTGGGCGTGGTTGACCTTGGGAGGATGAGGGTAGCCCGAACGATCGACGTGCCGAGCGCTCCCCAGGAGATCCTCGTGCGCCCGGACGGCGGGGTCGCCTATGTGTCGTGCGACAAGAGCGGGCAGGTTGCCGTCATCGACCTGAAGTCGTGGCGGGTGGATCGCCTGATCGACGTTGGCCCGGTGGACGACGGCCTCGCCTGGGCCGGGGCGAACTGATCCCGAGACTCACGCGGCCGAGCGCCGCGCAAAATACCGGGTAAAGATTGCGGAGCACTGCCGCGCCATCGCGAAGTCCTTGGCCGTGAGCCCGCCCTCGGAATGCGTGGTGAGCGCCAGCGCGACCTTGTTCCAGCGGATGTCGATGTCGGGATGGTGGTCGGCCTTCTCGGCCTTCATCGCGACCCGGGTGACGAAGTCGATGGAGTCCAGGAACCCCCCGAACTCGAACGTCCGGCGAAGGGTGCGGGCGCGCATCGTCCAACCGGGGACGGACGCGAGGCTGCGGGTGATCTGTGCGGGGCTTAGGCGGGGCATGGGGCTAGTGGTTTAGGATGTGGTCGGCGGCGAGGACGAGGAACACGTAATCGGAGGTGGGGTAGCCGAGGCAGTACTCGCCTTGCTGCCAGAGGAACGGCCACTCAAGAAGCTCCGGGAAGTCCGGCCTGATGAGCGCCGTTCCGGACGCGACGCCACCCGGGATGTACGACCAGTCGGCGCGGTTCATGCCGTAGGCCGGGATCATCGACCTTGCGCCGACACCCGAAACAAAGGAGGCGGTGTTCGGCCCCGGATGGCACCCGAGGATGAAGTCGAGCGCGTGCAGCATATAGGTCGCCGGGAAGAGGTCGGGGGCCCCCACGTGGAGAAAATACTGCTGGACCCCGAACCGCTCGACGTCCCACCCGGCCCCCCAGACCCTCGGCTCGTAGGGCAGGCCGTAGGGCGTCTTGAGCTCCAGCTGGTCGATCTTCGAACGGTAGCCCTTCAGTGCGTCCCTGATCTTTGCAACGTAGGCCGGGTCCTTGATGAGCGCGAGCGAGCGGGCCCCCAGCCACCCGAAGCGGGCCACCCGCGCCGCAACGGCGTCGCCGAGCCCCACGATCACGTCGGCGTACGGCTTCTCGCCGGTCGTCTGGTAGAGCTCGATCGCCGCCTCAAGCCTCGAGACGGACGTGTCCGGCGCCTTGGCGTTCGTCCAGAGCTCCCTGGCGACCTGCAGGCAGTCGCGGGCCAGCGGGTCGTTGAACCCCGTGAGCGCGCGGGACGCGGCGGCGAGGCCGCCGGCCGTGTTCAGCTCGCGGGCGGGATTCTCCTCCGTGAACACCCACCGGTCATCGGCCGATCCCTCGGAGCCGAGCGGGGGCAGGCGGCCGATCCTGGGCTCCGACTGGTCGCCCGCAGCGGCGGCCGCCGCAAGCACCTTCACCGCCTCGCCGTCCGTGTCGTGGAACACCTTGTTGTCGGTCATGCCGGCCGCGTCCCCAAGGAAGGTGTACTGGTGGAGCGACGCGTCCTGGATGCCGCGGTAGAGCCGGCCCATGGAGTGGTACGCCCCGACGATCGAGAGCACGCCGTGCTCGATCTGCTGCAGGACGTCCGGCCTTCCGTCCGGCCGGTGGATCTCGACCCGGTGCGACGCCTGGTCGATCATCGTGTTGTCGAGGTCGGGGTGGAACAGCTCCCAGGCGAGCGCGAGCCCGTGGACCGTGTCGATCTGCGACTCGATGCGCAGGTCGTGGTCGCCCGCGTCGAACCATCCGCCCTGGTCGAGCCCCGGGACGTGCTCGCCCGGCTTGAACTTCGTCAGCGTGGACGGGCCCTGGGCGTAGCCGTCGAAGTGGTTGTGGTTCACCGGCGCCATCAGGGCGTCATCCATGTGCGAGAGCCCGTGCCACACGCGGTAGTGGTCGTTCACGCGCATGTGCGCCATCTGCACCGGCAGGAAGTACTCGACGGTCGGCTGCCAAACGTCCCGCTCGAAGACATGCTCGCTGATCTGGAACGCGTTGGAGCGGGCCTCGCCGTAGCCGACCTCGTACATGCCGGGCCGCACGACCTCCGTGAAGTCGAACTGGAGGTAGTGGTAGCGCAGGAAGTTTCCCCAGTCCCTGCCCGGGCGCTCGGCGACCTTCTCGGGGCCGGTGGCGGTGATCCGGTAGAGCGAGACGGGCTTGAAGGCGGTCTCGTGGCGGTCGAGCTCGATGACGGCGACCTTGGGCTGCATCGTGTGGTACCCGACCTGGGAGACCTGGATGACGGGGTCGGACTTCCACCCAGGGATCGCATGGGCCGTGACGAGCCATTCCACGGCGTCCTTGGTCGCGCCCGCCGGCACCAGCGCGCGGGCGACGAACCAGCCGTTGTTGTGCTGCGCGCGCCCGTCGAGCAGCTGGATCTCGCCGCCCTGGACGACCTCGATCGTCATGCGCTGGCGCTCGGACTCGGGGGCCACCGTCAGCCTCGGCCCATGGCCGAGGGGCGCCAGCTCGTAGTCGCCGTCGGTGACCGCCCCGGGCCCGTTCGCCTGCCTGGGAAACGTCCCGAACTGCCCTCCGATCTCGTAGGTTTTCCCGAAGAGGATGCCCGGGAAGAGCTCGAGGTTGAAGCCGACCTTGCCGGCCCACCCCGGCGGAAGCGGCTCGTCCAGGTCCACGATGATCCTGAAGGAGCGCCCCTCGGGCTTCACCTTCACGACGTAGCCGAGCTTCAGGTCGGGATAGGTGATGGGATTGAATCCCCGCTGGTTGTTGCTCTCGTCGGGGTAGGACAAGTGCACGCTGATCTCGCGGGCGTCCCGGTTGACGACGCGGGCGCCCACGACGGGTGTCGGCTGCCACTGGCCGGGCGTCGGCTCAAGGCGCAGGTCGCCGTTCGTGGCGACGCGCTGGCCGTTCAGGATGATCCCGACTCCGCCCTGGTGGCCCTCGGGGTAGAAATCATGGGCCAGCATCACGTTGAGCCCGGTCATCTCCAGGTACTCCTTGTCGTTGATCGCGAGCGCATCGTCCCCGCCTGCCCCGCGGGTTGTGGAGGCGGCCAGGGCGAGAGCGAGCAGCGGGGCTACGGCAGCGCGAAGGGTCATGGGCGGTCTCATGTGAAAGGGGTCCTCAAGGGTGCGGCTGCGCCCCGGCACGCGGGACTGGGCAACGTTGATGGAATCCTCCCGGAGGCAAGGCAATCCCGGCCCTGCGCCGGCCCGGTCCGTCACACGTCGACGGCCACGACCTCGTGCGCGGCGATGGACGGCACGGTCACCTCCAGCCACCCCCCGGCCGCCGTGAACGCCGGCGCCGCCCCGGCGACGAGGAGCCTGACGGCCTTCGCGCCGAGGCCGTCCGGCAGTCGCACGCGCACGCGCTGCTCGCCCAGCGGGACCAGCTCGCGGACCGGTCCCTTCATCATCATCGGGTTCGTCAGGTTGACCAGGTGCACCGTGAGCGAGTCCCGCTGGCGCCACAGGGTGACGTCGAGGACGCCGCGGCCGGAGACGGTCACCGGGGGATCCTCGTTCGTCGCCCACGCGACCGCGTTGCGCATCAAGGTCCCATGGTCGACGGCGAGCACCTCCCAGAACGTCCGGTCGACGTCCCACGGGAAATAGGCGACGCGGCCGCCGCCGGGGAGCTCCCGCAGGAAGACCTGCGGGATGCTCGTGCGGGGCAGGCGCGCATAGACCTTCTCCATCGGCAGGTCGGGGTACGACGGGATGAGCGTGAGGGGCGACTGCGACGGCGACGCGTCCGCCTCCGCGGCGACGCGCCACACCCCGTGGATGATGCGGGGCGCGTCCTCGAGGCCGGCGAGCAGGGGATGCCCCGGCCAGGCCTCGTGCTCAAGCCGCAGGTACGCGTTGCGCATCGGGCCCTCGCACGAGCCCTTCCACGTGGCCCCGAAGAGATCGGACAGCCCGAGGTCCCCGCGACGAGCCCCCCATTCATCCTCGAGGGAGGTCTCCGAGGTGGCGACGAGGCCCCCTCCACGGGCGACGAACTGCCGGAGCTGGTCGCACTGGCGGTCGGAGAGGGCGACGATGTTCGGCAGGATCAGCGTCCTAAGGGGCGCCAGGTGCTCCGGGTCGAGCCGCCGGTCGTGGACCATCTCGAACGGGATCCGCGCCTCGATCAGCGCCTGGTGCCAGCCGAGGCCCGCGTCCTCCGTCGCGTTGGGCGCACCCTTCTCGGCGTGGAACCAGCCCGTCTGCTGCGAATAGACAACCCCGACCCGCGCGAGCGGCCGCTCGTTGCGCAGATAGCGCTCGGCCCCGTGGCACCACCCGTAGAGCTCCTCGACGGGCTTCAGCCAGCGCGGGTCGTTGATCACGCCGCCGAACTTCGTGAACCACGGCCGCATTCCGTTCGCTATCCCGTCGGCCACCCAGAGGCGCGTCTCCGCGGCATTCTGGACGGCGTCCTTCCAGCGGTGGACCCCGTCCAGGCCGACGCTGAAGATTCCGACGACCGGCTTGCCGCCGAGCGCCGCGCGAAACTCCTTGGCATTCTTGCCGTTGGCCCAGGGCGCCATCAGGCCCGTGCGCGCCTGGCGGTCCGCCATGAGGGTCGGCGCGAGCTCCCCGATGCGCCTCATGTCGAGCGGGCTGTTCGCGCCGCCCCCGGTGTTGGGGATGACGCACGAGTCCGGGTTGATCCCGCGCACCGCCCCGTCCCAGAGGGCCCAGAGCTCGAAGAGCCGCTCCTGCCGCCAGAGCACGAACGCGCGGTTTGCGGGGTCCCTTGGATCGTCGGACTGCGGCAGCTCCTGGCCCGTGGCCGCCCTGAAGTTCCCGCGGCAGTGCTCGCAGTAGCACATCCCCGATCCGTCCCAGCGGTTGATGAAGATCCCGTCGACCCGGTAGCGGGACATGATCTCCCGCTTCACCTCGGTCATGAAGTCGAAGTTGTACGGGCCGAGGCCGCAGGTCACCCACATCTCGGGCGAGGCCCAGTGGCGGCGGGGCTTGCCGTCGGCGCCGACGGCGATCCAATCGGGGTGGGCCGCCTGGGCGTCGTCGTAGGTCGCATGGGGGTCCGTGCGCGCCAGCACGACCATGCCGAGCTCGCGGCATCCCCGCACAAGCTCCCCGAAGACGTCGCGGTCGCCGAGCCACGCGCTCCGGTGATGGAAGGGGACCTGCGTCGGGTAATACGCCACGCAGCCCCCCGCGCTCAGGCACACGGCGTCGGAATGGGTGCGCCTGAAGTAGTCGAGCCAGAACTGGGGGTCGAACTTGCCCGGGTCGTCCTCGACCAGCGTGAGCTGCGCCCAGCGCATGGGCCGCTCCACCCACGACGGGGCCGCCGGGCCGCCGCGCGGGGCCCCCGCGCGGACCGAGAGCTTGCCGAGCGTGACGGCGGCCCCGGCGATGGCCGAGGTCTTCAGGAAGCTGCGACGGGTGAGGTCGGGCATGGCGGTGGGGCCGATTCATCGCCGGGACTTGGGCCGAAGGCGAGCCTATGACGCGCCGCGCCCTGCAAGACGGGCGCGCCGGGGCCGGCCTGCATTTCCCGGTTGATGCCACGGGCGCCGCCGCTGGAATGCTCCCAGGCGACACCCCTATGGAAACCTCCGTATTCATCCAACACAGGCTGCGCTCGGCCGGGGCCTCGGCGTCCGAAATCGAGGAGCGGTTCATCCGCGGGAGCGGCCCCGGCGGACAGAAGATCAACAAGACCTCGTCAACGGTCTGGCTCCGCCATCGGCCGACGGGAATCGAGGTGCGCTGCCAGGCGGAGCGTTCGCAGGCGGCCAACCGGGAGCGGGCGTGGCTCGAGCTGTGCGACAGGCTCGAGGCGAGGGCCCGCGCCGCGGCGGACGCTGCGCGGCAGGCGGCTGAGAAGCGCAGGCGGCAGACCCGGCAGAAGAGCCACGGCCAGAAGGTGAGGATGATCGAGATGAAGAAGCACCGCGCCCGGCACAAGGCGGGACGCGGGCGGGTGGGCGACGAGTAGCCGGGTCGGACGGGCCTACCTTCTAACCCTGCGCGGCGGCCGGCTTGGCGGCGTCAAGCGCCTCCTTGAAATGGCGCCGGCACATCGCGACGTAGCGGTCGTTGCCGCCAATCTCGACTTGTGCGCCCTCCCTCACGGCCTTGCCGTCAGCGCCGACGCGCAGGTTCATTGTCGCCTTCCGGCCGCATTGGCAGATCGTCTTCAGCTCGATGAGGTTGTCCGCGAGGCCCAGCAGCTCCGCGCTTCCCGGGAAGAGCTTGCCCTGAAAGTCGGTGCGCAGGCCGTAGCACAGGACGGGGATGCGGAGCCGGTCGGCGATGTCGGTGACCTGCCACACCTGCTGTGGCGTGAGGAACTGGGCCTCGTCGATGAGGACGCAGGCGACGGGCTTGTCGGCGTGCGCGTCGCCGACCCTCTTCATCAGGTCGTCGCCCGCCTTCAGGGCGATCGCGTCCGACGCGAGCCCGATGCGCGACTGTATGCGGCCGTAGCCCGCGCGCGTGTCCAGCGCGGGCATGAAGAGCATCGTGCGCATCCCCCGCTCCTGGTAGTTGTAGCTCGACTGGAGGAGCACCGTGCTCTTTCCGGCGTTCATGGCCGAGTAGTAGAAGTAGACCTTGGACATTGCGTCGAAAGGCTGTACGCCCGCCGGAGAAAAAGGCGAGAACGAGTGTTCCGGCATCCGCCGGGTGCCGCCGCCGGCACATTTTGGAGACGCCGGGGATTGCGCACGGTCCCTGCCGGGATAGTCTGGGACATGCCCCTAAACCCCGGAGCCGGCGCGCCCGTCCAGACATGAATCGCCCCCGATCGCTTGCCCTAGGACTCACCGTGCTTGCGGCCCTCCAGCTGCCTAACCCGCGGGCCGCCGCCGCAATCCCCCTTCCGGAATCCCCGAGGCCGGACTTCGAGCGGAAGGAATGGTCCAACCTGAACGGCGCGTGGCAGTTTCGTTTCGACCCGCAGGACGCCGGCGAGACGGCGGGCTGGGCGCTCGGCCGGACGGGGTTTCCCGACACGATCACCGTCCCGTTCCCGTGGGGCTCCCGCCTGTCAGGCCTCGCCGACCGGGCCGACATCGGCTGGTACCGGCGCACGATCAACGTCCCCGCGGCGTGGTCGGGCAAGCGCGTGTTCCTCGTCCTCGGGGCGTGCAACTGGCTGACCCGCGGCTGGTGCGACGGCCGGCCGCTCGGCGAGCACCAGGGCGGCTACACGCCGTTCGAGTACGAGCTGACGCCCTTTGTGACGTGGGGTCATGACCAGGAACTCGTGCTTCGCGTCGACGACGCGCCGCGCCCGTTCAAGCTCTTTGGCAAGCAGGGCTACGGCGAGGCCAGGGGGATCTGGCAGACGGTGTACCTCGAGGCGCGGCCGTCGCTTCACCTGACCTCGCTCCACTTCACTCCCGACATCGACGCCGGCAGGGTGGCCGTGAGCGCGCAGCTGAGCGGGCCGGCGCCCGCCGGAACGACGCTGCGCCTGCGGTTCCCCGACGGCGACGCCGCCGAGGGCGGCGTCACGGTCGAGACGGGCGCACACGAGGCGCGGTTCGCCGTGCCGATCGACCGGGCGCATCTCTGGGCGCTGGACGACCCGTACCTCTACCAGGTCGAGGCGGTCCTCGCCTGCGGGGCGGGCGCGGACCGGGTGTCCTCCTATTTCGGGATGCGCAAGGTCAGCGTGGCGCCGATGCCGGGCACGGGATTCCCGTACGTGGCCCTGAACGGCAAGCCGCTCTACCTTCAGATGACGCTCGACCAGTCCTACCATCCCGACGGCTTCTACACCTTCCCGAGCGATGCCTTCATGCGCGACGAGATCCTGCGGTCGAAGCGCCTGGGGCTGAATGCGAACCGGATCCACATCAAGGTGGAGGTGCCGCGCAAGCTCTACTGGGCCGACCGGCTGGGCCTGCTGATCATGGCCGACGTCCCGAACTTCTGGGGGGAGCCGGCGCCCGAGGCGCGCGCGGAGAGCGAGTCCGCCCTGCGCGCCATGGTGGAGCGGGACTTCAACCATCCTTCGATCTTCAGCTGGGTGCTGTTCAACGAGACGTGGGGGCTCACCACCGCGAGGGGAGGGAAGAAGAGCTACCTGCCCGAGACCCAGGAGTGGGTCGGCTCGATGTACCGCCTGGCAAAGCGGCTCGATCCCACGCGGCTCGTGGAGGACATTTCGGCCTGCAACAACGACCACACCGAGACGGACCTGAACTCGTGGCACGCGTACCTCCCGGGCTATGCCTGGGGGGAAGTCCTCGACCAGGTTTCAAAGGACACGTTTCCGGGATCCGCGTGGAACTTCACCGGGGGCCGCGTCCAGGGCGGCCAGCCGATGCTCAACAGCGAGTGCGGCAACGTGTGGGGCTACGACGGGAGCACCGGCGACGTGGACTGGAGCTGGGACTACCACATCATGATGAACCAGTTCCGCCGGCACCCCAAGGTCTCGGGCTGGCTCTACACCGAGCTGCACGACGTCATCAACGAATGGAACGGCTACTACCGCTTCGACCGGTCGGAGAAGGTCACCGGGCTCGATTCCTTCGTGCCGGGAATGTCCGTCGCCGACCTGCACCGGCCCCTCTTCCTGTCCATGGGCGGCGAGCTGTGCCGCGACGTGAAGCCCGGTGAGTCGGTAAGGGTCCCCGTGTTCGCCTCGTTCCTCACGGATGAGTCCCCGGGGAAGGACCTGGTCGTCCGCACCGAGCTCTTCGGCTGGAACACGCTCGGCCGGCGCGAGACCTACCAGCGCGCGGAGCGGACCATGGCCTTCGAGCCCTGGCTCGCACGCGAGCTCCCGCCGATCCCCGTCACCATGCCGGACCACCCCGCGCTGGCCGTCCTCGCCCTCACGCTCGAGAACGGGGCCGGCGTGGTGCTCCATCGCAACTTCACGACGTTCCTCGTCTCCGACGGACCCTCGCCGCGCGCCGAGACCGTCCCGTGCGCCAACGGCGAGCTGCGGGTCGTGCGCTTTGCGCCGGACACGTTCGCGTCGGCCCGATGGTCGCTCAAGCAGTGGAACGTGCTCGGCGGGCTTAAGGTGGACGGCGCCGGCTACGGCTTCTTTGAATACCGCCTGCCGTGGCCCTCCGGGCTCGACCCCCATGCGGTCTCCGGGGCCTCGCTGGTCCTCGAGGCGTCGGCAAAGCAGCTGTTCGGCAAGGACCGCGACCGCTCGACGCCGGCGGAGGGAGACTACATGCGCGGCCAGGGCAGCCACGACCCCACCGCGAACCCGAACGCCTATCCGATGACCGGCGCCGTGGCCTTCCCGAGCGCGTTGAGGGTGCGGGTGAACGGGGTGCCGGCCGGGACCTTCTGCCTGCCCGACGACCCGGCGGACCACCGCGGCGTGCTTTCGTGGCACGCGCAGCCCCGCGACAGGAAGCTCCGCGAGGCCGGGTCCTACGGCTACCTCGTCCAGGCGGCGATCCCCCGGGAGGCGCTGGGCGCTGCGGCCGCGGCCGGCGAGATCGTCCTTCGCCTGGAGGTGGACGCGGCGCTGCCCGGCGGCCTGGCCGTCTACGGGGAGAGGTTCGGGCGCTACCCCGTGGACCCTGCGCTCATCTTCGAGGTGCCTTCGCGGGGCCCGGGTCCGTGAGCGCGCCTACTTCTCGAGGAGCAGGAGCCGGGACGACTTGTTCTCCAGCGTGGACTCGATCGAGAGGAGCGCGCCATAGTCCTCGGGCGCGACGACCGCGGGCAGCGCCGAGAGCTCCTGCGTGACCGACCAGTCGCCGCCCGAGACGCCCGCCGCGACGCGGACGCCGCCGGCGCCGTCGGGCGCCGTGAGGTTCTGGCTCCTGGGCGCGATCACCACGTGCGTGAACCCGGCCGGCAGCCCGATCTCCGCGTGGATGGTCTCCAGCCGGTCATCCTTGATGAAGAGGGGAAGCGTGTGGCGGTCGGTGTACGTGGGGTAGAGGTTGAGGGCGTACGGCAGGTCGAGGTACATGTACCGCCCGTCCACCACGGCGTAATGGTCGATCTCCACGGTGAATTGCTCGAGGCCGGGGTAGGTGCCGAAGTCCGTCTTCAGGTCGCCGACCGGGCGGGCCCCCTGCGCGACCTTGCTGACCGCCTCCTGGTAGTAGCGGCGCCGC
>CAYQOH010000073.1:0-11931 GCA_964419075.1 uncultured Opitutaceae bacterium | reverse complement strand
ACGACCCGGTCAACCTGATGTCGTACGTGGTCATGGTGTTCAAGAAGGTGCTGGGATTCGACGAGAACCGCGCGCGCAAGCACATGCTCGAGGTCCATGAGCAGGGTCGCTCGGTCGTCTGGACCGGCGTGCGGGAGACCGCCGAGGCCTACGTCTTCAGCCTGCAGCAGTGGCACCTGACGGCCGTCCTCGAACCCGATGAAACGCGTTGAGGTGAAGCTCAGCCTCCCGGTGGTGGCCCCGCTCCTGGACATCATCCGCGAGCTGTCGTTCGAGCTCGAGAAGACCCTCGCCGCGCCCCAGGCGCTCCACGACCTTGACCAGGATTTCCGCGGCGCGTGGATCGGCGAGCTTCTGGAGGGGCAGAACGGGGACCTGCGGGCGCTGCTCTCGCTCTTCGACGGCGAGTTCTTCACGGAGGGCGTGGTCGCCTTCGACGAGAAGAACGCCGAGCCGATCGTGCGCGCCTGCACGGCGTTCCGCCTCCACCTGAGGGAGCGGCGCCTGAAGGCGCTCAGCGACGAGGCGCTCGAGACCGGCGACATCGACATGGACGGGCTCGACGAGCCGGTCCGGAAGGCCTTCATGTGCTACCTCTTCCTGGCCACCGTGCAGGAGCTCATCATCCAGCATCTGGATACGACCATCATTGGCTCGTAGGCGGACCAAGGGCGGAGCCGAAAGACACGCAAGTGCCAGAAGGCCAGCGACCTTGGCGCCATTTGGGTAATAACCGGCCCGAATGTGCCGATTGCCCACGGTACCCCGGCGGCCGCGCCGCGCCCCATGAACATCCTCATCGCCGAAGACGACAGCCTGTCGAGCGCCCTCCTGCGCCGGATCGTCGAATTCGACGGCCAGCATACGGTGACGGTCGTCCGGGACGGGTGCGAGGCGTGGACCGCGCTCAGCGATCCGTCGAAGGCGTTCGACGTGTGCATCGTCGATGTCTTCATGCCGCATAAGGACGGGCTGAAGCTCGTCGAGGAGATGCGGGGCGACGGGCGCCTGAAGGCCCTCCCGGTCGTCCTCTGCACCGCGGCCGACGACCTGCAGACCGTGAAGAGGGCGGCGTCCCTCGGGGTCTCCCACTACATCGTCAAGCCGTTCAGCCGCGCCGTCATCCTGGGCAAGCTCCGCCACATCGGCGGCGCGGTCGCCGACGACGGGCTCCTCGAGAACCCGGGGACGGTCTGCACGCGGCTGGGCATCGACGGCGACGCGCGGCGCACGATGCTGGCGTCCCTTGTCGACGAGGCCGAGGGATGGTGCCGCAGGCTGCGCGAGGACAAGGAGCGGGCCCAGCTTGCGGAGCTCGCCGTCCTCGGGACGGGCCTGCGCGGCGCCTGCCTGAACCTCGGCGCCAAGAGCGCGGCCGCCCAGATCAACCGGGTCGAAGCCGCGCTGAAGGCGGTCCCGGGCCGGCCCGCCGAGGCCGGGGCGGTCCCGCCGCCCGATGCGCTCGAGGCGGAGCTTGGCGCGCTCGAAACGGAGCTCCATCGGATCGGCGGCCGCGTCAAGGCCGCCGCCTGACCTGGACACGGGGCGGGGCTGGCGCCCGGCCTACGCGAGACCCTCGATGAGCCCGCAGGCGCGCTCGAGCGACGCCGTGCTGTCGACCCTCGGCGCGAACGCGCGGCAGCGCTGCCGGATCTCCTCCGATCCGATGAGTTCCGACACCAGGCGCGCGGCGCGGCCCGCACGGTAACGGCGGGATCCGATCCAGGAGCCGAGGCCCAGGCGCTCGATCCTCTGGCCGTTGTCGGGCTGGTCGTGGGCGTTAGCCACGATCAGGTGCGGAATCCCCGCCTTCACGGTCTGCGCCAGCGTCCCGATGCCCCCGTGGTAGACGATCGCCGCCGCCTTCGGGAGGATCCGGCTGAAGGGCAGGTAGGAGAACGCCCGGATCTCCCGCGGCAGGTTCGGGGGGAGTTGCCCCGGGTGGTTGGTGACGAGCATGGCGCGAATCCCCGCGCACTGGCACGCCGCGACCGTCCGCGCGAAGAACTCCCGGCGGTCCGTCGCCGCCGAGCCGGGCGTGACGACGATCGGCGGGGGGCCCTCGCTCAGGAACTGCTCGGCCTCCGCCTGCACCTCCCTGAGCCCCCCCTCGTCGTGAAGGAGGAACCCCGTGAGATGGGTGTTCTCCGGCCAGTCGGCCTGCGGGGCGGCGAACCAGTCCGGGAAGAGCCCGAGGACCAGCTGCGGGGAGTGGACGTAGCGGCTGAAGACTCCCTGAATGCGCGGGAGGCCGAGCGTCGCCCGGAAGCCGTTCAGCTCGGGGCCGATGGCCCGCTCGACGAAGACCGTGTCGATCAGCCAGAAGAGCGCCGTCTTCACCGCGCGCGGCATGCCCGGGCCCAGGTCGAGGAACGAGAGCCTCCCGTTGTCGATGTGGCTGCGAAAGACGCTCGGCTGCAGGTGAAGCGTCGCCGTGGGGACCCCGAGGCGCTCCTGGGCGACCCGCGCCCCGAGGCACAGGGTCGTCGCGGCGACCACCAGGCCCGGCCCGAGGCGCTCCTCGATCAGGCGGTAGAGGCTCCTCAGGTGGGGAAGGAGGGCGCGGTCCACGATGCACTTGAAGCCGCGGTGCGGGTGCCAGAGCCTGGGGTCCTGCATGATCGCGTCCGCCTCGGCCCGGGTGCCGAGCGCGACGAATCCGAGGCCTGCGGCGACGATCGGCTCGGCGAAGTACTCGTTGGCGGCCACCTCGACCGAGTGGCCCCTCGAGCGCAGCGCGCGTCCGAGCGCGATCACCGGGTGGACGTCGCCGGAGCTGCCGATGGCCGGCAGTAGAATCCGCAAGGGCATACTTGACGGTGGGCCGACATCTCCCAGACTCAAGGACAGACACCCTGCAGTGTTCGAGGTGCTTTCAATAACTGCTCTTTGCCTTGGAAACATTACGGGAGCCAGAACCGCCGCGGAAGCTGCTAGGCCGTAAACCGGAAAGCAAACGTCGCGACGGAGGCGCCCACCTTGACTTGAAAAGGTCCTGAGCCTTTGGGCATACGGCACAGGCGGGGTGTCATTTAACTTTCCACCAACCAGCGCGATGAACCTAGCGACCTACCATGTCCTCCACCTGAGCTCGATCATCGTGCTGGTGGGCTACACGTTCTACGCGTTCGCCGCGCCCGCCGAGACGCGCAAGCGGGTCGTCATGATCACCGGCGTCGCGGCGCTCCTGACGCTCATCAGCGGGTTCGCGATGCTCGGCAAGCTCCACCTCGGGTTTCCCGGATGGGTCGCCGTGAAGCTGGTCTGCTGGCTCGGGCTCTCGGTGATGGTCAGCTTTGCCTACCGCAGGCGCGCGCAGGCCGATGCCTTCATGCTGATCGCCCTCGTTCTTGCGATAACGGCCGTGGCGATGGTCTTCGTCCGGCCGTTCTGACGGGGCGAAGGCGCCATGGACGGCACGCTCTGCGGCGTCTGGATCGACGGCGGGGGCAGGGCGCGGGTCTCGGTCGAGACCGGGGGTGGCGCAAGGCGCGAGGAGACGCTGCCGTTCGAGCCGTTCGCATGGCTCTCCTCGAACCCGTTCACCGGGCCCGTGGCCGGGGTGGAGTTTGAGAGGCTTGGGGGCAGCGCGGCCCTCGGGACGCTGGCCCGGGCGAGCTCGCCCGGGGCGTTCGACGCCTTCGTCAAGGCGGCCCGCGACCACGTCGCGGTGGACGCCATTAGGCCCCTCGAGAGCCAGTTCCTGCTGCAGCGGCGCGCCCGCCTGTTCGGGGACATGTCCTTCACCGGGCTGCGGCGTTGCCAGGTCGACATCGAGACGGCCTCGGCCGACGGGGGGTTCAGCGACGCGGCGAACCCCGGGGACCGGGTGCTCGCGATCGGGATGCGCGTGCGGGGGAAGAACCGCCTGCTGCTGCTCGACGCGATGACGGACGAGGCCGAGAGGCGCCTGCTGCTCGCCTTCAACCGGGAGCTGGCGGCGGCCGATCCGGACGTCATCGAGGGCCACAACATTTTCAAGTTCGACCTCGACTACCTGCGCCAGAGGTGCCGGATGCGCCGCGTCCCGTGCGCGTGGGGGCGCTTCGGCCAGCGGGCGACGTTCCGGAGCAGCCGGCTCAAGGTGGCCGAGCGCTGGATCGACTTTCCGCGCTGCGACCTGCCGGGCCGGGCGGTCGTCGACACCTACCTGCTCGCGCTCCTGAACGACATCACGGCCCGGGAGCTCAACTCCTACGGGCTTAAGGAGGTCGCGATCCACTTCGGGATTACCGAGGAGGAGGACTCGGACCGCACGTACATCGAGGGCAGCCGCATCGCGGAGGCGTTCGTGGCGGACCGGGCCCGGTTCTGCGCCTACCTTGAGGACGACCTGAGGGAGACCCAGGGCCTGGCGGACCTCCTGCTGCCCACCTACTTCGAGCAGGCGCGGGCGTTCCCGATCCCGCTCCAGGAGGCGACGCTGCGGGGCACCACCGTGAAGATCGACCTCCTGTTCCTCGAGGAGTACTACCACGCCCGGCAGTCGTGCCCCCAGCCGCCCGAGGTCCGCCCGTTCGACGGCGGCTACACGCGCAGCTTCACCGAGGGCGTCTTCCGCCACGTCCTGCACTTCGACGTGGCCTCGCTGTACCCGAGCCTGCTGCTCAACATCGCGCGCAACCCCGCGAACGACTCGCTCGGGGTCTTCATCCCGCTGCTCAGGCGCCTGCTCGAGTACCGCCTCAAGTACAAGCAGATCGCGAAGTCCTCGACGAGTGACGACGAGCGCAAGGAGGCCCAGGCCCGCCAGGCCGCCTACAAGATCCTCATCAACTCGTTCTACGGGTACCTCGGGTTCTCGGGGGCGAGGTTCGGCGACGGCGAGCTCGCGGCCGAGGTGACGCGGCGGGGCCGCGAGCTGCTCCAGAGGCTGATCGACGAGTTCGGCAAGCACGGCTGCAGGATGCTCGAGGCGGACACCGACGGGATCTACCTGTCTGCGGAGGAGCACTTCGACAGGCCGGAGGAGCTCCTCGCCTTGGTGGTGCCCATCCTGCCCCCGGGGATCGAGCTCGAGTTCGACGGCAAGTACGACGCGATGTTCTGCTACAAGGCCAAGAACTACGCGCTCCTCGAGTCGGGCCGGGTGGTCCTTCGCGGCAGCGCGCTGCGCTCAAGGGGCGTGGAGCCGTTCCTGAAGAGGCTGACCCACTCGCTGATCCGCTTCCTCCTCGGCGTCGAGGCCGCCTCGCCGGCCGGCCTCGTGGACGAGTACCGCATGAGGATCACCGAGAGCACGCTCCCGGTCGCGGAGCTCGCGAAGGGGGAGATCCTCGGGATGAACCCCGACGCGTACGAGCGCTTCATCGCCGGCGGCGGAAAGCCGCGGCGCGCCTCCGCGGAGGCCGCGCTGCAGCTGTCGCCGCGGCCGAGGATGGGGGAGCGGGTGACCTACTACCTCACGCCGAAGCAGAAGGGGCGCGCGAGCGACTGGCAGCGGGCGCGCCCGCTCGCGCTGTACGATCCCGTCGCGGCGCCCTACGACCCCGACCACTACCTGGGAAAGCTTGACGACTGGCTCGAGCGGTACGGCAAGTTCATCGGCGTAAGCGCGCCGCCCAGGGGTGTCGACAGCAGGCAGGGTGAGCTGCTGTAGGGGCGCGAGCTACGGGGCCGAGCGGCTGCGGGCGACGACCCAGTCGATGATCGCCGCGTCGTTGTCGGCGTTGCGCCAGACGACGCCCAGGAACTCCGAGGGCAGGATGTCGTGGGCCTTGAAGAAGCGCCGGTCCCCGCCGCAGCAGTACATGAGGGTCGCGGGCAGCTCGCCGCGAAGTTTCGCCCTTGCCTTCGGGATGATCCTCGGCAGCCACTCGATGCCCTTTGCGGCGTCCGTCTTCGCGGGCAACGTCGCCGCGTCGAGCACGTGCGCCGACGGCGTGCCGTGCTGGACGTTCATGAAGTAGTTGTGGCGCGCGGACTCGATCAGGACGGCGTGCGCGAAGCCCGGCTCGCCCTCCCCGACCTCGTCCTCGGCGTAGTCGTAGACGTGCTGGGGGGTGATGCCGTTAGAGGCGAGCCACGCGGTCTGCGTCTTGTCGAAAAAGGTCTCCGCGCCGCGCTGGCCCTTGGCATAGAGCGCCACCGCGCGGTCGTACAGCTCTCGGAAATGCGTGGGGAAGTCGTAGTGTTTCATGTCGGGTGGCAATTCAGGCCGGACGGAAGTCGATGATCCGCTTGAACCGGTCCACCTTGTCCACGACGACGTCAAGCCTGCCGTTGAGCTCGTAGACGCGGTGCTTGCGGCGGCCGACGAGCGCGTTGCCCCCCTCGTTCAGCTGGTAGTAGTCGTCGCCGAGCGTGTCGGACGAGACGAACCCGAACGTCATGGACTCCACCAGCTCGATGAAGAACCCGTGGCGGCGCACGTCCGTGATGACGGCCGCGAAGGCCGTGCGCTTCTTCTTCGCCAGCTCGCGCTCGAAGAACTCGAGCAGCTTGATCTTCACGCTCTCGCGCTCGGCCTCCGTGGAGTTGATCTCGGTGAGGCTCAGGTGCTCGGCGAGCTGCTGGATGCCCCGCAGGTCGTGGCGGGCGGCGCCGCCCTCGCCTTTGCGGGTGAGGTAGGCCTGGAGGACCTGGTGGACGACCAGGTCGGAATACCGCCGGATAGGCGAGGTGAAGTGCGTGTAGTCCTTCTTGTGGAGGCCGTAGTGGCCGTCGGGGGTGGCCCGGTAGCAGGCCTTCTTGAGGCTCCGCAGGAACTGGGTGCGCAGCGTGTAGCCCTGCGGGTGGGTCTTCAGGATCGCGAGGAGCTTCACGACCTCCTCCCGGTGCGTCAGGTCGCCGACCTTGATGCCGAAGGTGGAGACGAACTGGCGGTAGTCGCTCAGCTTCTCGGCGTCCGGGTTGTCGTGGACGCGGTAGAGGGACGGGAGCTTGTGCGTGCGCGTCAGCCGTGCCACGGCCTCGTTTGCCGCCAGCATGAACTCCTCGATCAGCTGGTGGCTCTCGTCCTGCTCGATCCGCTCGAGGCGGTCCGCGTAGCCCTGGGGGTCGACGAAGATCTTCGTCTCCGGCATGTCGAGGTCGAGGCTGCCGACCGCCATGCGCTCGCGCCGGAGGGCGCTGGCGATGCGCCAGAGCGCCCGGATCCACGACTGAAGGTCCGAGAGCTCCCCGTCGCCGAGCTCCCTGAGGGCCCGGCCCGTGGAGCCGGTCTGGTGCTTCGGTGGAACCGGCATCGCGCGGATCTTCTCGTGGCTGTTCTCGAAGAGCAGGGCGTAGGCCTGCTTGTAGGTGAGGCGCTTGCGGCTGCGGATGACCGTGTTCGCGAAGTCCGTCTCCCGGATCCTGAAGTCCGGCCCGAACGTGAGGAAGACCGCCTTGCAGAGGCGGTCCTGCCCCTCGACCAGCGAGCAGAGGCCGTTGGAGAGCTTCTCCGGCAGCATGGGGATCACGGTGCCCACCAGGTAGGTCGAGTTTCCCCGCGTGCGCGCCTCGCGGTCGATGGCCGTGCCGTGCTTCACGTAGCTCGAGACGTCGGCGATGTGGATCCCGACGCGGAGGCTGCCGCCGCCCAGGTCCTCGATGGAGAGGGCGTCGTCGAAATCCTTCGCGTCGTCCGGATCGATCGTGAAGACGGGGACGGCGCGGTAGTCCCTGCGGCCCTCGAGCTCCCTCGCGCCGACGTGGTCGGGGATGTGGGAAGCCTCGCGCTCGACGTCCGCCGGGAAGTTCGGCTCGAGGCCGTGCTTGACGAAGATGCCGAGGAGCTCCGCCCTCGGCTCGTGCGTGCGCCCGAGCCTGCCGGTAATCTCGCCGACCAGGGGCTGCTCGCGCCGCCGCCATTCCCCGAGCTTGACGATGACCTTGTCGCCGGGGTGGGGAACGGGCTTGACGTGGGACCTCGCGGGGTCGGGGACGGCGATCTCGTAGACGAACCGTGGGTCGTCCGGGGCGACGATGAAGTTGCGGCCCTCGCGCCTTAAGTCCCCGACGATGACGGCGCGTTCGCGCTCGACGATCTGGACCACGCGGCCCACGCGCTCGCCCGGGCGCCTCCCGGCGACGCCGCGGTAGATGCGCACGACGACGGTGTCGCCCGGGAGGGCGACCCCCGTGTCGTCCGGGGAGATCTGGATCGACGGCTCATCCCGTTTGCCGTCAACGACAACGAACGCGGAACCGCCGGCTCTGAATTGGATTACGCCTTTGACTGAGTCATCGGCCTGGGGGCCCTTGCGGCCCGGCTTGGTGTTTAACATATCTTGGTGGGACCCGCATTCGGCGAGTCAACCGCTTCCAACATCCCTCAAGGCGCTCAAATTGGCGAGCGCATTAAGCTGGGCGGCCAGGCAATCAGGCCTGATCTACTTGGTGGGGGCGGGCTTAGCTGGCCTCGCGAGGTGGAGGTCATTCAGGAAGTCGAGCGCGAGGATTGCATCTGCGGACCCCGATTCGTCCGACCAGTGCACACCAAGAGAGCGGGGGCTTGGCACCATAGGAAAGAAGAAGCTGCCGGTCCGCGACTCCCCCGCAGCAAGGGAAATCGGCAGCGCAATCCGTCGCCTGGCGAATTCCTTTTCCATCCGGACCTTGTCAAAGTGATTGATCGTCAGAACGGTGCCGTAATAGACAGGCAGAACCACCACGGCGCCGACGGCGGCCCCACCGATTGCGGCATAGCCGGCTAGCCATCCGCTTGAACCGGCGACTGCAATGGCCGATGCTCCGCCGACAATGAGTACGCCCGGAACTGTGTAACGCGCAAAGGCGATGCCGGCTGCCTGGTATTTCTCTTCAAGGGTCTTGCTCTCCTTTTCCAGCTTCCACGGATTGTCCCCGGGAGTCCGCACTGCGCCGGTAAGATCCGTCAGTCCCGCCGCAGAGATTGTAAGAGCGCGTACCCCGGGATTGTGGAGCGTGACGACATATTCATCCCAGAACGCATCGCGTTTCCACGAACCGGGCCCGTTGTAGGTGATGACCGCATTCAGCGCGGCCTCGAGGCGGCCGGGGGCGAATGGCATGTTGAGCAGCTGCGGCGGCGGGGTGTCCCTGCTTGCTTTCAGGTATTATGTCGACACGCAGCCCGTAAGCTGGAGGGCGGCGCAGAGAACGGGCGGCGCAGAGAACCAAGGCCATTGCAGACCCGAGATGGAGGGATCGTGCGGAGGGGCTGGGTCGAGTCTTCATCGGGATGGCGATTCCACCGCGGAACCTAAGTCAATTCGGCACTCCGTCCACGGTCACGAGCACGGTGAGCAGGGCGAGGACGATGATGGCGGCAATCTTGGTGGAGCGATTCGTCTGCATCGTCATGCGCCTTCCCGGTGTCTGGGATCACGGATATCGAAATCGTCTTCTGATCGGCTCCCGGCCCAATGCGCCAAGCGTAAGGCGCATCAGCCTCGCAATCGAGCGTCAATTTCAAGCGTCATCATTCTGGCTTCGTTTGATGCCGATGGAGCGCGGGGAGCCTCAAGCGGCGGAGAGGCCGCTCGTGCTTGTCTGCGGCGAGCGGCACCGAACCCATCTCGAACGAGCGTGCGCCGGCGATGCCGGGCTCCTTCAACAAGTTGACGCCTTGTTGTGTGCCCACGAAAACGCCAGCAGGAGCACCTTCCCTGCGACGATCGCCAACCCAAGACCTTCGTTTGTGCGCGGGCGCCGCCGCAGATGCCCCTGAGCCGACAGGCGCCGGCCTGCGCCAGGTCGCCGGTGAACGGCTGGCGGCACCGGGCCCCACGGCTCGCGCCGAGGCCGATAGGTTGAAGAGGGCGCCGCGTGCGGCGCGGCGGAAAATGACATTCCCTTTTTTGCCTCGAGCGGATATTGCAGTGTGCATGGACGGGACGCTCCGATCTCAAGGCGTCGCATGATTTCTCGAAAGGAAATGACCCTGCTGGCTAGATCTTCAGGCACCGCGCAACGGAACTAAGGTTTCACTTCGATCGTTCTGACTATGAGCACTCCTCTCACTCGCCGCGACTTCCTACGCGCCACCGCGACCGCGGCGGCGTTCACCATTCTTCCGGGGCGCATGCGCGGCGGCGTGCGGCAGCCCGGGCCAAACGACAAGCTGAATATCGCGGGCATCGGCATTGGCGAGATGGGCCGCGAGAACCTCAAGAATCTTGCTTCGCAGAATATCGTGGCGCTGTGCGACGTGGACCCGGGCTATGCCGCCCCGGCCATCGCCGAGCATCCCGGCGCCGAGTTCTACGTCGATTATCGCGAGATGCTGGAGAAGCGGAAGGACATAGACGCGGTATTGATCGCCACCCCGGACCACACGCATGCGGTGATCGCGATGGCGGCGATTCGGGCGGGCAAGCACGTCTACTGCCAGAAGCCGCTCTGCCACGATGTTTACGAGGCCCGCATGCTGGCGCAGGCGGCCCGCGAGTCGGGCGTGTGTACGCAGATGGGCATCCAGGGGCACAGCAGCGAGTCGTTCCGGCTCATTTGCGAGTGGCTTCAGGCCGGAGCGATCGGAGAGGTGCGCGAGGTCGACGCCTATTGCAGCCTCACCTACTACCCCTGGGGCCACGCGTGGTGGAGCTCGAAATGGAGCCGCCGGCCCGCCGATACGCCGCCGCTGCCGGACAAGCTCAATTGGGATCTCTGGCTTGGCCCCGCCCGTGAGCGGCCCTATCACCCCGCCTACCACCCGATGGTGTGGCGTTGCTGGTGGGATTTCGGCAACGGCATGATGGGCGACCGCGGCGCACACACCCTCGATTCGGTCGTCTCCGCTCTGAAGCTCGGGCCGCCATCGAGCGTCGAGGCAAGCTGCAGCGATCTCAACCCCGACACCCATCCGGTCTCGGCGATCGTAACATTCCGTTTTCCTGCGCGCGGCAGCCTGCCGCCGGTGAAGCTGACCTGGTACGAAGGCACGCGCGCGCCGCGTCCGGAGGAGCTTGAGCCTAACCGGAGTATGCCGGAGGAGGGCGGCATCATCTTCAAAGGCAGCAAGGGAACATTGATGGCCGGCGTTTACGGCGAGGGCGCCCGCCTCATTCCGGAAACGAAGATGCAGGAATTTGTTCAGCCTGCCAAGACGCTTCCACGCCTCACCGGCAGCCACGAGCAGAACTGGGTCAACGCGATCAAGGCGGGACAGAAGGCCGGCGCCAACTTTGAGTACGCCGGTCCGCTCACCGAGCTCTGCCTGCTTGGCAACATCGCCAAGCGCGTCGACGGGCTGATCGAGTGGAGTGCAGCCGACATGGCGATCTCCAATCATCCGGAGGCAAACCAATATGTCCGCACCGAATATCGGAAGGGATGGAGCCTGCTCGGGTGACGCCAGGCCGCCTTCTCAGAAAAGGTCGGCAATTGAAGGCGGGGGCGTTCCGAGCGCCTCATCCTGTGGCATTCGATAGCACTGGACCTTGGTCCTCACGGCGGCGGCAACCAGCATGGTGGCGACGGGAGTGAGATGGTCTCCTGGCGGGATGCCCGCCCAGGCATGCCGGCCACGGAATCCTTTCGGGCATCGAAGGAACCGCTAAAGGACGTCGACGTCGAGGGGAGGGGGCCATTGACGGCATGGACCAAGGTATGCGGGCGGGTCTCGGTTTGGCCGGTCGCCCCCGTGATGAATGGACCCGTATCCCGCGACGGCCGCCGAGGAGCCTGGGGGCCCGACCGGCCTTCACTACGGCTGCGTCGAGGGGTGGGGATCCCATGCCTGAACGCCGTGACGGGATCCCTGCTCCCAGACCAGCCCCAGGTTAGGTCTGGATGGATCTTTTTCTTCCCTGATCTCGACAATTCGTCTGTTTGGGGCCTAGATTTGCCGTCCAGTGTTCGCCAACCGCAGACCCTCGGACACCGTTCCCCCTTCAGGCCGCCCCGGGTTGAGCGAGAGCAGGTTACGAAAACGCGGCGCGGGCCCGACGTGAGCTGAATCGGCCATGAAGATCGTCCACGCGGCGAGCGAACTCTACCCGTACATGAAGACCGGGGGCCTCGCGG
>CAYQOH010000072.1:0-11956 GCA_964419075.1 uncultured Opitutaceae bacterium | reverse complement strand
TGCGCGGCTGGTGGGCGGAGGTGGCGGAGTGGGGCCCGGCGCCGAAGGCGGCCCGTTTCGTCCTGGCCACGGGAGAACCCAACCTGCTGTTCGCCGACCTGACCAACATCGCGCGCCTGCGCCTGCGCCTCGCCGAGTCGCCCTTTGACCGGTCGGTCGCGCTGCAGGTGTCGGTCAACGGCGCCGTCCCCGTCACGCTGCCGGCTCCTCTTCCCGAAACGGCCGTCCTGTCCCTTGGCGCGGGGGGCTGGAGCTTCGAGGCGAAGTCCGAGGCGCTCCCGTACTTGCTCCACACGCCGGGCGGCGCCGCCCTCCTTTACGAAGGGGAGCCCCTGCTCATCGTCTACGGCACGGGCGGTAACGGGTCCGAGCGCGCCGCCATGCGCCTTGCGGCCGGGGCCGCCTCCAGGAGCCCCAACGCGGGCTGGCCCGATGACAACGGCGCCGCCGGCACCGACAAGGTTCCCCACAGCCAGAATCTCTACGGATCGCTCAACGTGAAGGCGGACGTGGACGTCACCGACGGGGACATTGCGCGCTGCAACCTGGTGCTCATAGGGACCGCCGAGCAGAACGCCGTCGTGGCGCGCCTTGCGGGTTCCCTGCCCGTCCGTTTTGACGGCGCGGCCGCGACGTGCAGCGACGGCGTGGTGTTCCGCGCAGACGGACCCCTCATGCTCGGACTCGTTCACTACAACCCGCTGTCTCCGCGACGCCTCGTCTTCTGGGTGGCCTCTGGAGACCCGGCCGCCTATGCCGCGGGCTCCGAGATCCCCTCGATCATGGGCGGGGGCGAGTTCCGCAGCGGAAACGCGATCATCGCCGACCTGCTCGTCATGAGCACGAAGGCCAGGGCGGTCGTGGCGGACCGCAGCTTCGACTCGCGCTGGCGCTGGATCGGGGGCCGCGAATCCTCGCCGCTGGTGCCGGCGGGCCTCGGGAAGGCCCGGGACCTGTCGATCGCCGTCGGCGAGGCCGTGCGGAGGGCGGCGGCGGCGGACTATGCGCTTGTTGGAACCGGCGGGGCCGCCGCGCCTGTAAGGGTGACCCGCGGTGTCACGCGGGTCTGCGACGTCGTTCCCTTCTACTCGAATCTGCCGATCGGCATGTTCGAGGTGACGGGCGGCGAGCTTCTGGCGATCGCCCGGTCGGCTGCGTCCAAGGACTCCAACCTCCTGATCCCGGGGTTCGATTCCGCAAGGATCCGGCCCGCGGCCAGCTACCGGGTGGCGCTGCCGGTGAACGTTCTCTGGGCCTTCGGCGCCGCCGTGCAGCCCGCCCCGGCCCGCTACTGGATGACGGGGCTGGACGCGGGCGACGCGGTCGAGCGCTTCCTCACGGGGCCGTGAGCGGTCCCCTCGAGGCGGTCGGCCCGCGCTAAGGACCGGCCTCGGGGGCGCCGAGCGTGAGCGTGGTCGACCCCTTCGGGAACGCGTGCTCGGAGGAGGCGCCCGAGGGCCAGCGCACGCGGATCTTCACCGGCGGGTTCGCGTCGGGGTAGCCGAAGAAGCACGCGGCGGCCGACTGGCTGTAGTAGCCCGAGCCGGCGTAGATCTCGCCTGTCTCGTTTGAGCCGTCGGCGAATTCCACCGTGATCCGGGCGCCTACGGCGGTCGGGTTGCCCGCGGCGCCGCGAAGGAGGATCTTGAGCGGCTTGTGGCCTGCCACGCCGCCGTTGCGGAACGCCGTCGTCGTGTCGTTGTTCCTCGACACGACAAGGTCGGGCCAGCCGTCCTGGTCGAGGTCCAGCACCGAGAGGGCCTTCGCATCCCCGACAACGACGAGTCCGCTCTCGGACGGCGGGACCGCGGTGAAATGTCCCCGCCCGTCGCCCCTCAGAAGCTGTCCGAGGCCGCCGTCAAAATGCCCCACCGATATGATCGGCGCGTAGGAGTTCTGCACGGCAAAGATGCCGGTATGACCGTCGCCTCCGAAATCCCCCGCGACCATGCCCTGCAGGGGCGATATCTGCGCGATGCGCGGAAGGGGTTCGAATCGGTAGGTGCCGTCGGGCTGGCTCAGGAAGACGCCGCTGCGAAACTCCGTCGCGGCGAAGCGGCGGGCCTTCGCGAGGCGCTCCTCACCGACAATCTCGCCCAGTGTCGCCCGGGCATATGAATCAAAGGTCGGAAAACGCTTCAGGATCGACGGGATGACGGCGCCGAGGTCCCGGCGGCTTCGCCTGGGATAGAGCGTGTCTCCCTCGTAGTACCCCTCGACAAGCTGCTTCGGCCCCCCGTCCCTGAAGTCGCCGTAGAACAGCAGTGCCGGATGGGCGTGATCGGCCGTATAGATCGTGTTGAGGCCGAGATTGCCGACCACGTAGTCCATCCGGCCGTCGCCATTGAAGTCGGCGGCCGCGATGGAGGTCCACCATCCGGTCCCCGCCGCCGCGAATCCCGCCTTCTCGGACCAGTCCTCGAAGCCCTTGCCCTGGGTGTTGTGGAAGTACTTCACGCCGCCCCAGTCGAGGGCGAGCATCAGGTCGGGCCAGCCGTCGCCGTCGACGTCGCTCCATAGCGCCGACGTCACCATCCCCACCTCGCGCAGCCCGGGCGCAAGGGTGTCGGTGACGTCCTCGAACTTCCCGCCGCGATTGGCGAGGAGCGCGCTCTGGGGCGGAAGGGGGTAGCGGCCGGGCGTGACCCGGCCCCCGATGAACAGCCCGAGCCGGCCGCTGTGGTCAAAGTCGGCCGCGGCGACGGCCCCGGCGCTTATTGCCAGCGGGGGCAGCGCGTCATCCGGGGAGGGCCGGAAGGCGCCATGGCCGTCATTGAGGAAGAGGCGCGGTTGGTACTCCTGCGAGCCCGCGGGCAGAGAATTGCCCCCCTTGGTGACGAGGAGGTCCTGCCGTCCGGAGCCCGCCGAGTCAAACAGGAGCACCGGCCCGTCGTCGACCGTGGTGCCCGTCGGTGCCACCGATGAATCGGTCAGCAGGTACTGGCCCGGTGCCGCATGCAGGATGCGCAGGGAGTCATGCGTCGTGCCGCCCAGAACGACGTCGTCGCGTCCGTTGCCGAAGACGTCCCCCACTGCCAGGCCGGGCCCGTGCGGATTCTGGCGCAGCGGAATGAGCCGCTGGCTGACGAACTCGTCGACAGGCTCCTCTTGGGACATGAGCGACAGGCCCGCGGATGCGGGGACCTCCTCGAACTGCCGGGGCGGGCGTGGCGCGTCGGCCGGCACCGGAATGGGAGTGGACGGCTCCGTGACGGTGTAGCGCCGGTCCACCTTGAGATTCTCGAACGTCTGGACGTGGCCGCTCGGCCACGTGACCACCATTCGCGCGATGACCGTGTCGGCGCCGAGGCCGAAATGCACCATGGGCTCGCTGGTCGACATGTACCCGCGCGCCAGGACGAGCTGGCGGACCTGGACGCCCAGCGCGCTTTCGACGCGGACCGTGGCGCCCACCCCGTAGCGGTTGGAGACGACGCCGCGCAAGTCGACGTTGACGACGTGGCCCGTGGCGCAGTCATTGCGCATGATCGTGACGCCGGCGCGGTAGTTCGAGTAGACGATGTCGAGGTTGCCGTCCCCGCTCAGGTCCCCCATCGCCGTTCCAAAGCTGATGCCTCTCTTGCCGAGGCCCCAAGCCGAGCTTGCGTCTTCAAACCGCAGATCGCCCATGTTGCGAAAGGCGAGGTGCCGTTCAACCTGGGGGGGACTCTCGTACATGAGCCGTGCGCGCTCGGCCGAAGTCTCGGCGTGCTGAATGCGAACGACGAGATCGGCGCCCGGGTCATTCGGGAATCCGTTCGTCACGAAGAGATCGAGGCGGCCGTCGTTGTCCAGATCCTCGAGGCGCGGCGACCACGTCCAGTCGGTGGCGGCGATACCCGCGAGGTAGGCGGCTTCCTGAAAGCCCCCCGTGCCCGTGTTGATGAGAAGCGCGTTTCGGTGGTACTTCACCTGCGAGCTCGGAGTTTCCTCGCTGCGGCCGCGCGCATCGGCAACGAGATGCTGGTCCCTCACGTGGGACGTTGGGGCCATGTCGGCCACGAAGAAATCGATGACCCCGTCGTTGTTCAGGTCGCCCAGGTCCGAGCCCATGGAGGAGAACGAGACGTGGGGAAGCGTGCGGTTGAGCACGTCAGTGAAGGTCCCGTCCCGGTTGTTGTGGTAGAGCCTGTCGGGATAACCGTAGTCGTTCGCGACGTAGAGATCGGGCCATCCATCGTTGTCGAAGTCCCACCAGACTGCGGAATGGCTCTGGGCCGGGCCCAGGATGCCGGCGCTGTCGGTCACGTTTGTGAACGTGCCGTGGCGGTCGTTGTGCAGGAGGATCCCGCGCTGGCCCCCCGGGTGGGTCGTGGTGTTGAGGATGTTGGTCGCGATATACAGGTCCAGGTATCCGTCGCGGTCGTAGTCGGAGAACGCCGCCATGACACTGGAGTCGACGACGTCCAGACCGTACGCATGGGCCATCTCCTTGAAGGTCCCGTCCCCCTGGTTCACATAAAGGAGGTTGGGGGCGTTAAACCGGCAGACGTAGAGGTCCAGCCTCCCGCTGTTGTTGATGTCGACGAAGGTCGCGCCCTGGTTCCAGATGCCCGGCGCCGCGCCCACGCCCGCCCTTTCCGTCACATCCTCGAACCTGTAGCCTCCAAGATTGCGGAAGAGCCGGCAGCCCTCCGTCTTGCTGACGACATAGATGTCGGGCAGGCCGTCCCCGTCATAGTCGCCGATGGCGATTCCGGTGCCGATGGAACCCATCTCGAATTCCTGGAAGAGGTCGCCCTGCATCCTCGGGTCGGCGAAGCGGTTCTCCGTCCTGACGCCGGTCTCCGCCGCGGGCAGCTCGACGAACATGGTCTTGCCCTGAGGGTAGGGGTGCGGCGCCAGCGCCTTCTCCGTGATGCTTCCTGCCGTGTCCGCAGCCGACGCGGCCGAGCCGGCGAAAAGGGCCGCCCCCACCAGGCCGGACCGGGTCCATCGTCCTGCCGCAGTCCAGACACGGGGGCGATGGTGACTTTGGGCGGAAGCCATTTCTGGGGCTTCAATGGGAGAAACCTTCGGCCGAGTAGTCAAGGAACGTTTCGGCGGCTCCGCGGACGCCAACTTTTCTTGCCTGATCCTGCGGAGTGAGATTGCATGCCCGATTCCGAATCAAGAGGCCAATACGACGCCCCCTGTGACCAACCTGTTACGCACTCCCCGACGGTCGTGGCTGATCGTACCGTTGTTCGCGCTTGCGTTTACGGTCGCCACCACGGCGATCCGGGTGCGGCGCATCGAATTCATTTCGCAGATTGCCGGAAGACAGGCGTCCGCCCCTTCGGGCGGCGTGCAGGCGCCCGGGGCGGGTTCCGAGTGGCAGCCGCGGCTGATCATCCCCGGAGAGCACATCGAGAGCTTCGAGCAGCTTGACCGAGTCCGGCAGATGTTCGATCGCCGACAGTGGCGCGTGAGGTTCATCGACTACGAGAACACCCAGTCGGGCCACGAGGTATTCGCATCAAGCCCATATCGATGGTGGCTCGGACTGGTCGCCTGGTGCCACCACGAGGCCACGGGCTCGGCGATCGGCCGCTCGATCGAGTGGTCCGCGCTCTTCGCCGATCCCGTGCTCCTGGTCGTGTTCGGAGCGGGCACCCTGGCCCACGTTGCCCGGCGGTACGGCGCCCGGGCGGCCGTGCTGGGGTCTGTCGCCCTTGCGACGCTATTCCCACTCGCCGCCGCGTTCGTGGCGGGTGCGCCCGCCGACGACGGGCTGGCGCAGGTGTGCGCCGTGTGGAGCGTGCTCCCGCTCTTGGCCGGTCTTGCGTTGACGTATTCGTCAGACTCCGGCCGGAGCGCCCGGCGCTGGTTCGCCGCAGGCGGCGTCGCCGGCGGCATCGGACTGTGGGTGAACGTGTCGCAACAGCTGCCGGTCCTCCTGGGCATCGCCCTCGGGGCCGTGCTGGCGGCGCGGATCGCCCGATCGGCGGCCGGGGTCGGATCGTCGGGATCTCCCAGGGCCCAACTCTGGCGGACCTGGGCGATCGCGGGCTCGGCGACATGCCTTGCCGCCTATCTGCTGGAGTCCTTTCCCTCCTACATGGGCGGCTGGGAGCTCCGCTCGATCCACCCGATATTCGGCGTGGCTTGGGTTGGCGGCGGCGAACTCGTGGCGCGGCTGACGGCATGGATCGAGGGAAGCGACAGGCGGCGGAGCCTTCGGGGCGCATGTGCCTGGGCGCTTGCCGCGGCCGCCGTGGCGTCGCTGCCCGCGGCGATGTGGATAGGGCACAACTCGGGGCTGCTGACCGTCGAGATGGCGTCGATGCAGCTTTCGCTGCTTTCGGACACCGTGTCCGCGCCAAGCCTCTGGGCGTGGCTTCTGCAGAATGGGTTCACCGCCGTGGTCGGGGCGACCGTCGCGCCGTTGCTGATCCTGGTCGCATCGATTGCGCTCCTTTCGCAAAGGACGGTCAGTCCCGCGTTACGGTCCCCGATTGCGCTGGCTCTCGGGCCGGTGGTTATCGCTCTGGCGCTGTCTTTCCGGCAGATAAGCCGGTGGAACGACGTGGACGCGGGATTGTTCACCCTCCTCATCGTTTGTGCCGCAGCCCTTGAAGGAATTCACACCCCATTTTCATCAAAGGTATTGAAGCTCGGGATTTCGAGCGCGGTTCTTCTGGCCGGAACGCTCGGGATAGTCCAGCTGTGGCCCTCGACCGAGGTGCGCGGCACCCAAGGACTCAGCAGGACCGAGGCCGTCGGTCTCATCGAGCGCGACCTTGCTTACTGGCTTGCAAGGCACGTCGGTCCCGCCGGCGGCGTGGCGCTGGCCCCTCCAAACGTGACGCCGACGCTCCATTACTATGGGGGAATCCGCGGATTGGCCACCTTTGGCTGGGAGAACCGCGACGGCCTCCAGACCGCGATCCGCATCGCGAGCGCCTCGACCCCCGAGGAGGCCCAGGACCTGATCGGGGTCCACGGCGTGACACACATCATCATCCCGACGTGGGATCCCTACATGGATGCCCTCGCGGTGATGGGGGCGGGGCAGCTCGACGGCAGCTTCCTTGACCGGCTTCACCATTGGAACCTGCCCGGATGGTTGAAGCCCGTGCAGTACATGGCGCCGGTCATTGGCGGATTTGAGGGGCAGACGGTCGTCGTCCTCGAGGTCGTCGACGAGCAGAACGACGCCTTGGCCCTCAGCCGGATCGCCGTGTATCTTGCCGACATGGGGCAGGTCGGCCCCGCGAGCAGGGCGGGCCGAGCGCTCCGGCGATTCCCGGCGGACCTCGGCGCCCTGGTGGCCCGCGCCCAGGTCGAGAAGGTCTGCGGTGAGAACGAGGAGCTTGGCGAGACGATGGACCTTCTGCTGCGGCGCATATCCGGGGGGGCAGACCGCGACCTGTTGTGGGACCAGCGGATCGGCCTTGTGGTCCTCCTGGCGCAGGAGCACCACATGGATCTTGTGCTGCCGCGGCTTCGGGAATGCATCGCCGAGATCGACGATGGGAAGCTTCGATCGCTCAGCACCATCCTCCTCTACCGGTTCCATGTCCTACGCAGGGCGTTCAGCCTGGAGATCGGGGACCCCGCACTGCGCGCGCTTTCATTCGATCTCCTGCCTCCCGACCTCCGTTCGCAGGTGGAGCAATAGTGCTCGTCGGAATTCATCCCAAGCGAACCCAACCCTTCCGCATGACATGACCACGCCTTCCTCCTCGCGCCCATTGCCCGATACCGGGGAACCCGAACCCGGCGCGCCCTCGGCGGCGACTGCGCGCGGACCGGCGCGGCCCTCGAAGGCGGAAGCCAGGGCGATCATCGACCGCCGCTCGTTCCTGCGCTCCGCGTTCGGCGGGTCCCTCGGGCTGGCGGCGAGCCTCGCGTGGCCCCTGAGGCTGGCGGCCGCCCCGGCCGGGAGCGTCGATTCCGGCGCGGGAGTTTCAGACGCCGGCGCCGCCTCGAGCGCCGGTTCCTTGGGGGCAAGAAAACCCCAGCCCGCGAGCAACCGGAAGATGGCCGAGCTCCTTGCGAAGATCACCCGCGAGGCCGACCCCCTGCGCAACCCCTTCAGGAACCATGAGCAGGCGGCGATCCTCAACTCGCTCAAGGCCCAGGCCACCGACCCAGAGCACCAATTCCAGATCCGGATACGGCTCGCGTGGCAGTACCTGGACTCCGGCGAGTGCGATGCCGCGCTTAAGGAGTACGACGCCATCATGCGGTACATGGAGGACAACAAGGTCCCCGCCGAGGAGCGGCGCGAGGTCGAGTGGCTCACCTTCAAGGCGGTGTGCTTCCTGCGGATGGGCGAGAACGAGAACTGCCTCCAGAACCACAACGGGGACTCATGCATCTTCCCGATCCAGGGCAAGGGCGTCCACAGGCTGGAGCGGGGCTCGCGCGGGGCGGTCGCGGTTCTGACCGAACTGCTTGAGAAGTACCCGGGATGCCTGCGGGCCCGCTGGCTCCTGAACATCGCCTACATGACCCTTGGCGAATACCCCGAAAAGGTCCCGGAGAAATGGCTGATCGAGCCCAAGCTCTTCGCCTCGGACTACGACATCAAACACTTCCCCGACATCGCGGCCGACGTGGGGCTGGACGTCCACGGATTGTCGGGAGGTGTCGTCGTGGAGGATTTCGACAACGACGGGTTCCTCGACGTCATGGTGTCGTCCTGGGGCCTGAACGACCAGGTGCGCCTGTTCCACAACAACGGGGACGGCACGTTCACCGAACGCACGGAGGAGGCGGGCCTCGTCGGGCTGACGGGCGGCCTCAACATGATCCACTGCGACTACAACAACGACGGATTCATGGACGTCATGATCCTGCGGGGCGCGTGGATGGGGGCGGCGGGACACTATCCGTTCTCGCTCCTGCGCAACAACGGCGACTTCACGTTCACCGACGTGACGGAGGAGGCGGGGATGCTGAGGCTGCGCCCGTCGCACTCCGCGGCGTGGTTCGACTACAACGGCGACGGCTGGCTCGACGTCTTCGTCGTCGCCGAGACGAAGAACGGGGACAGCGTCTCCTGCGAGCTCTACCGCAACAACGGGGATGGAACGTTCACCGAATGCGCCGCGGAGCACGGCCTGGACTTCGTCGGGTTCTATAAGGCCGCCGTGACCGCCGACTACAACAACGACGGCCGACCCGACCTCTTCCTGTCGAGGCTCGACGGGCCGAGGCTGCTCCTGCGCAACGACGGGCCGGCCGGGGCCGACAAGTCCCCGACCGCCCGCTGGAAGTTCACGGAGGTGGGCGTGGCGGCCGGAATCGGCGGCCCCCCGGAATCCTTCTCGTGCTGGTTCTTCGACTACAACAACGACGGGTGGCCCGACATCCTGGTCACGGGGTACCTGGTCCAGGACGTGGGCGACATCGCCGCGGAATACCTCGGCCTGCCGTTCGCAGGCCAGCGCGCCAAGCTCTACCGCAACAACGGCGACGGGACGTTCACGGACGTGAGCCGGGAGGTCGGCCTGGACAAGCTGATCCTCGCGATGGGGTGCAGCTTCGGCGACCTCGATAACGACGGGTGGCTCGACTGCTACTTCGGCACGGGCAATCCGGACCTGTCCGTGCTCATCCCCAACCGGATGTTCCGCAACGACGGGGGCAGGCGCTTCCAGGACGTGACGACATCCGGGGGATTCGGCCAGCTCCAGAAGGGCCACGGCGTCGCGTTCGCCGACTTGAACAACAACGGGACGCAGGACATCTACGCCGTGATCGGCGGCGCCGTCGAGGGCGACCATTTCCAGAACCAGCTCTTTGCGAACCCGGGCCACGGGAACAACTGGATCAAGCTCAAGCTGGAGGGCGTGAGGACGAACCGCGCCGCATTAGGCGCCCGCGTCAAGGTTGTGGTGGACTCCGGCGAGGGGGAGCGGTCGATCTATCGCACGGTCGGCACCGGTGGCAACTTCGGCTCCACCACCGTGCGCCAGGAGATCGGGATCGGGAAGGCCGTCGCCATCAAGCGGGTCGAGATCTTCTGGCCGGTGACCGGGAAGACACAGGTGGTCCAGGGGCTGGAGATCAACCAGCTTTACCACATCACGGAGGGAGTGGACGAGCCGACCCAGGTCAAATTGAGGAGCTTCAAGTGGCCCGTCGACATAGGTGCCTAGGGCGCCATCCTAGCGAATAACCCACGATTCGAACGACATGAATATCTCCGCAACCCGCGTGATCTTGTTCCTGATGCTGGCGACCGCACGAGGGGTGCTTGGCGCGGAGCCCGCTCAGAACACGGGAGGCGGGGATCCGGCCACGGCGGCCGTCCAGCCCTCGACGGAGCTGTCCCCGGCGGGCGTGAAGCCGGCGGCGCCTGCCGCGGCCTCGCCGGACTACCCGCTCTACGCGTTCTCCGCCCTCGGTTCGTCCCTGGAGCAAACCGGCCATTTCGGGGAGTTCGGGTGGAACGAGGTCCAGTTCAACGCGTTCCTCGAGGGGATTCGCGCGGCCTACCAGGGGAAGGCCTTCTCGATGGACGCGTCGGCGCAGCGATTGTCGGTCGAGGTGGCCAAGCGCATCGAAGAGCTCTCGGCGCGCTCAAGGCCGCAGGCGTCGTGGGCGTCGGCGCCGAAGGGGCGGCTCGAGGGCTACTTGAGGGACATGGACAGGCGGCTCGGCCTGCAGGAGTCGGCGAGCGGCCTCGGCTACAACGTTCAGCCCGGCAAGAACGGGGTCAGGCCCCGTCCCGGCGACACCATCGTCGTCACGGTCCACGCCACCGCGTCCGACGGCACGACCAAGCTGCCGCAGCTCTCCGCCGATCGGATTAGCATCAGGATGGAGGGGATGATGCCCGGCCTGATGGAGGGGCTCCAGATGATGACGGTGGGCGCCGAGGCCGTCTTTGTCATCCCCCCCTCGCTTTCATTTGGCGACAAGGTCTGGCCGGATGGGGTTGAGCGGGGCATGCCCCTGGTGTACTGGGTCACGCTTCACGACGTGACCGCGGCCGGGACGCAGCCCTAGCGAGCGAGCGGTGAGAGCGTCAGGGTGACCGAGCCCTCGGGGACGGCATACTCCGCGTCCTCACCCGACGGCCAGCGCACGCGGATTCCGCGGGGAGGGTTTGAGCCCGCGTAGCCGAAGAAGCACTCGGCCGAGGACTGGCTATAGTAGCCCAGGCCCGCGAAGACCTCGCTCATTCGCGTCGATCCGTCGGCCAATTCGACGGTGACCCGAGCGCCGACGCCGGTCGGGTTCCCCGCGGGTCCCTTGAGCCGGACGCCGATGGACCGCCGGCCGGCGACGCCGGAGTTCCTGAAGGCGAGCGTGGTGCTGTTGTTGCGGGATAGGACGAAGTCCGGCCAGCCGTCGTCGTCCAGGTCGACAACGGAGAGGGCCTTGGCGTCACCCGGCACGACGAGGCCGCTTTCGGAGGGCGGGACCGGGGTGAAATGCCCGCGGCCGTCTCCGCGCAGCAGCTGGCTCAGGCCCCCGTCAAACCGGCCGACCGGGGGGATCGGCGCGTAGGAATTCTGAACGGCGTAGATGTCGGCGTGACCGCCACCCGTGAAGTCGCCGGCGACCATGCCCTGAAGGGGCGATATCTGGGCGATGCGGGGCAGGGGCTCAAACCGGTAGGTGCCGTCCGGCTGGCTCAGGAAGACGCCGCTCCGGAGCTCGGTCGCGGCGAACCGCTGTGCGGCCGCGAGCCTTCCCTCCCCAAGTATCTCGCCAAGCGTGGAGCGGGCGTAGGCGTCGTTTCGCGGGTACTTCCTGATGATGCCGTGGACGGCCGCGTCCATGTCCCTGCGGCAGCGCCACGGGAAGAGGCGGTCGCCCTCGTAGTAGGCCTCGATCGTCAGGGGCTCCTCGCCCTCCCCGCTGAAGTCGCCGTAATAGAGCAGCGCGGGGCGCTGCGGGCTCGCGCGGTACTGCGTGTTCAGCCCGACGTTGCCGACCACATAGTCGGGCCGCCCGTCCCCGTTGAAGTCCGCCGACGCGATCGAGGTCCACCAGCCGGTGCCGGCCGAGGCGA
>CAYQOH010000071.1:0-12126 GCA_964419075.1 uncultured Opitutaceae bacterium | reverse complement strand
TGAGCACGGTCAACGACATCGAGCACCTGGAGTCGCAGTCGTTCACGGGCGTCGGGGTGATCAAGGTCTACTTCCAGCCCGGGACGAGCATCGACGCCGCGGTGGCCCAGGTGACCGCGATCAACCAGACGATCATCCGGGTGATGCCACCGGGGGGCACGCCCCCGCTGGTCATCCGCTACAACGCCTCCAACGTCCCGATCCTCCAGCTGGGGCTCGGCAGCAAGACGCTCACCGAGCAGAACCTCTTCGACATCGGGATCAACTTCCTGCGGGTGCAGCTGGCGGTCGTGCAGGGCGCCTCCGTCACGCTTCCCATGGGCGGCAAGTTCCGCGAGATCATGGTCGACCTCGACCCGAAGGCCCTCCAGTCGAAGGGCCTGACGCCAAACGACGTCAACCTGGCGCTCGCGGCCCAGAACCTGACGCTGCCCTCCGGGACCGTGAAGATCGGAGACCGGGAGTATGCGGTGCTGCTCAACAGCAGCCCGTCGGCGTCGGCGGAGCTCGGCGACATCCCGGTGAAGATCGTGAACGGCGCCACGGTCTACATCCGCGACGTCGCCCAGGTGCGCGACGGCTTCTCCCCGCAGACCAACATCGTGCGCCAGAACGGGACCCGCGGCGCCCTGACGACGATCCTGAAGAGCGGGTCCGCGTCGACCCTCGACGTCATCGACCGGATCAAGGAGGTGCTCCCGCACGTGAGGAACTCGCTCCCGCCCGAGCTCGAGATGCACGCCGAGTTCGACCAGTCGATTTTCGTGCGCGCGGCGCTCGACGGCGTCGTCAAGGAGGCCGTGATCGCCGCGGTGCTGACGGCCGTCATGATTCTCCTCTTCCTCGGCACCTGGAGGAACACGCTGGTCGTCGCCCTCTCGATCCCGCTGTCGATCTTCTGCTCCATCATCTGCCTGTTCGCGCTCGGGCAGACCATCAACGCGATGACGCTCGGCGGGCTCGCGCTCGCGGTCGGCATCCTGGTCGACGACGCGACCGTCACGATCGAGAACATCGACCGCAACCACCACATGGGAAAGACGCTGGTCGGCGCGATCCTCGACGGGGCCCAGCAGATCGCGGTCCCGGCCTTCGTCTCGACCCTGTGCATCTGCATCGTCTTCCTGCCGATCTTCTTCCTGCAGGGGACGGCGAAGTTCCTCTTCAGCCCGCTTGCGATGGCGGTCATGTTCGCGATGCTCGCGTCCTATTTCCTGTCGAGGACCGTCGTCCCGACGTTCGTGCACTACCTTTTGCTGGGCAAGACATTGCTGCACGACGATGCCCGGGGCCAGGCGGGCGAGGGCGACGTCTTCTGGAGGGTCCACGTCGCGTTCAACCGGCATTTCGAGCGGTTCCGCACGGGGTACGTGGCGCTCCTCGGCCGCGCGCTCGACCACCGCGGCCGCGTGCTGGCCGCCATGATCGGGCTCGTCGTCCTGACGGCCGCCGCGGCGCCCTTCCTCGGGGAGGACTTCTTCCCGAGGGTTGACGCGGGCCAGTTCCGGCTGCACGTGCGGGCCCCCGACGGGACGCGGATCGAGGAGACCGAGCGCTACTTCACGCAGGCCGAGGACATCATCCGCAAGGTCGTCCCCGCCGATGAGCTCAGGACGATCATCGACAACATCGGCCTGCCCAATGGCGGCACGAACCTGGCGTCGAGCGACACGGCGACGGTCGGCACGGCCGACGGCGAGATCCTGGTGGCGCTCAACGCCGGGAAGCACGGCTCGACCTGGGCCTACGTGCGCGAGATCCGCGCGCGGCTCAACCGCGAGATGCCGACCTGCACCTTCTTCACGCAGCCGGCGGACATCGTCGGGCAGATCCTCAACTTCGGGCTGCCGGCGCCGATCGACCTCCAGGTCTCGGGGCAGGACAGCAAGGGCAACTACGCGCTCGTCAGGGAGATGGCCGCCAGGATCGCGAAGATCCCCGGCGCCGTGGACGTCCACGTGCACCAGGTGGTGAACGCGCCCGCGCTCGCCGTCGCCGTCGACCGCACGCGCGCGCAGCAGCTCGGGCTCACCGAGAACACGGTGGCGAGCAACGTGCTCATCTCGCTCACGGGCTCGGGCCAGATCGCCCCGACCTACTGGCTGAGCCCCCAGGGCGTGCAGTACCTCGTGGCGACGCAGACCCCCCAGTTCAAGATCGACTCGATCGAGGCCCTGAAGGAGCTGCCGGTCGGCACCGTGGGGCCCGAGCACACGCCGGAGCCCCTCGAGAACGTGGCCACGGTCGCGCGGACCGTGAGCCAGCAGGTCGTCGGCCACTACAACGTCCAGCCCGTGTTCGAGGTCTACGCGAACGTCGAGGGCAAGGACCTGGGCTCGGTCGGCGGACAGGTCCGCAAGCTGCTGCCCGAGTTCGAGAAGCGCCTGCCCCGCGGCAGCACGATCAATCTGCGCGGCCAGTACAAGAGCATGAACTCGTCCTTCGTGGGCCTCGGCATCGGGGTCGTCTTCGCGATCCTGCTGGTCTACCTGCTCATGGTCGTGAACTTCCAGTCCTGGCTGGACCCCTTCATCATCATCATGGCGCTTCCCGGGGCGCTCTGCGGCGTCGTCTGGATGCTCTTCCTCACGGGGACGACGCTCAGCGTGCCGTCGCTCATGGGGGCGATCATGTCGGTCGGCGTCGCCACGGCGAACTCGGTCCTCCTCGTCACGTTCGCGAACGACACGCGCCGGGAGGGCAAGGACTCCCGGCAGGCGGCCCTCCTCGCCGGGCACACCCGTCTCCGGCCGGTCCTCATGACCGCGCTCGCCATGATCATCGGGATGCTGCCGATGTCGCTCGGGCTTGGAGAGGGCGGCGAGCAGAACGCGCCGCTCGGCCGGGCGGTCGTCGGGGGGCTCCTCCTGGCGACGGCCGCGACGCTCCTCTTCGTCCCCGTCGTGTACGCCACGCTGCGGCGCAAGTCCGGGCACACCCCGGACGAGGAGCTCGCCGAGGAGCTCCGCGAGGGGGCCCGCTAGCGCCCCAACCCCCCAAAGGAATCCCCTTCCTCAAATGAAGCCCACCCGCATCCTGCTCATTGCCCTGCCCCTCGCCGCCGCCGTGGTGATCGTGGCGGGCGTCCTGCCGCGGCTGCGCGCCGCGGCCGCCCTCGATGCGGGCTCGTCCCCGCATCCCGTCGTGAGCTACGTCGTGGCCGAGAAGGAGACGGAGGGGGCGGAGGTCACGCTGCCCGCGGCGATCACGGCCCAACAGGACACGCCGATCTACGCCCGGACCACGGGCTACATCGCCAAGTGGTCGGCCGACATCGGCGACCGGGTGAAGGCCGGCCAGGTCCTCGCGGTGATCGACGGGCCGGACTTGGACCAGGAGCTCAACCAGGCCCGGGCCAACCTGGCGCTGGCGCAGGCCAACCTCGAGCTCGCGCGCATCAGCGCGGACCGCTGGAGGGACCTTGGCGCCCAGAACGCGGTCGCCCAGCAGGACGTCGACCAGAAGGCCGCGGACTACGCGGCCGGCAAGGCCGCCGTCGCGGCGGCCCAGGCGAACGTGGACCGGCTCTCGCAGCTGAAGGACTTCCAGCAGGTGACGGCGCCCTACGACGGGGTCATCTCGGCGCGCAACGCGCAGGTCGGAGCCCTCATCAGCGCGGGCGCCGGCGTCGAGATCTTCCACATCGCCGAGACGGACCTCCTGCGCGTCTTCGTCAGCGTGCCGCAGTCCTACGTGCGCTCGGTCAAGGTCGGGCTCGGCGCGGACGTCCTCGTGCCCGAGTTCCCGGGGCGGGCGTTTCACGCCGAGGTGGCGCGCTTCGCGGGGTCGCTTGACAGCGCCTCCCGCACGCTCCTGACGGAGGTGCGGCTGGCCAACCCCAAGGGCGAGCTCTTCCCGGGCATGTTCGGGCAGGTGCGCTTCCGGTTCCAGGCCGCGCAGCCCGCGATCCTCCTTCCCTCGAACGCGGCGATCATCAACGCCGCGGGGACCCAGGTCGCGACGATCGACGAGTCGAACCGGATCCACCTGGTGCGCGTGAAGCTCGGCCGGGACTTCGGGACGCGGGTCGAGGTGGTCGACGGTCTCGCAGCGGGCGCCCGCGTCGTCAACAACCCGAACGACGCCCTCGCGGACGGCATGGAGGTGAGCCCCGTCCTGGCCGCCCCGGAGACGAGGCCGTGAGCGCCCGGCCCCTCAGGTCCCTGCCGGGCCTCTCGGCCGGGCTTCTCGCGCTCGCCGCGGGCTGCGCCGTCGGGCCCGACTACAAGCGGCCCGCGGTCGAGACCCCGGCGGCGTACTCGGAGAGCGGCCCCTGGAAGGTCGCGCAGCCGAAGGACGCGCTGCCGAAGGAGGCGTGGTGGAAGGTCTTTCACGACCCCGTCCTCGACGGCCTTGAGGCGACGGCGCTCGCCGCGAGCCCCAACCTCGCGGCGGCGCTCGCCCGCTACGACGAGGCCCTGGCCGCCGCCCGCGCGGCGCGCGGGAGCCTCGCCCCCGCCCTCTCGGTCGGCGCCAGCGCCTCGAGGGCGAGGTACTCGGCGAACCGCCAGAGCGAGTTCCCCGCGACGACCTTCGCCTACACGACCAACTCCTTCGACCTGCCCCTCGTGCTCTCCTACGAGGTCGACCTGTTCGGCGCGGCGCGCCGGTCGGTCGAGAGCGCCCGCTCGCTGGCAGAGGCGCAGGGCGCCACCTACCAGAACGTCCTCCTGACCCTCGAGGCGGGCGTGGCCCAGAACTATTTCGCGCTGCGCTCGCTCGTCTCGCAGCGGGAGCTCCTGCGCCGCGAGGTGTCGCTCCTCGCCGACGCGCGGGACCTCGTCCGCAAGCTGCGCAAGGGCGGGGCCAACAGCGACCTCGACGTCTACCAGGCCGAGGCCGAGCTGGCGACGGTCGAGAGCACGGCCGTCGCGATCGACCGGGCCCTCGCCCTCCAGGAGCACGCGCTCGCGGTACTCGTGGGCCAGAACCCCGAGGGGTTCTCGCTCGAGGCGGCGCCGCTCGACGCCGCGCCGCCGTTTGTCCCGACGGGGCTCCCGAGCGAGCTCCTCGAGCGCCGCCCGGACGTCGCCGCCGCGGAGCGCACGCTGGCCGCCGCAAACGCCCGGATCGGGGTCGCCAAGGCGGCCTTCTTCCCGTCGATCGGGCTCACGGCGTTCGGCGGCGTCAACAGCAGCGACCTCGACACGCTGCTAAGGTGGGGCAGCCGCGAATGGGCGGCCGGCCCGCTTGTCTCCCTTCCGATCTTCAACGGTGGGGCGAACCTCGCCAACTACAGGCAGGCGAAAGCCGCGTACGAGGAGGCCGTGGCCGGCTACCGCCAGCAGGTGCTGGCCGCATTCCAGGAGGTGGAGGACGGGCTCTCGGACCTGCGGCTCCTGGCCCGGCAGGGGGAGATCCTCGAGCGCGCCGTGGACGCGTCACGAAGCGCGGCGAACCTGTCGCTCGTGCGGTACAAGGCGGGCCTTGTGAGCTACATCGAGGTGATCGACAGCCAGCGCACCCAGCTTGCGAGCGAGATCTCGCTGACGCAGACCCGGGCCGGCCGCCTCTCGGCGACCGTACTTCTCGTGCGCGCGCTCGGCGGCGGATGGTGACCGCACGGGGCCCGTTAGCGGGCGCCCGGAGTCGCGAGCGCGCCGGGCGCGACGAAGTGGGCCGCGAAGCCCACCTTGTCCGCCCACTCGTCGATGACCTTCGAGACGGGCGAGGTGCCGGTGGATCCCCCGTGGCCCGCGTTGGACTCGATCCGGATGAGGATGGGGCCCGCGCCCGGGACCGGCGCGGCCGCATGCTGAAGGGCCGCGGCGTACTTGAAGGAGTGCGCGGGGAAGACGCGGTCGTCGTGGTCGCCCGTGGTGATGAGCACGGCGGGGTACCGGACGCCCTCGCGGATGTTGTGCAGCGGTGAATACGCCCTCAGGTACCTGAAGCCCGCGGGGTCCCCGCTCGTGCCGAAGTCCGAGGCCCAGGCGGCCCCCACGGTGAACGTGTGGTAGCGCAGCATGTCCATGACCCCCACCCCGGGGAGCGCGACGGCCGCCAGGTCGGGCCTCTGGTTGAGCACCGCGCCGATCAGGAGCCCGCCGTTCGAGCGCCCCTCGATCACCAGGCGGTCCCCGCGCGTGTAGCCCTTTTCTACGAGGTACTCGGCGGCCGCGACGAAGTCGTCGAAGACGTTCTGCTTGTGCTCCTTCGTGCCCGCCAGGTGCCAGGCCTCGCCGTACTCGGAGCCGCCGCGCAGGTTCGCCTGGGCGTAGACGCCGCCCATCTCGAGCCAGACGGCGGTGGGCACCGCGTACGCGGGCTTTATCGCCACGTTGAAGCCGCCGTAGCCGTAGAGCCATGCGGCGGAGGCGCCGTCCCGCTTGAGGCCCTTGCGGGCCGTGATGAACATCGGGACAAGCGTGCCGTCGCGCGACGGGTAGAAGACCTCCGTGGTCTCGAAGGCCGACGGGTCAAAGGGCGTCCTCGGCGCCTGGAAGACGGCCTGGCGGCCCGTGGCGACGTCGCAGCCCATGATCGACTCGGGCGCGAGGAACGAGGAGAAGCCGTAGAACAGCTCGGGGTCGTCGTCCCGGCCGGAGAGGCCCGTGACGCACCCGACGCCCGGCAGCGCGAGGTCGGCGCGGGAGGAGCCGTCCGGCGCAAACGCGGTGAGCCTGCTCTCGACGTCGTGAAGGGTCGAGACGACGATCCTTCCGCCCACGAACCCGGCGTCCTCGATGCTGTCGGCGGCCTGGGGTACGGGCGTCCTCCAGGCCGAGGCCTGCGGCGACGCCAGGTCGATGGCCACCACGCGGCCCCGGGGGGCGTCCAGCGTGGTCAGCACATAGAGGACGGCCCCGCGGCTGCCCAGCAGCGTGTACCGGGCGTCGAACTTGTCCAGGAGCCGCACGACCGGCCCCCCGAGGCGCGGCGCCCGGGCGTCCACGAGGTCCACCACGTAGAGCGCGTTCTCGGTCCGGTCGTTCTGGTCCACGGTGATGGCCAGGTACCGGCCGTCGTCGGTGACCTCGCCGCCGAAGAACCAGTCCGGGTGGTCCTTCATCTCGAAGATGAGCCGGTCCGCAGCCTGCTCGGTCCCGAGCCTGTGGTAGAGGAGCTGCCTGCCGGTCAGCCGGCCGAAGAGCTTGTCGCCCCTGGGCACCTCGGGGAAGCGGCTGTAGAAGAACCCGGCGCCGTCCTTCGTCCACGCGATCCCCGAGAACTTCACCCAGCGCACGACATCCGGGAGGTCCCTGCCCGTCGCCACGTCGCGCACGTGCAGCTCGTTCCAGTCGGAGCCCGCCGTCGCCAGCCCGTAGCCGAGCAGCCCGCCGTCGTCCGACGGGGAGATCTCCGTGGCCGCCACCGTGCCCTCGCTTGACAGGAGATTGGGGTCGATCAGCACCCGGGGCGGGCCCCCGGGCGCGTCGATCACATAGGGCACCGCCTGGTTCTGCAGCCCGTCGTTCTTCGTGAAGAACATGCGCCCGCCCCGCTTCTGGGGGAGGCCGAACCTGGGGTAGTTCCACAGCGCCCTGAGCCGGGCGCGCACGGCGGCCCGCTCGGGGATCGCGGCCATGGCCGCCGCGGTTGCGGCCCGCTCGGCGGCGACCCAGGCCGCGGTCTCCGGCGAGTCGATGTCCTCCATCCACCGGTACGGGTCCGCCACCTTCTCGCCGAAATAGTCGTCGACCTGCGGGCCCCGACGCGCCGCCGGGGCGTCCGAGGCCCACGCCGCCCCGCACGCCGCCATGACAAAAAGGCCAAATCTGAAAGAATTCCTCATCTTGGAACGATTCATGGTACAGGTTGTCGTCTCTGACACGTGAATTCCAAGTTAGAAGTGCAGCCGGGCGCGCGCGACCTGCGGTTTGACACCCTGCGGGGCCTGTTCCTCGTCATCATGACGATCAACCACTTGCCCACCGAGCTGCGCAGGATCACGGACCAGTCGCTGGGCCTCTTCTCGGCGGCCGAGGGCTTTGTCTTCCTGTCGGGCCTCATGGCGGGATGGGTCTACACCCGCCGGTTTCGGTCCCTGGGGGCCGCCGGCCTGTGGTCGGCGTCCTCCGATCGCGCAAAATCCATTTACCGCTGGCACGTGGGCTCGGTCCTCGCGGCGTTTGTCCTCGTGCAGCTGACCGAGCGCCTGGTGGGCTACTGCTCGCCCGCGGTGCCCCGGCTCTTCTTTGAGCACCCGGCCCTGTCCCTCGGGCTCGGCGTCTCGCTCCTCTACCAGCCCGGGCTCCTCGACCTCCTTCCCATGTACTGCGGCTTCGTGATGCTGCTGCCGACCGTCATCCGGGCCCTCGAATCGGGCCGGCGCGTCCTCGTCCTTGCGGTCAGCGCCGGCGTCTGGCTCGCGGTCCAGTTCGCGCCCCCGGTGGACGGCGCCCCGCTCTACCCGATCCACACGGGAAGCTTCAACCTGCTGGCCTGGCAGTTCCTCTTCGTGGCCGGCGTCGTCGTGGGGCACGCCCGCGCCAGCGGGCGGCCGCAGGCCTCGCGGCCGAGCCCGTGGGTGCTCTCCGCGGCCGCGGCCGTGGCCGCCTATGGGATCGGCGTCCGTTACGCCCAGTGGCCCGCGCTCTGGCCGGACCGCGTCTTCGGCGTCCTCCTGAACAAGCCGGCGCTGGGGCTCCTGCGCATGGCGGACTTCGGCTGCGTGGCCTACCTGGTCGGCGTCCTCGGCTCCCGGTTTCCGGATGCGCTCACGTGGCGGCCGCTGGCCTTCCTCGGGCGGCACTCGCTCGCGGTCGTCGCTACCCAGAGCGTCGCCGTCATGGGCCTCTTGCAGTTCCCCGCCCTCTTTGAGACCGAGCTTTCGCGCACGCTCGTGGCCGCCTCGGCCATCGGCATCCTGTTCGCAGCGGCCGGCGCCCGCCAGTCGCTCCTCGCGCACGGCGCGGCGCCGGCCTTGGCGCGGCAGTCGGCACTCGCAAAGAGCGGCGGCCCGGCCTAGGCTGCCGGGATGGAGCACGAGCGGATCGAGCAGCAGGTACGGTTCATTTTGGAGGTCGACAAGCTTAAGGAAGTGTTCCGCCAGACCGTCTGCACGCAGAGCCGGCGGGCCGAGAACGACGCCGAGCATTCGTGGCACCTGTGCCTTGCCGTGATCGTCCTTGCCGAGCACGCCAACGAGCCGGGCCTGGATGTCCTGCGGGTCCTGAAGATGGTCATCCTGCACGACCTCGTGGAGATCGACGCGGGCGACACGTTCGCCTACGACACCGCCCGGATGGCCGGCCAGCATGACCGGGAGGCGGTCGCGGCGGACCGGATCTTCGGGCTACTGCCCGCCGACCAGGCGGGCGAGTTCCGCAGGCTCTGGGACGAGTTCGAGGAGAGGCGGACGCCGGAGGCGAAGTTCGCCGCCGCGATCGACCGCTTCCAGCCCGTGCTCCTGAACTGCAGCACCGAGGGGGCCGCGTGGAGGCGCCACAAGGTGACCGCGGACCGGGTGGTCGCCCGAAACGCCCACATTGCGGAGGGCTCGGCGGCGGTCTGGGGAGAGGCCGAGCGGCTGATCCAGCGGGCGGTGCAGGCGAGGCACCTGGAGCCGGGGCCTTAGGCCCGCCGGTGGGGCGGCGCCCCGGGGATCGCCCGCCCGCCCGCGGCCCCATCAGTGGTAGCGGTAGAGCCTGACCCGTTGGATGCCGTAGCCCTCGGCCCTGAAATGAAGCGCCTTCCATTCCGGCGTCTCGTCGCCGTTCAGCCGGCGGCCCGGGACCCAGAGGCCGCCCGCGTAGACGCCCTCGTCGACCGTGCCGAGCCCGACGCCCTCCGCGGGGGCCGCCGCGCAGGAAAAATAGACGCTCATCGCTCGCCCGATGACCACGAAGTCGTCGGGGCCGGTCGCGATGAAGAGGCCGGCCACGCGCTCGGGCGCTGTTGCGGGCCTCAGGGGGCCCGGGCCGTTCGCGGCGTAGCGCGCCTCTATCCTGTAGTCGCCCAGCCGCACGGCCTGGGGCGGCCCGCCGGCCTCGAGGAGCACGGCGCTCATGGTTCCGTCGCCCTGATGCTCCAAAATGAGCGGCGAGGCCTGGGCGACGATGTCGTAGCCCTGGGCGAAGTCCGGGTCGGCGTCCGCGGACCGGTCGATCCCGAACGGCGAGTACGCGATGGCGTCGAGCTTCCCGAAGGCCCAGATCGCCTGCGCCGCCCCGGACCCGCCGCCGCGCGACTCCGGGATCAGCAGCGGATTGCCGCAGCGGTGGTAACGCTCGCACGTCTCCTGGAATTCCGGGACGTAGATGTCGCCCGCCAGCACGTCGATCGCCGGCGCCCCCGCCTGCCACACGTTCATCACCTGGGGCACCGGGCCGCCGCTCGGGTACGTGCCCGGCCATGCGTGGTCGCGCTGCTGGAGCCATGTGTTCACGAACAGCGGCAGCGGGTACTCGGCCTTGCCGGCCTCGGCCACGCGGTTGACGAAGCGGGCGTAGCGCCACGCCATGAAGATCTCGTCCACGGGCCACCAGAGGTTGCGCCAGGCGGTCTCATGCTCCGCTTCCGTCATGGGCGGGGCGAGCGTGCGCACGGGAATCTCCTTCCCCGCGGGCTTGCCCGGGCCGAAGACCTCGGCCCACGTGCCGGTACTGCGCGCGCCGTTCGCCTCCCAGAGCTCGCGCAGCTCCGGGACGAGCGTGTCCTTGTGCGCCACGAGGTGGCTCATGAGCTCCTCGGGCACGGGGGATGCGAACGCGGCCCTGGCGGCGGCTCCGTAGTCGCGGGAGTCCTCGAGGACGCCCATCTCGTTCTCGACCTGGATCATGAGGACCGTGTGCCGCTTGCCGTCGACCTCGCGCAGGTGCCGCATGAGCGCGCCGAACGCGCGCGCGTCGGCCTCGCAGGTGGCGTCGCCGAACGGGGTGAGCGTGTTCAGGCTCCTCCCCTGCTCGTTCTGGACGAGCGGGAAGCGCGCCTGATCGGTCTTCACCCAGAGGGGCTGGTAGGTGGACTTGCCGTTCTTCCAGCTCCCAAACCAGAGCAGCACGAGCCTCAGGTCACGCGCCCGGGCCTGGTCGATCAGGCCGTCCACCAGCCTGAAATCAAACCGGCCCTCCTGGGGCTCCGTCAGCTCCCAGGTCACCGTGGCGAGCACGGTGTTCAGGCGGTTCTCCTGGAGCCTGGGCCAGACCGGCTTCATGAACTCGAGGCTGGAGGCGCTCGAGTTGCTGAGCTCCGCGCCCCGGATGAGGAAGGGCCTGCCGTCCACGACGAGCTGCGTGGCGCCGCCGTGCTTCTGGAGGTGCGGCACCCCGGGGTCGGCGGCCGCGCCGCGGCAGGGCATGGCGCCGAGCGCGGCAAGGGCGGCGGCCCAGGCAGCGAGCGCGGGCAGTCTCAGTGAGGGGCGTGGTGTTCTCATGGAGGTTGGGGGTATTGGGAACGGGGGGGCTCCCGCACCGCGTCGCAGGGTGGTGCGGCTTTCCGACCGCCACGCTAGTGCGCGGCGGCGGCGGGGAAAACCTAATTCCGCGAGGCGGGCCGGCCTGTCGCCGGCCAGGCTTCGCGCCCGCGGCCCACCCCCCTGCCTCCGGGCTCAGCTCAGGTCCCGGATGGACCCGAACTCGGGGTCGAACAGGCGCCGGTAGGTCCGCACGATCATCCCGTCCGTGAGGCTCGCCAGCCAGTCGCAGATCTGCCTCGCCTTCGCCTTGCGGCCCCTCGCGGCGTCGAGGAGCTTCCCCACGGCCGGCGGCAGGATGCGCACGACCCTCGGGCCAGGCTCGACGTAGTTGCGCCAGCACGAGTCCCAGAGGTCGAAGACGACCTTTCGGGCCTTGTGCTCCATCTGCTGGAGCTGCGGGCTCTCAAAGATGATGTCGTTGGCCATCGCCTTGTAGAAGAGGGCCTGGCGCTGCGCCTCGGGGTCGACGACGAGCTCGTAGCGGTACCGGTTCGTCCGGCGCGACATGAAGTTGGCGCGCTCCCGCAGGTGGCAGGCCGTGATGAACGCCCCGATCCGGTCCGAGAAGATCGCCTCGAGGCGGTCCCGCCGGATGGCATCGAGGAGCTCGTCCAGGAGCCGCAGGCCCATTGCGTCGCCGACCTTGCCGTCGGCCCACGCCTCGATCCGGTCAATCGAAAGGAACCCGGCCTTCACGCCGTCCACGATGTCATTGAGCGAGTACGCCGCGTCGTCGGCCCAGTCCATGATCTGGCACTCGATGCTCT
>CAYQOH010000070.1:0-12199 GCA_964419075.1 uncultured Opitutaceae bacterium | reverse complement strand
TCATCATCGCCGACACGCCCGGCCACGTGCAGTACACGCGCAACATGGTGACCGGCGCCTCGACGGCCAACCTGGCGCTCGTGCTGGTCGACGCGCGCCGGGGCGTCCTGGAGCAGACCCGCCGGCACGCGCTCATCGCCTCGCTCCTGCGGATCCCGCACCTGCTGCTCTGCGTGAACAAGATGGACCTGGTGGGCTGGTCGCAGGACCGCTTCGAGGAGATCGTCGAGGAGTTTTCCTCGTTCGCCTCGCGCCTGGAGATCCCCGACATCAGGTTCCTGCCCCTCTGCGCCCTGCACGGCGACAACGTCGCCGCCGCTTCGCCCCGGCTTGCCTGGCACCGCGGCGGCTCGCTCCTCTACGCCCTGGAGACCGCGTACATCGGCAGCGACCACAACCACGTGGACGCCCGGTTCCCGGTGCAGACGGTGATCCGGCCGAGCACCGCCGCGCACCGCGACTACCGGGGCCTTGCGGGCAGGGTCGCGGCCGGGGTCTTCAGGCCGGGGGACCCGGTCGTCGTCCTGCCGGGCGGCCGCGAGACCCGGATCCGGTCCATCACGGCGCTCGGCAGGCCGGTCGGCGAGGCGTTCGCCCCGATGTCCGTGGAGATCGCTCTCGACGACGACCTTGACGCGGGCAGGGGCGACATGCTCGCCAAGCCGCACAACCGGCCGGCCGCGAGCCACGCCGTCGAGGCCATGGTCTGCTGGTTCTCACCCGGGGCGCTCGTCCCGGGCGGGCGCTACCGCATCCGGCACACCACGCGGGAGGCGCTGGCCGTCGTCCGGGAGGTGCGCTACAAGGTCGACGTCGGCACGCTCCACCGCAAGGAGGGCGACCGGGCGGTCGGCATGAACGACATCGCTCGCGTCCTGCTCCGGGTGAGCGTCCCGCTCCTCTGCGACCCCTACAAGCGGAACCGCAGCACGGGCAGCTTCATCCTGATGGACGAGTTCACGAACGCCACGGTGGCGGCCGGCATGGTCATTTGAGCTCGGCCGGGGCGCCCGGTCCGCTCGGGCCCTTCGGGCCCGCGTCGCCGTCGCCGCCGAGCCTGTCGAACTCCTCGGAAAGCATCCGCAGCAGCTCGGCGTTCGGCGCGTACTTGAGCACGTAGCCCGCCGCGCCCAGGTCGCGGGCCCGCCTGAAGGTCTTCTCGGTGCTCTGGGCCGTCACGACGATCACCGGCATCTTGGGGTGGTCCGCCCTGAGCTTCTCCAGCACGTGGAGCCCGTCGACCTGCGGCAGGTTCAGGTCGAGGAGGACGACGTCGGGCCGGCGGGCCTCGGCCTGCCGGAGCGCCTCGGCGCCGTCGGAGGCCTCCCAGACGGTCGTGATGCCCAGCTGCTTCAGGAGCGCCCTGAGCAGGACGAGGACGTGGGGTTCATCGTCGACAACAAGCGCGTTGGCCGGTCGTGGCATGGGTCTGGGAGCACTCCTGCGGGCGGGATCCGGGGGCTCTTTCTTCGGTCGGGAGGGCCAGCGGGCCCCGTGGGGGGGCCCAGGGGCGTCCGGCAGCCTGAGTCCGCGGGGCGCGCGTGGCCACCTCCATTATGGCCCCGCCGGCGCCCGCCCGGCCTGCTCGTCGCCGAGGCGCCTGCCCGGGACGAGGTAGTTGCGCACGTAGTCGGCGACCGCATCGGAGAGCGGGGTGACGGGCCGGCCGTAGCCGGACGCGCGGAGCTTGGCGATGTCCGCCTTCGTGAAGTACTGGTACTTGGCGCGCAGCGTCTCGGGCATGTCGATGAACGTTATCTTCGGCTCCCGGCCGAGCGCCGCGAAAATCGCCCCGGCGAGCGTGAGCCACGTGTTCGCCTCGCCCGAGCCCAGGTTGAAGAGGCCGCCGGCCGACGCGCCCCGCTCGGCGAAGTGGAGCGTCATCTCGACCGCGTCCTTCACGTAGAGGAAGTCGCGCATCTGGGCGCCGTCCTTGTACCGGGGATCGTAGCTCTTGAAGAGCGAGATCGAGCCCGTGTCGCGGATCTGGAGATGGGCCTTTGACACGACCGAGCGCATGTCGCCCTTGTGCTCCTCGTTGGGCCCGAACACGTTGAAGTACTTGACGCCCACGATCCGGTCGAGCCATCCGAGGCGCCGGGCGTGCAGGTCGAAGAGGTGCTTCGAATACCCGTACATGTTGAGCGGCCGCAGCCGCTCGATCGCCGGGTCCTTGTCGTCCATTCCCTGGGCGCCGTCGCCGTAGGTCGCCGCCGAGGAGGCGTAGACGAACCGCGAGCCCGCGGCCAGGGCCCACCCGGCGAGCTCCCGGGTGAACGCGGTGTTGTTGTCGACCAGGTAGGAGGCGTTGCGCTCCGTGGTCGACGAGCACGCGCCCAGGTGGAAGACGGCCGAGAACTTCCCGAACGCCGCCGGGCTCTGGGCGAGCCGGGCCCGCAGCACGGGCCCCTCCACGTAGTCCGCGTAGCGCAGCGCCACCAGGTTCCTCCACTTCTCGTCGGACTGGAGGACGTCCGAGATGACGATGTCGGTGCGGCCCCGGCCGTTGAGCGCCCATACGAGCGCGCTGCCGATGAAGCCGGCCCCCCCGGTCACAAGGATCCGTCCGTCGAGTGCGTTTGCCGTCATAAGTTCGAGAGCTCCTCCGAGCGCGCGCGCGCGGCGACGATGGCCTCGCGCAGGATTCCCCTGAAGTCGCGGTCCGCCATCCGCCTCAGGCCCGCCGCCGTGACCCCGTTGGGCGAGGTGACCTCGCTGCGCAGGACCTCCGGGTCGACGTTGCGCGCCGCGAGCAGGCGGGCGGCGCCGACGACCGTCTCCACGGCCAGCAGCTTCGCCGCCGCGGGCCCGAAGCCCACGGCAAGCCCGGCGTCGCGCAGCGCCGCCGCGAACTCGAAGACGTAGGCCGGGCCGCATCCGCTGATTGCCGTGAAGGCGTCCATCTGGGCCTCCGGCAGCTCGATGTGGCGGCCGAGCGCGCTGAAGAGCTGCTCCAGCGTCGCGCGGTCGGCCGCGGCCAGGGGCCCGCCCGAGCACCAGCCGGTCAGGCCCGCCCCGATCTGGCCGGGGGTGTTCGGCATGCTCCGGACGACGGTTCGCGCCCCGGGGAAGGCGAGCGTGAGGGCGGCGAGCCTCTTGCCCGCGAGCACCGAGACGACGAGCCGCCCGTTCGCGAGCGCGCTCAGCCGCGCATCGACGCCCGCCAGGTTGTGCGGCTTGAAGGCGACAATGAGCGTGTCCGCCCCGCTCAGCAGCTCCTCGTGCGAGCGCGCGAGCCGGATCCCGGTGCGCGCGGCGAGCGCGGGGCCGCTCGCGCCCGATCCCCCCATGCAGACAATCTTCGCGGGCGCGTACGTCCCCTTCGCGATCAGGCCCTCGACCATGGCGGCCGCCATCGAGCCCGCTCCCAGAAAGGCAATCTCGTCCATGGGGTCAGCGAACGGCGGATTATTCGTCGTCTTGCGACTTGTCCCGGTGCCTCGGGTCGCGCACCGGGTGCACGAGGATCGCGCTCGCTCCGCCCCCGGGCCTCGACACAAGCGTGACCTCGCCGCCCAGGCTGCGCAGGGAGTGCCGTGCCACCGTCAGGCCCATGCCGACGCCGACCGTGCGCTTCGAGCTCACGAAGGGCTCGAACATCCGGTCGCGGATCTCCTCGTTGATCCCGGCTCCGCTGTCATCCACGCGCAGCTCGAGCATCTTCTCGCCGCGGGGCTTGTCGACCATGCGGGTGTGGATCGTGATCGGCCGCTTGTCGGGCTCGGTGCCCTCGGGGTACGACTCCCAGGCGTTGATGAGGACCTTGGAGAGGACCTCCTCGAAGGTCTCGATGTTCGTGTCGATCTCGAGCTCGGCGACGGTGTTCTCGACCACGACGCCCGCCGAGAGCTTGTAGTCGGAGTGAAACCGCCGGATGCCGCCCTCCAGGAGCCGCGGGAGCGCGACGCGCGTCAGCTCGGGGCGCGTCTTGACGACCAGGGTGCTCAGCTGGCGCACGATGGCGACGATCCGCTGGATCGCGTCGTCCACGTTCTGCGCGTTCTTCTTCACGTTCGCGGGCTTGTCGAAGCCGCTCTTGACGAGGTCCAGGTACCCGATGACGACGCCGAGCAGGTTGTTCAGGTTGTGCGCGATGCCCTGGGCCACCGCGCCTATCGTCGCCGCGCGCCGCGACTCCTCCAGGCGGCGCTGGAGCTCGAGGTTCTCGCGGTTGATGGCCGCAAAGCGAAGCTGCGTCTGGACTCGCGCCACCGTCTCGTCCAGGTCGATCGGCTTGGTGATGTAGTCGACCGCGCCGACCGCAAGGCCCTCGAGCTTGCTCTCCTTGGTCGTGCGGGCCGTCACGAAGATGACCGGGATCGAGCGCGTGTCGCTGCTCGACTGAAGGCGCTGGCAGACCTCGATCCCGTCCATGTCGGGCATCATCAGGTCGAGGAGGATCAGGTCCGGCTTGTGGGCCTTGACCTGCTCCAGCGCCTCCAGGCCGTTGTTCGCCGTGGAGACCAAGAGCCCGCCCCGCTCCAGCTTGCGCTTCAGGAGCTGGACGTTGATCGGCTGGTCGTCAACCACCAGTATGCGTTCGCTGGGCATGGGCGTTGCGGGTCCTAGAATGGGCCGAACGGGCACGGGCGCAAGCTAACGCGCGCCCCCCGGTCCGCCGGACCGAAGCCGGAAGGCCTTGACGGTGTTCTTCATAAGCATGGCGACCGTCATCGGTCCGACGCCGCCCGGCACCGGGGTGATCTTCGAGGTAAGGGGGGAGACCGAGGCGAAGTGCACGTCGCCCACCAGGCGGTAGCCGGCCTTCCGTGACGGATCGGCCACCCGGTTGATCCCGACGTCGATCACCACCGCTCCCGGCTTCACCATGTCCGCCGTCACGAATTCCGGGCGACCGATGGCCGCGATCAGCACGTCCGCCTGGCGCGTGATCGAGGCGAGGTTCGCGGTCTTCGAGTGGCAGAGGGTGACGGTGGCGTTCGCGCCGGCCCTCTTCTGGACCGCGAGGAGCGCGGCGGGTTTGCCGACGATCAGCGAGCGCCCCAGGACGACCACGTGCCGGCCCTCGAGCGCCACCGCGCTCCGCGCAAGGAGCTCCATGATGCCCGCGGGCGTGCACGCGGAGAAGCCCGTGTCGTCCTCCTGAACGAGCTTGCCCAAGTTGATCGGGCTGAAGCCGTCGACGTCCTTCCCGGGGGCGATCCGCCGGAAGACGGCCCGCTCGTCGATGCCGCCGGGCAGGGGGGATTGCACGAGGATCCCGTCCACCCCGTCGTCCCCGTTCAGGCTCTCGACCAGGCCCTCCAAGTCTCCCTGCCGGATCGCGACCGGGGGAAGCAGGATCCGGCTCTCGATCCCTATCTCCGCGGCGATCTGCCCCTTCTTCTTCACGTACGAGACGGAGGCGGGGTCGTCGCCGACGCGCACGAGCGCGATGCAGGGCCTTCGCCCCTTGATACCGGAGACCTCCGCCTTAAGCTCGGCAACGATCTCGGAGGCGATCCTATTGCCGTCGATGATCTCCATCTACTTGAGGCGCAGCGCCTCGACCTCGATCACGAGGTCGCCGGCGTCCTTCACGGGCCTAAGCGAGCCGAGGACGACCACCGCGTGACCGGAGTAGTTCTCGATCTGATCGGTGAGCAGGAGCTTGGAGAGGTCGACGTAGGCGACGCGCTTGCCGTCCGCGTCGACCAGCTGCCAGTCGTACGGGCGCTTCGGATAGATGAGCGACTTCGTCGTCGCGAGCGTGCCCTCAAAGAGCCTCGAAAGGGCCACGTTCTGGTCGCCGGGAGCCGCACCGGTGGCGGCCTGGGCCGCTCCGATGGGCGCGGCCGAGGGCGCGGAATCCGCGGGCGCCACGGGCGCGGGGGCCGCAGCGGCCGCGGGGGCCGCGGCCGACGGGCTCATCTGGATGTAGCCCACCAGGGTCTTCTCCAGGCGCACCTGGGTCCAACCCCCGCGAAGCCCGGTGATCTCCGCCTTGTCGCCCTTCTCGAACACGGCCAGGGCTGCGGCGCCGTCCTTCGGCGCCGTGTAGATCGTGGAGCCGGGGATAACGTCCAGCTGCTTGGTCAGGTCCCGGTTCCTCACGTAGCCCTCGAACGGTCCGGCGACGTCGACGGCCGTCCAGCCGGCGGGCGCCGCCCCGACCTTGCCCGAGGCGGCCGGCTGCTCGGAGCCGGCCTTGAGCACCGCGATGACGGCCGAGGACGGATCGGGCTGGCTCTGCACGGCGGTGGCGACGTTCAGGGTCGCGGCGTGGAGCGCGGCGCACCAGGCGAGGCCCGCGGCCGCTAGCGTGTATTGGGTCTTCATGAAGAGGGTGATTTCCTGGGCGCGGCCGCCTGAAACTCGGCGTCCGGAGTCTTGGGCGACTTGAAAAGGAGTTCGACCTCCTTTGAAGCAAGTTGTTTCGCGCCGCGCAACGGGATTCCCTTTAGGCGGATGGCCCCGATCTGGTAGCGGCGCAGGCGCTGGACGGTGTAGCCGAGCGCCGAGAACAGGAGCCGGATCTCGCGCTTCTTTCCATGGTGCATGTGGACGTCCAGGTCGGTGCCCGCTCCATCGGCCCTCGGATTGATGAGGGCCGCACGCTCCACCTTGAGGCGCTCCCCGTCGAAGGTGAGGCCCTTGACCAGGCGCTCGAGGCGCGAGGCGGGGTAGGGCTGCTTCAGTGTCACCTGGTAGCGCTTCATCACCTCGTTGGACGGGTGCATCAGGCGGTGCGCAAGCTCGCCGTCGGTCGTCAGGATGACCAGCCCCTCGCTGTCCTTGTCCAGGCGCCCGGCGCAGAAGAAGCGGAACCGCGTGTACTGCCGGGGCAGGAGCATGAACACCGTGTCCGCGTTGTGGGGGTCGTCGTTCGAGCAGACGAGCCCCCGGGGCTTGTGGACCGCGAGCGTGATCCGCGGCTGCGGCTGGGCGCGGACCTGCCGGCCGCCGACGGTCACCCTGTCGACGCCGGGTGTCACCTTGAGCCCCGCCACCGCCATCTGCCCGTTCACCCAGACCTCGCCCTGCGCGATCAGCGCCTCCGCCGCCCGGCGCGAGCAGAGACCCGCATCCGCCATGTATTTCTGGAGGCGGACGGTGCCCGCGTCCTTGCCCTGGTGCTCGTCGTTGTCGTCCACGTTGAAGGGTCAGGGTTGCAAGCGCGCGGACGCATGGCAAACGGAAAGGCCCGGACCGGGCGGCGCCGCGCTCCGGGCCCCTGACGAGGGCAATGTATAATGCATTATGAACGCATGCCGTACACCGCCGTAACCCTGCGGCACGACGTGGCGAGGAGGCTTGGCGCGGCGAAGCCCGCGGGCGAAAGCTACAGCGAACGCCTGGACCGGCTCCTTGAGAACCAGCCGGCCAAGTGCGTCGAGGAATGGGTGCAGTCGCTCGCCCCGCTCGAGGGACGCGGCGTGTTCACGCCCGAGGAGCGCGAGCGCCTGAAGGCCGACCAGCGCAGGCCGCGCGATTCGCACCTGCGCCGCAAGCGCAATGCTTCTGTTTGACACGAGCGCGCTGATCGAGCTCGAAGGCGAGCTTGCCGCGTCGAGAATTGGACCCTTTCGGGCCCTTCTGGGACGCCACCGGGCCGAGGGCCTGGCCTGCAGCACCGTCACGGTGGGTGAGCTGGCCGCCGGAAGCAATGAGCCGGCAATCCGGATGCTGCTGTGATGGCGGCGGAAGCTCCCGTTGTCGGAGGCCATTGCGTACCGGGCGGCGGCGCTGGACAGGGCCCAGCAGCGCACCGGTCTGCGCCTGGGGGAAACCGACACCTGGATTGCCGCAACCGCCCTTCATTACTCGGCCACGCTGGTCCACGCGGACGGTGATTTCGACCGGGTCGACGGGCTCAGGCGCGTGCGGCCCGACCGGGACTAAGCCCTAGGAGTCACCCCCCGATGGGCTTAAGACCGGCCTCGATCTCCCGTCGGCGGGGCTCAAGGAAGGGCGGCAGCGCCAGCCGAAGGCCGAGCGCGTCCATCGGCTCGTCGGTTGCGAACCCCGGGCCGTCCGTCGCGATCTCGAAAAGGACACCGCCCGGCTCCCTGAAATACAGGCTCCGGAAATAATACCGGTCCACAGGGCCGCTCGTCGGCATTCCCATTCTCTCGAGCCGCTCCGCCCAAAGCTCGTACTGCACGTCGTCCGGCGTGCGAAACGCCACGTGGTGAACCCCTCCCGCGCCCTGGCGGGCCGGGCCGAGGTCCGGCTCGACGGCCACGTGCAGCTCGCCTGAGGGACCTTCGGCACCCATGCGGTACACGTGGGTGTTCGGGCCGCCCCGCCCGAGGGCGTACGTCCTCACGGGAAGCATCCCCATGACCTCCGTGAGGACCTTCTCTGTCCGCTTGAGCTCGGGGACACTGATGCGGATCGGCCCGAGGCCGCGGACCTGGTGCGGGGCAGGGACCGGGCTGTGCTCCCAGGGATGGGCGTCTCCCAGGCGCCCGTCGTCGACCAGGCTCAGGCGCTGGCCCTCCGGGTCGGAGAAATCGAGCACCCAGCGCCCGTCACGCTCGACGACATCCTCATGCCTGACCCCCATTTCGCCAAAGCGGGCCTTCCACCACCTGAGGCTGTCCTGGCCGGCCACCCTCAGCCCGGTCTGGACCACGCTCCTCGTGCCCCGCTTCTCGGGCATCGCGGGCCAGTCGAAGAACGTGATGTCCGTGCCCGGGCTCGCCTTTCCGTCGGCGTAGAAGAGGTGGTAGGCCGAGACGTCGTCCTGGTTCACGGTCTTCTTCACGAGCCGCATCCCGAGGACCTTCGTGTAGAATTCGAGGTTTCCCGCGGCATCCGCCGTCACGGCCGTCAGGTGGTGAAACCCGGTTAGCACCAATCCGTTGTCCTTCATGCGAAAAACCTGCTTCGAAACCCGCGGCTTGCAAGCGGGTCCCGGGAAGGGCCCTTTTTCGTTTGCGGCGGCGCCCGGTGAATGGCAAACGATGCCGATGGCTCACTCCTTGATCCCACCGCGGGCCACCGGGCACGGGCCCCTGTGGAGGCCGCTGATGGAGCTGGGTTTCTGAGAGCGCACCCGCCCACAGGACGACATCCACCCAAACCCATGCTGACATTCACCAACAGGACGGCGCTCGTGACGGGCGCGGGCCGAGGTATAGGCAAAGCAATTGCAGAAACACTCGCCCGAAACGGGGTGACCGTGATCTGCGTGTCCAAGTCGGCCGAGTCCTGCGGCTCCGCCGCAGCCGCGATCACCCAGGCCGGCGGCAGGGCCCGCGCTCTGGCGGTCGACGTCTCCGACGGGGTGGCGATCGCCAAGGCGGCCGAGGCCCTGCTGGCGGAGACTCCCGTCATCGACATCCTGGTCAACAATGCGGGCATCACCCGGGACGGCCTCGTCTTCAGGATGAGTGAAAGCGACTGGAATGACGTGATTTCCACCAACCTGACGAGCTGCTTCCACTGGACCAAGCACCTGGCGCGCCCCATGACGCGCGCCCGCTGGGGACGCATCGTCAACATCACCTCGGTGAGCGGAATCATGGGAAACGCCGGCCAGGCCAACTATTCGGCCGCAAAGGCAGGCATGATCGGCCTCACCAAGTCGCTCGCCCGCGAATTCGCATCCAGGAGCGTCACCGTGAACGCTGTCGCACCGGGGTTTATCAAGACCGACATGACCACGGAATTCGTCAATAAGCCCGAACTTGCGTCCAAGATCCTCGAGGTGGTCCCCCTGAAGCGCTTCGGCGAGGCCGCGGATATCGCAAATATGTGCGCCTATCTCTGTTCCGAAGAGGCCGGCTACGTTACGGGACAAGTTTTTACCGTTGACGGCGGCATGGCAATGTGAAGCCTGCGTTGACTCGGATACCCACCAAATGGCTGACCAAAAAACCATAGAACAGCGCGTTAAGGAGATCATTGTGAATCAGCTCAACGTCAATGAGGAGCAGATCACACCCAATGCCTCCTTCCTTGATGATCTGGGCGCAGATTCGCTCGACACAGTGGAGCTGATCATGGCCTTTGAGGAGGAGTTCAAGGACGAGATCAAGGGGGAGATCCCCGAGTCAGACGCCGAAAAGCTCCAGACCGTCGGACAGGTCACCGACTACATTAAGAGCAAAGCCGGCCAGAGCTGAGCCGCCGTTGACGGCATTCTGGCGTTCCAGGTTTTCCCAAGCCGGAGATCCGCTTAAGGGGCGCCCTTTTAGTCGATGAACAAAGGGATGTCACCGCGGAGTGTCGTCGTGACGGGACTGGGCGTCGTCACCTCCATCGGGCACGACGTGGAATCGTTCTGGACCTCCCTCGTCGCCGGAAAGATCGGCATCGACCGCGTGACCTTGTTCGACCCCTCGGGCTTCCCCTGCCAGATCGGCGCCGAGGTCCGAAGCTGGGACGTGAACGAGTTCATGGACCCCAAGGAGGCGCGCCGCAACGACCGGTACACGCACTTCGGGTTCGTCGCGGCGAAGCAGGCGGTCGCGGATTCGGGAATCGACATGGCGAAGGAGGACGGCGACCGGGTGGGGGTCATCATCGGCTCCGGTATCGGCGGAATGCATACCTACGAGACCCAGCTCCGCAACCTCTTCGAGCGGGGCCCCCGGAAGGTCTCCCCCTTCACGATACCCTCCCTCATCGGGAACATGTGCGCGGGTCTGGTGGCGATCGACCTCGGCGCCCGGGGCCCCAACTTCGGTATGGTCTCGGCGTGCGCCACCGGAACGCATTCCCTCGGAGAGGCGGCCCATGCGATCCGCAGAGGCGATGCCGACGTCATGATCGCCGGAGGGAGCGAGGCGGCCATCACGCCCTTCGCCTACGCCTCGTTCTGCTCGATGAAGGCGATGAGCACCCGCAACGACAACCCGAGCGGCGCCAGCAGGCCTTTCGACAAGGGACGCGACGGCTTCATCATGGGCGAGGGCTCGGGGGTCCTCGTGCTCGAGTCCCTCGAGCACGCGCGAGCGCGCGGCGCACGGATCTACTGCGAGCTGGCCGGCTACGCCGCCACGTGCGACGCGTACCACATCACACAGCCCGACCCCGACGGCAAGGGCCTGTCGATGGCGATGCGCCGGGCGCTGGACAGCGCGGCCGCCCGGCCCGGCGACGTCGACTACATCAACGCGCACGGGACCTCGACCCCGTACAACGACAAGTTCGAGACGATCGCCATCAAGAAGATCTTCGGGGAGCACGCCCGCAGGCTCCCCGTCAGCTCGACAAAGTCGATGACTGGGCATTTGCTTGGGGCTGCAGGAGGAATCGAGTCGGTAGTATGCGTGAAGACCATCGAACGGGGGGTCATCCCCCCAACCATGAACCTGGAGGAGCCCGATCCGGACTGCGACCTGGACTATGTCCCGAACGCCGCCCGCCAGGTGAGGGTGCGCACCGTCCTCAGCAACAACCTGGGCTTCGGCGGCCAGAACGCCGCCGTGGTGTTCCGCGCCGTCTAGGGCTCGCGGTCGCGCTGCTGGCCCTCGTCGCCGGGTGCTCGCCGCGCTCGGACAACGCCCCGGGGGATTTCCCGAGCACGCTCGGCGCCCGGCGAGCGATCTGGGGCGCGATCCAGCCGCTCGCGACAGCCCGCAAGATCGACCCGCAGTTCGTCTACGCCCTCGTGAAGCTCGAGTCGAACTTCAACCCGCGGGCGAAGCGGGGCGAGAACCGCGGCCTCCTGCAGATCAAGCCCCGCGCGTGGAGGTCCGTCTCGAGCCTCCCCTACGAGGCCGGCGTCTGGGACTGGCGCGCGAACCTCACGGCCGGCCTGGACGGAATGCTCCGGATGAAGCGCGCGCTCGAAGCGAAGGGCGTCTTCTCGTACCCGCTCCTCTGGGCCTCCTACCACTACGGCTTCGACTACGTGGAGTCCCGCGGCTTCGACATGAGCCGGATCCCGAGGCCCTCGGATCCGATCGCCTACAAGCTATGGTCGGGTGAGATTCATCCGCTGCCCCCGCCCCAGTGACCCGGCGCGGGGATCCCCTTGTTGGAAACCCGACCGAATGACTTAAGCCGTTATCCCTAATCGGGATGTTCCAGGCCCGGCGCCGGGCTCAGACCTTCTGGACCAAGCCCGCCTTAAGCGCCTTCACGGAGACCCAGACGCGCTTGGTGCCCCCGTTGGCCATGCGGATGCGCACCTTCTGGAGATTGGGGCGAAACTTGCGCTTCGTGATGCTCGTCACGTGCGTGCCGATACCGCCGCTCTTCTTGGACTGGCCCTTGCGGTTGATGATGCTCCCCTTGACGGGGC
>CAYQOH010000069.1:0-12259 GCA_964419075.1 uncultured Opitutaceae bacterium | reverse complement strand
CCGCTGCTGACGGTGATGTTGAAGAGGAACAGGGTCGCCAGGACGATGAAGAAGACCGGGAAGAGGCCGAACGCGGCGCCCTGGGCCGCGGCGAGGCCGGCCAGCCCGGCGGGCATCCCCCAGGCCAGGACCGCGATGGCAAGCGCCGCCGCCAGGGCGAGGAGCGACGCCCGGTGCGCCTTCATCCTGAGGACCGCGAGGCAGACGAAGACGACGGCAAGGGGGAGAGCCGCGACCGCCGCGGAAAGCCCGGGGCTGCCGCCGATGGGGGAATAGGTCTGTGTCCAGGGCATGCGTGTGGGGGAGGGCGGGCGCCGGCGCTCCGGCGGGGCGCCCGAGGCGGGAACGCACGAAGGAAGGCCGACTTGCCGGGAGGCGGCAACTCTTCAGTTCCCTCCAGGGGCGGCCCGCAGTTTCCCTTTGCCGTGGGCCCATGCCGGGGCCCATGCTTCCCGCCGTAATGACGCCGAAGACTCGCGCGAATGCGGGCACCCGCGCCGCGGGGGTGCAACGGGAACCGGCGCAGGGTCCCCGGTGCTGGCTCGTCAAGCAGGAGCCCGAGAGCTACCCGTGGACGGCCTTCTCCTACGAGCGCTGCGCCTCGTGGGACGGCGTCCGCAACTACCAGGCGCGAAACAACCTGATGTCCATGAGCGTGGGGGACCGGGTCCTCTTCTATGAAAGCGGCGACTCCAAGGCGGTAGTCGGCACGGCGAGGGTCGCCCGGGCGGCGTACCCGGACCCGACGGCGCGGGAGCCGGGGTGGGTGTCGGTGGAGCTGGAGGCGCAGGCGGCGCTCGCGCGCCCGGTGCCGCTGGCCCGGATCAAGGCCGACCCCGGCCTCGCCGGCATTGCGCTCGTGCGCAACAGCCGGCTCTCGGTCATGCCCCTCTCGGCGGAGGACTTCGCGAGGATCGTGGGCCTGGGCGCGTAGCCCAAGGGGGTCCGCGCGGCGGCGGCGGGCCCTTGCGAGCGCCCTGTCTTGGCCCGGCAGGCTCAGAGCCTATATTGAACGCCGAGCGTCGTCACGCTGTGGGTGAAGTCGCGGTAGTCCGGGAAGAACTTTGCGGTGAGGCTGTTCAGATTGTTGCGGGCGTCGTCGAAGTTGTAGGCAAGGCTCACGGTGAACCGCTTTGTCACGGCGTAGGTGAAGCCGGTCGACGCCACATAGTCGATGTCATCACGGAGGCTGGGCGCGGAGCCTGCCGTGTCATTGCCCAAGGTGTAATTGGCTTCGAGATACTTGAAGCCCGCATCAAACCCGAACTGCTTTGTCAGGTTCCAATGGTAGGCCAGGGACACGCTGGTGTCCGTGTAGGGGACAAGTCCGGTACTGGAGACAAACACCCATTGCTTGTAGGCAAGCGTGAGCGACTGGCCGGCGGGAAGGGCGGCCGTCGCCGTCCCCTCGCCGAAATAGCGGGTCGTATGGAGATTGCTGATCGGCGTGTTCGGATTGAAATCGCGGAAATCGGGCCCGCCGGCTAGCTTCAAGGTCAGCCAGCTCAGCGGCTTGCCCTCAAGGCCGAGGAGCACGCGCTGGTAGTTGTTGGACGAGAAATGCCGGTCGCTGTTGACCGCCGGCGCGAACTGGTCCTGCTGCTGCTCGCCGACGCGGTAGCCGAGCGTGAGCGCGAGATTCGGCAGCAGCTTGTAGCCGAGATCCGCCCCGCCGTTGAGATCGTAGCGCGAAACATAGTCCTGGTATCCCTTGTAGGGGGCGTTCGAGGTGTTGAAGAGGTACGTATTCAGATTGTAGTCGATCAGGCTCGAGATCGGCCTGACGAAGAAACTGCCCCCGTCGTACTGAAGAAAGATGGTGTACCGATCCTGGAACTGGTTGCGGCGCTCCCGGGCCACCGCATGAGCATAGTTGTTGCGGTATTTGTCGTTCTGGTTTCCCGCGGAGCCGGCGAGCTGGTTGAGCGCGTAGATCGGGGCCAGCTTGTTGCCATCATTGTAAAGGAACGCCTCGTCGATCCCAAGCGACAGGTTGTCCAGCTTCCATTTGACGACCCCATTTACCCGGTGCGCGGTGTAATTCTCCGAAGGGGTGTTCTCATAGGAGTAGCGCTCCGGATTGTAGGTGAGGGAGAGCGCGCTGAAGTCCTTGTTCCCGATCAAGGGGACGAACGAGATGCCCAGCTTCGCCGACAGGTCGTTCACCCAGGACGTTTGAACGGGCAGTCCTAGGCCTGACACGCCGAGGACGTTGTCGTCATAGGCTTCCTTTGCGGTAAACGAAAGGTCGCTCAGCCAGTTCGGCTTGGTCCAGAACGACGCATCCGCAGAGCCTGCGGATGGGGAGGGTCCATCGGCTGCTCGGGATGGCCCGGCTAACGTGAGGACGGCCGAGGAAGCCGCGAGAATGAACGTCAGGATGCGTGTGGATTTGGTTTGCATGGTGGAATTCGCTGAGGTCTCGCGCACGAACGGGTATTGAACGAGCTGGCACCCACCCGTGAAGGGCCCCAGTGCCGGCATGGCGCCACGATTCATACCGTTCGGTGAAAACATATGTAACTGAGTTAATCTACATTGAAATAGTAGTCTTAATGCAAACCCAACCTTTCGGGATGTGTGTCATATCATTGTCACATGGGAGATTGAGTTATAAGTTACTTATCAACATTTTCTTATGATTAACATGCCGGTGATGACTTCGTGGTATTCGGCCTTTGTCCACCCAGGATTCACCGAAGGATGCTCGCAAGCGGCCCGCAACTCCGGCCGAACCGGGGCTTAGGCCGGGTCCCTTTCCTTTGAAAGGGGCGCGGGCTCTCGGTTGTGCCCCTCTCGGCGGAGGACTTCGGGGGGATCCTGAGCCTGGGCGCACAGCGAAGGGGCCCGCTCCGAATCTGGTGAGAGACGGGCTTATCCTGTCTTCGGGGGTCCCCTCACGTGCATTCCCGGTCAAGCTCATGGGCGACGCGGGAAGCGCCGATGCCACCGGCTCGCGCAGCGCCGTGCGCGGGACGATCGGGGCCCTCCAAGCGCCCGAATGGTACCCGGTATTAGGATACGTCCAGCAGCCCGAACCTTCCGCCTTGTTCGCTACGCGGGATTCGACCCGCGCCAGCCTCGACCGACGTCGCGCGGCGCGACGGAACGCCCGCCAGGCGCCGCTTGCGGGGCCGGCGTGCCCCGCGGACACCCCGAGAAGGCGTCCCTGGGCGGCCGCTACGGCGCCGGTTTGGCCGGGGCCGCGGCCGCCGCGGGGTCTGCAGCGGGCCTGACGGTGATCGCGACACTCTTTGAGGTTGGGGTGTTGCTCACTTCCGCGACGCTATCTACCGGGACCAGGACGTTGGCCTCCGGAAAGAACGTGGCGGCGCACCCGCGGGGGATGTCGAATGGCGCCGCCATGAAGGCGGGGGCCTCGCGCGTCTCCCCGTTGAAATGGCTCGTGATGTCGACCAGCTGGCCCTGAACGAGCCCGCGGTCGTCCATGTCCTGCCGATTCATGAAGATCACCCGCCGGCCGTTGAAGATTCCGCGGTACCGGTCGTCGAGGCCGTAGATGGTGGTGTTGAACTGGTCGTGCGTGCGGATGGTCATCATGACGAGGTGCCCGGGCCCCGGCCGTTCGCGGGGCAGGGTGTGGGTCATGAAGACGGCCTTCTGGTTCGCCGTGTTGAACTTCCGCTCGTCGCGAGGCGCGTTCGGCAGGTAGAACGGGCCCTGGCGGATCCTTCGGTTGAAGTCCGCGAAGCCCGGGATCACGTGCTCGATGCGTTCGCGGATCCTGTCGTAGTCCTCGACCAGGCCGTCCCAGTCGACCGGCGTCGCGGGGCCGAGGACGGCCTTGGCGAGGCCGGCCACGATCGCGGGCTCGCTCAGCAGCTGCGGAGATGCGGGCACGAGGCTGCCCCTCGACGGGTTGATGATGCCCATGCTGTCCTCGACGGTGACGAACTGCTCGCCCGACTTCTGGCGATCCACCTCGGAGCGCCCGAGGCAGGGCAGGATGAGGGCCGTCGCTCCGGTGACCAGGTGCGAGCGGTTGAGCTTCGTGGCGACCTGCGCGGTGAGCGCGCACTGGCGCAGCGCCGCGGCGGTGTATTCGGTGTCGGGCGTCGCCGAGAGGAAGTTTCCTCCCAAGCAGCAGAGCACCTTCACCCGGCCGGCGTGCATGGCCTTGATCGTGCCCACCACGTCGAGGCCGTGCGCGCGGGGGGCGCTGAAGCGGAACTCCCCCTCCAGCTTGTCCAGGAACCGGGCCGAGGGCCTCTCGAAGATACCCATGGTCCGGTCTCCCTGGACGTTGCTGTGGCCGCGGACGGGGCAGGGGCCGGCGCCGGGTCGTCCGATGTTCCCGCGCAGGAGCAGGAAGTTCATGACCTCCTGGATCGTCCCGACGGCGTTCCTGTGCTGGGTGAGGCCCATGGCCCAGCAGGCGATGGTCGCCCTCGAGGCGATGGCGACCCGCGCGGCCGCGCGGATCTGATCCCGTGAAAGGCCGCTTCCGGCAGTGATCTCCTCCCAGGGGACGGTCCGCAGGTGCGCGGCGAGGTCCTCGAAGCCGCTGGTGTGCCCGGCGACGAAGGAATGGTCGACCACGCTCCCCGGGCTCGCCTCCTCCGCCTCGAGCATCTCCTTCATCATTCCCTGGAAGGCCGCCATGTCGCCGTTTATCCTCACCGGCAGCCAGAGGTCGGCGATCGCGGTCCCCTTGCCGAAGAGGATCCCGGGAGCGCGCAGCGGATTCATGAGCTCCTGGGGGTTCTTGAAATGGGAGAGCCCGAGCTCGGGAAGCGGGTTGATGCTGACAATCGTGCAGCCGCGCCGCTTTGCCGCCTGGAGCGCCGTGAGCATGCGGGGGTGGTTGGTGCCCGGATTCTGGCCCACGACGAAGATGGCCTCGGCTTTCTCAAAGTCGGCGAGCGTCACGGTGCCCTTGCCGATGCCAATCATCTGGCTGAGCGCGGCTCCGCTCGACTCGTGGCACATGTTGGAGCAGTCGGGCAGGTTGTTCGTTCCGAACGCCCGGACGAAGAGCTGGTAGAGGAAGGCGGCCTCGTTGCTCGTCCGGCCGGAGGTGTAGAACGAGGCCTGGTGGGGCGAGGAAAGCCTCCCGAGTTCCGCCGCAACGAGGGCGAAGGCGTCGCTCCAGCTGACGGGCTCGTAGTGCGACGCCCGTGGCCGGAGCACCATCGGCTCGGTCAGCCGGCCCTGCTTGCCAAGCCAGAAGTCGGACTTCAGGGCGAGCTCCGCGACGCTGTGCCGCGCGAAGAACGCGCGGGTGATGCGCGTGCGGGTCGCCTCGTCGGCGACCGCCTTTGCCCCGTTCTCGCAGAACTCCGCCATATGCCGGTCCCCGTCCGGGGACGGCCACGCGCAGCTCTGGCAGTCAAAGCCGTCCTTCTTGTTGAGCGCGAGGAGCATCCGCGCGGCGCGAAAGACCCCCATCTCGCGGACGCTGACGGCCAGGGTGCTGGTCACGGCGTTAAGCCCCGCGGCGGCTCCGCTCGCCTTGCCGAGTCGAGTGCCCTCCACCTCGATCGGGGGTTGGGCGGAGGGGCCTGTGCTGTCGGGGGTCCCCATGGCTTCAGGCGCGCGGTTGGGCCGGTGCGACCTCGCGCAGCCGGTGGGCCCCCGAGTAGACGTTGAAGCGGCCTTCGCGCATGAACCCGACGAGCGTCGCCCCGTACTGGCGCGCGAGCTCGACGGCGAGACTGGACGGGGCCCCGACAGCCGCCAGGACCGGGATACCGGCCATCAGCGCCTTCTGCATCAGCTCGAAGCTGGCCCGGCCGCTCACGGCGAGGATGGCCTGCGGCAACGGCGTGCGGCCCGCGAGAAACTGGGCGCCGATCACCTTGTCCACGGCGTTGTGACGGCCCACGTCCTCGCACAGCGAGATCATGCCCCCGTCGGGCCCGAAGAGCGCCGCCGCGTGCAGGCCGCCGGTCTCGTCAAAGACCCGCTGCCCCGCCCGCAGCGTCCCCGGCAGGCGCCGAAGCATCGTGAACTCCATAACCGGCTCATCCGGGGGCAGGCGCACCGGGAGGGCCAAACGCAGCGCGTCGATCGAGGTCTTGCCGCACACCCCGCAGCTCGACGTCATGTAGAAGTGGCGCTCCAGGGCGCGCAGGTCGACGTGGACGCCGGCTGCGAGGCTCACCCGGACGGTGTTCCCGCTCCCGGGGGCCTCGCCCCCGGCCTGTGCCGGTGCGATACCTTCAATCTGTTCGCGGTCCTGGACGAGGCCTTCCCCGAAGAGGAAACCCGCGGCCAATTCCGCATCGTTTCCGGGCGTGCGCATCGTCACCGACACGCTCCGGTTCACCCGCACGCCCCCGCGCCCCTCGTAGCTGACCTGGATTTCGAGCGGCTCCTCGGTCGCCACCGAATCCTCCAGCGCCGACAAGCCTCCAGCCGTCGCCCGGAGGATGCTCACAGGCGTGGCGCAACCCGACGGTTCGGGGCCTGAATGCGCGGGCATGTTGCTGGCTGGTGTGGAAGGCCGCAGCGGCGGTGGCTCGATGCTGGCCTTTGCAGATAACCTGAATTCGGAATCTGTCAAAGGCCGGACGCGGGCCGGGAGCGGTTTCATGGACCCGGGGGCACGGCGACAACGCTATCCGACGTCCCGCCTGGTGTTCCAATTCTCGAGCCTCTCCCGGTCGCCCGCCCGCAGCGGCAGTTCCGCCATGCGCCCCCGCCGCACGAGGGCCGCCAGCAGGGTCTGGAGCGAGAACCGTCCCCCACGCACCTGCGCATGGCAGAGCGCGGCGGCCTCCCTCGGGTAGATCGCGGCGAGGGGCTCGTAGCCGCGCGGCCCGCGAATGACCGCGCCGATTCCGGGCCGGCACTCCCGGCGCAGGCGGCGGAAGAGGGCCGCGTCGACATGGGGCATGTCCACGGCCAGGACCGCGAGAAAGGGGGCAGGCGTGCTTGCGAGGGCCGCGGCGATGCCTCCCAGCGGCCCCGCGGCCGCCGCGTCCCGGATCTCGCCGCCCCTCCAGCCGAAGCGGCGCTGCCTCGGTCTCAGGGCGAGGACGGCCGTGCGGGCGCCGGCGCGCGCCAGGACGTCCAGTTGCCGCCGCCACAGCTCCACGCCGTCCACCTTTAGCCGTGCCTTGCTCCTGCCCATGCGCGTCGACCGGCCCCCCACCAAGACGACGCCGGCCAGGTCCATCCGCCCCGGGCTCATGGCGCGTCCCGTTTCAGCCGGCCGTCCGAAAGTATCCTGCACCGTACGCCCCCGCGGCCCCTGAGCCACGCTTCGGCGCCCGGCGCGACCGCCTGGTCCATCCAGTAGCAGGGCCTGCACTCCTCCGTCGCCTCAAAGGCGACGCCCTGAAGGGCGAACCGGCGCCCGATGAGCGTGTTCAGGTCCTCGCCCGAGGTGATGACATTGCGGCGCAGCACGGACCCGGCCATGGCGGGCAGATTGAAGTGCTCCCGGAGCCCCTCCAGGATCTCCTCCGAGAAGAAGGTCACCTGGCCCTTGTAATCGGGGCCGTGACTGAAGAATCGGTCGCCCTTGAGGCCCGATCCTGCGATGCATTCCACCTCGTCGACGGCCACGCTCGGATGGGCGCCGGCCGGCTTGCCGTGGCGGCCAAAGAAATTGTGGCCGGGCGAAATATAGATTTGTCGGACCTGCAGCATCGAGCGCTCGGCGGGGGAAAGGGGCGGGAGGGTGTCCTGGGTTGGAGCCAAGAAGGGCGCCCCTCCGGAGGCGAGGCGAAAGCAAGCCGATGCGCAGGCTGCGCGCGTCGGCCGCCGCCGAACGGGCGGGGCCCCGGCATGCTTTCGAGAGAGGCCCGATGGGCGGCCTGCCTTTCGCGAGGGAATGGGTGGTGCCAGGAAAGGGGGAGGCAGCGGCAAGCTGCGCGACAGCAAGAAATGCGCAGCCTTCGTCAAGCTGCGCGCAGCGGATTCGCCGCTAATCGGTTAACGTTTGCCCCGATGATACGCAGCGAGCCAATTCCACATGGCGAGACTTCATATCGCACGCCGACGGCAGTCGATCGCCGCCGGGTGGTCCTATGATGGCCTATCTCATTCCAGCTAAGGTACTCGCGATCATTGGCAGGCTGGAGCCGCGCCTGCAGCGGGGTCAAGCCGCGGAGGCTTCAGCATGAACCCGCCGGTCCTCTTCGTCGTCGGCGCGACCCACCGCACCGCCCCCTTCGAGTTTCGGGAGCGTATTGCGCTGGGAACGGATTCGGAGGCTCAGTTCTCGGGTGAACTTTCTGGAATGCAGGGGCTTATGGAGTTTGCCGTCCTGAGCACGTGCAACCGGGTCGAGATCTACGGCGTGGGTGCGGGAACGGACGTTGCCTGCCGGGTGGCGACGGCGTTTTGCGCCCGTCAGCGGGTGGATCCCACCGAGTTCAGCCGCTTCGGCTTCATGGCGGAGGGCATGGACGCCATCCTTCACCTGATGGAGACCGCGTCGGGACTCGATTCCCAGATCCTCGGCGAAACCGAGATCCTCGGCCAGATGAAGAAGGCCTACCAGAACGCCCAGGAGCGCGGCTCCGCGGGACCCATCATCAACCGGTTGTTCCAGAAGGGCTTCCAGGCGGCGAAGCACGCGCGCACGCACACGGCCATTTCAGTCGGCCAGGTCAGCGTCGCCAACCTCGCTGTAGATCTCGCTGCCGGGGTCTTCGGGAATCTCGAGAACATCCGCGTGCTCCTGATTGGGGCTGGCGCGATTGGTGAGAAGAGCGGAAAGGCCTTCGCCAGCAGGGGAGCCCGGAATTTTGCGGTGTGCAGCCGCACGCTCGAAACGGCCGGCGAGCTGGCGGCGAAGCTCGGCGCCAAGGTGCTGGCGTTCGAGGAGCGCGAATCGATCCTCGCCGAGTGGGACGTCATCGTGTGCTCGGCGGCCGCATCGGGCACGGTCATCTCGGCGGGCGCGGTTCAAGCCGCCGTGGAGCGCCGCGGGGCCCGTCCGCTCCTCTTCGTCGACCTTGCCATGCCCCGGGACGTCGACGCCGCGGCGGTCGGCGCGGGCAACGTGTTCCTCTACAATCTCGACGACCTGGCCGAGCTGGCGGCAAAGAACCGCCAGGCGCGCGCATCGGAGGCCGAGCGCGCCCGCCAGATCCTGGCCCCGCGCGCCGGTTCGCTCTGGGAACAGGTCCAGCGCCAGCTCGGCTCCCGGGGCGCCGCGGCGCCGGGAACGCAGCCAGGGCCCCTAACGGCGCACCGCCCGCCGGCCGTGGCGTTTGCGCTTGCCGCAAACTGAAGCACGGCGATGCGGCTCGGAACCATGGTCCTTCCAAACGAATCAGCATCCGGCTCCGCGGCCCAGCTCGACCTTGAGCTCATCCGGAAGTACTCGGTCGCGGGACCGCGCTACACCTCCTATCCGCCCGCCACGCGCTTCACGCCGGACGTCACCGCGGAGCAGTACGACGCGCAGATCGCGGCGGACAACCTCCCCGGCGCCGGCCCGCTGTCGCTTTATTTTCACCTGCCGTTCTGCGAGTCGCTCTGCTGGTACTGCGGCTGCAACACGGTGGTCACGCGCCGGCGGGGCGCCGTGCGCGAGTACCTGGACGACCTGATGCGCGAGGTGTCGATGACGGTCTCCCGGATCGACGCAACGCGGCCCGTCTCACAGATCCACCTGGGCGGGGGGACGCCGACCTTCTTCAGGCCCGAGGAGCTGGCCGAGCTCGGCCTGCTCATCCACGAGAACTTCAACGTCGCCGAGGACTGCGAGTTCGGCGTGGAGATCGACCCGAGGCGCCTCACCCAGGAGCACGTCGACGCGCTCGGCGTGATCGGCGCCAACCGCGCGTCGCTCGGCGTCCAGGACACCGATCCGCGCGTGCAGCTCGCCATCCACCGCTGGCAGCCCTCGCGGCTCAACGTCCAGGCCATGGAGTGGCTTCGCGTCGCGGGCTTCTCGTCGGTCAACGTGGACCTGATCTACGGACTGCCGCTCCAGACCGAGGCCTCCTTTGGAAAGACGATCGACGACGTTCTCCGTCTCGGCCCCGACCGGCTGTCGGTCTTCAGCTATGCGCACGTGCCCTGGCTCAAGCCGGCGCAGCGCATCTTCGACGACCGCGGCGAACTGCCCCCGCCCGAGGAGAAGCTGGCGATGTTCGCCCTCGCGCACGAGAAGCTGAGCGGGGCCGGGTACGTTGACATCGGCCTCGACCACTTCGCCCGGCCCGACGACGAGCTCGCGCTCGCCCAGCACAGCGGGAAGCTCCAGCGCAATTTCCAGGGGTACAGCACCGCCGCGGGGGCCTCCCTCTACGGCTTCGGCATCTCCTCGATCTCGTCGACGGCGGGCAGCTACCGCCAGAACCACAAGGGGCTTGAGGAGTGGCGGGCGGCGCTGGCCGCCGGCCGGCTGCCGATCGAGCGCGGGCTGATCCTGAGCGACGAGGACAAGCGCCGCCGCGCCCTCGTCATGGGGCTCATGTGCGAGCGCCGGATCAGCTACGCCGAACTCTCGGGCGCGCTGGGGGTCGACATTGCGAGCCGCTACGCCGCGGAGATCGCGGGCCTGGCCGACCTGGAGGCCGTCGGCCTCCTTCGCCGGACGGGGGAGGGGATCGAGGTCCTGCCCCGCGGGGCCCCGCTCCTGAGGGTCATCGCGATGCGCTTCGACGCGACCTTGGCGACGGGCTCCGGCCACCACTCGAAGACGATTTGACGGGCGGTGCGCGGTTCTTGCCAAGTTCCCTCTGGGGCCGGCCCGATCGCAAGATATGCGCAGACCCTAGCAATCGGCGCGGAGCGGGCGCTTCGGCCGATGCGATAGAATTAATCCATGGCCGTAATTCCACTCACCCTGGCCATCAGCCTTGTGCTGGTGCTGACCTTCGTTGCGTTCTTCCTTCGGGAGCAAATGCGCGGGAGCCGCGGTGGCGCCGAGCGCGACTCGCTCCTGCCCCTCGCGGAGGAGGAGAGGACCCCGGTTCCCGTGCGCGCCTCCTCGGACCCGGCGGCGCGGCGGCGCGGCTAAGGGCCCCTTTCCTCCCGGCCATGTCCAACCAAAAGATTACCGTCGAATTCAACGACAAGATCGTCCGCCAGTTCCTCCTGGCGACCGTTGTCTGGGCCGCCGTGGCCATGCTTGTCGGCGTCCTAATCGCCGCCCAGCTCAACTTCTGGCAGCTCAACTTCAACACGTCCTGGCTGACCTGGAGCCGGCTTCGCCCCCTTCACACCAACGCCGCGATCTTCGCCTTTGTCGGCAACATGATGTTCGCCGGCATCTACTACTCGACCCAGCGCCTCGTGAAGGCCCGCCTGGCGAGCGATGTCCTGTCGCAGCTTCATTTCTGGGGGTGGCAGGCGATCATCGTGGGCGCGGCGGTGACGCTCCCCTTTGGGCTGACGCGCAGCAAGGAGTACGCGGAGCTGATCTGGCCCATCAACCTGATGGTCGTGATCGTGTGGGTCGTCTTCGCCGTCAACTTCTTCTGGACCCTGGGCCGACGCAACGAGCCGAGCCTGTACGTCGCCATCTGGTTCTACATCGCCACGATCGTGACGGTGGCGATGCTCTACATCGTCAACCACCTGTCGATCCCGACCAGCTTCACGCACAGCTACCCGGTGTTCGGCGGGGTGCAGGACGCCCTCGTCCAATGGTGGTACGGGCACAACGCCGTGGCGTTCTTCCTGACGACGCCGATCCTCGGCATCATGTACTACTTCCTGCCGAAGGCGGCCGAGCGGCCGGTCTACTCGTACCGGCTCTCCGTCATTCATTTCTGGTCGCTCGTGTTCGTCTACATCTGGGCGGGGCCGCACCACCTCCTCAACACCGCGCTTCCGAACTGGCTGCAGACCCTCGGGATGACGTTCTCCCTGATGCTCTGGGCGCCGTCCTGGGGCGGTATGCTCAACGGCCTGCTGACGCTTCGCGGCGCGTGGGACAAGGTCCGCACCGACCCGGTGCTCAAGTTCTTCGCGGCCGCCGTGACCTTCTACGGCATGGCGACCTTTGAGGGGCCGCTGCTGGCGATCCGCTCGGTGAACGCGCTCGCGCACTACACGGACTGGATCATCGCCCACGTCCACATCGGGACCCTCGGCTGGAACGGCTTCATGGCCGCGGGCATGATCTACTGGCTGCTGCCGCGCCTCTGGAGCAAGCCCCTGTACTCGACCGCGCTCGCGAACCTCCACTTCTGGATCGGGCTGGTCGGCATCCTGCTCTACGCGTCGGCCATGTGGACGAGCGGCATCACGCAGGGCGTGATGCTCAACGCCACGACCGACAACGGGACGGTCCTCGCATACCCCAACTTCCTCGACACGCTCAACG
>CAYQOH010000068.1:0-12279 GCA_964419075.1 uncultured Opitutaceae bacterium | reverse complement strand
CGATGAGGAAGAGGATCCCCATGAAGAACGCCTGGAGGTGCCCCTGCCAGAACGCGAACACGACCTTTGTGGCCATCGGCGGATCCGGGGGCTCCTGGACGTACCAGCTGCCGATGTGGCTGTAGGTCACGCAGGCGTGCATGTTGACCACGAGCACGATCGCCATCGTGCGAAGCTGGTCTATCCAGGCGAGCCGCCCTTTGGCCCTGGGATCCTGGGACACCGGAGCGCAGGACATCAGCAGTCCCCGCACTTGTTCACCAGAAGAAGAAGTCGCCCTTGGTGAAGTTGGTCGTCGTCGGCGTGCCGGCCGGCTGGCGCTGCTTCAAGTTGGAGTCGTAGGAGAAATTGCGCGTCTTCGGCTGGATGTACACCGAGTCGTTGATATGGGCCTGGTGGCCGTTGCCCACATAGGCGCCCGTGAAATACTTGGACGTGAAGAGCTGGCCGAGCGACCCGTTGAGCGTCAGCGTGAGTCCCGAGGGCGGATTCGGGTTGTACCAGTCCTCGATCATCCGGACGAGGTTCTGGACGCCGCCGCTGTTGACCGAGCTGGCGGGATCCGACGGCATGTTGCCGGTCAGGATCGCGGCGTTCACGGTCATCGTCGCGCTGGAGCCGTTCGCGTTCGACGGCCGGCTCGTGATCGTGTTCGAGTTCTGCTCGCCCACGCTCCAGCCCTGCGAGAGGGCGGTGATGGCGTCACCCAGGATGGCCGCCGGGTTGGGCACCATGGAACCGCCGACATTGATCTGAGTCGTGTTGTAGTCCCCCTGGATGTAGATGCCGTTGTTCGAGACAACCGAGAATCCCAGCGGGTTTCCATTCTGGTCACTGACGGACGGCGTCGTCGTGCCGTCCGTCAGGAGGATCCCGTTCAGATTGCCCGGGTGGTGCGACGAATCGGTGGCCGCGGTGTTGTTCGTGTGGTCGTAGACATAGACGACACCGTTGTAATTGGCTCCGATCGTGGTCGGATTTGCCGCCAGGACGGTCTGGAGCGCCGTGTTAAGCGCGCCGATGTCCACGGCGGTGAGATTGACGCCGGTCGAACCTGCGTTCACCTCCCTAGGATCCATCATCACCTGGCGGATCTGGGCGGGCGGGATAATGCTGCTAATGTACGGCTGGAACATCGTGGTGTAGGCGTCCAGGTTCGCGCCGGGGTTGGTGGCGTCCAGGCTCGCATAGCCAACGTGTATCTGCGTGGCGGCCGCGGGGACGCCCGGGGCCGGTTGGTCGATCGTGATGAGCACCCCCGCGGTGTTGTACATCCGGGTCAATTGCACGACGGGGTCCTCCGGTATCAGGTGACCGCTCGAGTCTAGCGGGGGTGGCGCCACGGCGGCCCGATAGATCTCGTTCGGGTCCGTACTGCCCGAAAGGTTGGTATAGGCCAGAGGGTAGGTCGCGATGTCCGAGGCGACGTCGACGCCGCCGATGAAGCTTGATTGCGACGTCGTTTGGAGAACCTGCAGCCTGCGCTGGCCAACCTGGTCCGGGGGATCGGGCGCCAGGGGATTCGGGTTGTAGACCGGGTCCGACAGGGCTCCGCTTCCCACCAGGCGGTCGGTTTCACCGGTCATGGGATCCGTCGCGCCGTTGTAATCCACGAAATAGTAGGCGGTGTCCTGTAGGGTGAGCTTGAAGCCTGTCTGGGAGCCCAGGTAGGCGCTCGAGTTTGTCGATATCGGGCCCGTGATCGTCATGTTGCCGCCCGCGGCGATCTCGAGGTTTCCCTGGTAAAACACCGCGAACTGAAACAGCGATGTGCTCGAGAACACAAAATGCCGGCCCGAACGGAAGGTTATGGGCCCGAGAACCCCGTTCCTGGTCGTGGCGCTCGTCTTGGCGTCATAGTAGTAATTTGTCCCAATGGAAAGGGTGCCTGGGACAATGCCCTGCGCCCCCTGATTCGGGGTGCTGACGGGATGAAACGCAATCGCGCGCGTGACCGTCCAGGTATTGCCCAGCACGGGCTGCTGAAAGACGGCGTCGAACGGCGTGGTGCTGCCCGGCGGTGTGTTGCACAGCGAGTTCAGAGGGTCATGGCTCGGAACTGACACCACGGGAATCTTGGCGAGGAGCTCCGACTTCCACTGGTAGAACAGGTTCTCCATCTCGCTGTCTGCAAGCTCCTTCGCCTGGTCCATGAGCGTCTGGCGCTGCGAGTTGAGATAGGTCGTGAGGCTGTACGAAAGGATCCCCGCCGCGGCGAACGACAGAATGACGATGACGATCAGGGCGGCGAGGAGGGCGCTGCCGCGGCGGAGCTCTTTTCGTTGGCGATGGTTTCTCAAGGCGGCCTCGCGATTCTAGCTATCCGGCGGGGGCGTCGGTGTCGGCGTCGGCGACGGCGTCGGTGTCGGCGACGGCGACGGCGTGGGCGACGGTGTCGGAGTCGGTGTCGGCGACGGGGTGTGCGTGGGCGACGGAGTCGGCGACGGGGTCGGCGTGGGCGACGGAGTCGGCGACGGGGTCGGGGTCGGCGACGGAGTCGGCGACGGAGTGTGCGTGGGCGACGGTGTTGGCGTCGGGGTCGGCGTGGGCGACGGAGTCGGCGACGGGGTCGGGGTCGGCGACGGCGTGGGCGTCGGCGACGGCGTCGGGGTATGCGTCGGTGTCGGCGTGGGTGACGGCGTGGGCGACGGCGTCGGTGTGGGCGTGGGCGACGGCGTCGGGGTATGCGTCGGCGTCGGCGTGGGTGACGGCGTCGGTGTGGGTGACGGCGTCGGCGTCGGAGTCGGCGACGGGGTGTGTGTCGGCGACGGGGTCGGGGTCGGTGACGGCGTGGGCGTCGGCGACGGGGTGTGCGTGGGCGACGGGGTCGGCGACGGGGTCGGCGTCGGGGTCGGTGTGGGCGTCGGCGTGGGCGACGGGGTGTGCGTGGGCGACGGCGTCGGCGTGGGCGACGGGGTCGGCGACGGGGTGTGCGTCGGGGACGGGGTCGGCGTCGGGGTGGGCGACGGGGTCGGCGACGGGGTGTGCGTGGGCGACGGGGTCGGCGTCGGGGTCGGCGTCGGCGACGGGGTGTGCGTGGGTGACGGAGTCGGAGTCGGGGTCGGCGACGGCGTCGGGGTATGCGTCGGCGTCGGCGACGGTGTCGGGGTCGGCGTCGGAGTCGGCGACGGGGTGTGCGTCGGGGACGGGGTCGGCGACGGGGTCGGAGTCGGCGACGGGGTCGGCGTGGGCGACGGGGTCGGCGTCGGCGTGGGCGACGGGGTGTGCGTCGGCGACGGCGTGGGCGACGGGGTGGGCGAAGGCGACGGCGACGGAGACGGGGTATGCGTGGGCGTCGGCGTGGGCGACGGCGTGGGGGTCGGTGTCGGCGACGGGGTTGGCGACGGAGTCGGCGACGGGGTTGGCGACGGGGTCGGCGACGGGGTCGGGGTCGGCGACGGCGACGGGGTCGGCGTCGGGGTCGGCGTCGGCGTCACGTTGAAGACCAGGGGGAACGACTGCCCGGACTTGTTCGCGAACACGGCATTGACCGCGTTGTTCTGATAGAAGCTCGAATTGCTTCCGCCCAGGACCTTGTTCGTGCCCAAATTGGCGGGCGCGGCGAGCGCCAGCTGAACGTCCACATAATAGATGGTCTTGGACGGGTTGGCCACACCGGGAGTCTTCTGCTGCATGCCAAACGGGTACTGCGTGCCTTGCGGAAACTGCGGGGTTGCTACTCCGTTAAATGGCGGTAGTCCCTTCGCGACCACCATGCTGGTGGGCAAATTGGTGTTTGGATACCACCACAGCTGGACGTCATGGGTGGTGGGGTCCTGTTGGATCGAGTAGGAACGCTGGCGCTGGATCGTCGCCATCTCATGGGCGAGGATGGAGGCCGTCGAGTCCTGGCCCGTCAGGTTGGCGAGCGTGTCACTCAGGCTTAACCTCCACGTGCCGCCTCCCATATCCCTTACATCTTGGATCTGGGTGCCTGGGTCGTTGACGAGACTCCCATTGGGCAGCTTAAGATAATCGCCACGCTGCGGAACTAGGAAGTCCGGAGGCGTGGGTGCGCCGACCGTTATATCGATCGTGGAATTCGTGAGCGGCGTCAGCGCAGTGTCACCCTGGCTCGTGAGCGTGACCATGTAGTTGAACCCCTGATAGCCTCCCGAGCCATTTGCCCCGATGAAATTGGCCACCTTCAAGTCCCCCGAACGGTTCATCTCCCTCGACAGGTGATCAAAGACGTACCGACCCTTGACCGTGGTATCGTTCATCGCCGTCGTCTTGGTCGAGCTGACCATCCCGTTAATAAGGAACGCGACCACCGCGACCATCAGCAGGCATGCGACGCCGAGCGCGACGACCATCTCGACCATGGTGAAGCCCACCTTCGGGGGATTGCGCCCCTGCGCGTTGCCTTTCCTTGCTGGCTTGTTCGGGCTCATGCTCATGGGAATGCCCTGATGTTGGTTAGCGATATGGGCGGGATCTGGGCGTTGAAGATCTTGTAGCTGATCGTGAACGTGCCCTCGATCATGTATCCGGCCGACTTGTTCTGGTTGAGGAGCGTCTCGGCCCCGGTGGTGTCGTAAAGGTACCACACGCTGCGGGTCACCTTTGCATTGATGGGGGCGCCGGTCGAATCATCGAGCTTCACCGTGTAGTAGGATGAGTCCGAAGCGAGGACGCCGCTCGACCCGTCCGAATTCGTCCATGAGATGCCCGTGCCCATGGGTTTCTGGTTCCCGGTATTGGGATCGGTGGTGAGCTGGAACATCGGATAGACGTTTCCGCCCGTATCCGCCGTCTGCTGGGTGAGGAACTGGTCGGAAAGCGACTTGATCACATATCGCGCGTGGTCGGCGGCGCGCGCCTTTGCGGACACCCGGTACGCCCCGATGAGCGCGGACAGGATTCCGACGATTATCATCGACAACAGCACCGTCGCCACCATGACCTCCGCGAGCGTGAATCCGCCCGCAGACGCAGCGCGGCGACGGCCCCTCGGGCAGCGTTGCGCGGATGCTGGAATGACGAAATGCACGGTTGAAATGCGGGTATCTGGACCTGACTCTGCTTGTCGTAATTGCATTGCAACAGCGAAGCCCTTTCAACGCTATTCTGCGTCAAACAATTGTAATACGTAGACACCGCACCGTGGCATGCAACACCTGGGACTGCTGTTCACCCTCGCCCTCCTGGCAACCAATCTCTGGGGCCTAATGCTGCTTGCCGGGACGTATTGGCGCAACCGGTGGTTTGCGATGGTGGCTGCCCCAATTCTCGCGGTGACAGGATTGTACGCAATCGAATGCCAGCACGGGCTCGGGCCCTCGCTGCCCGGCCTCGGCCTCTTTTCGACGCTGGTCTCGGCGGGGCTCATCGGATTGAGCTCGGTGGCCTGGGAGCCGGCGGGCCTGGGCCCCCGCGCGTCGGCGCTCCTCAGGGACTGGCGCTTGGAGTTCGCTCCAAGGAGGCTCCTGGGCTGCGCGGGCGTCTTCGGCGCGGTCTTCGGCTACGCGATGCTCTGGAGGTTCACGCGCCCCGACATCGACGGGTCTTCCGAGAAGATCGCGGACTTTTCCTTCATCTGCAGCTATTACTCGGGAGCCACGATCCCGGTTCCGGATGCCTGGTTCTACCCGTACCTCTCCACGCAGTACTACAGCTTCCAGCACTACGGCGCCGCGCTGATGGGCCGCGTGCTCGCAATTCCCCCGGGCGAGGCCTACAACCTCGCGTTCTGCCTGCTGATCGCGCTCGGCGGCGCGGCCTTTGCGGGCGCGGTGGCGCTCGCCGCCCGCAGGTTCTGGGTCCGCGCGCTGGTCGTGACCTGCTTTGTGGTGGGGGGGATGGGAACGACGCTCTTCGTCCACCTGACCGACACGCGGGTCCATCCGTGGACCAGCATGCGCTTCATCGGGAGCGCTCCCATGGACAAGCCGCCGCTCGGGACGTGGATCAAGGGCTACCAGTCGCAGTTCGAGCGCATGGAGCTGCCCGGCGAGCCCTTCGCGTACTCCATCTACCTTGGCGACTACCACGCGCCGCTCTCGGGCTATTACCTCCTCGGACTCGGCGCCATGGCGATGCTCCTGTGGTCCCGCACCGGCAGGGACCGGTATGCCGCGGTCGCGGGGTGCACGCTCACGTGGACCCTCCTCGCCAACACGTGGCTTCTACCCCTGCAGGCGGTGGGGATAGGCGGGTGGCTCCTCGTGAACTGCCGGGACTGGAGGCGCCTCGTTCCCGCGGTCGCGGGCGGGGCCGCGATCGTCTGGCTCCTGGGCTGGGCCTACCTCTCGGCGTTTACCTCGTCGGCCGCCGGTTACGGCGCCGCGCTTCGGTTGGTCCCGTGGAAGGAGCACACGCCGCCGCTCCTGCTGCTCGTCTTCATGCTCCCCACGATCGCCCTGATCCTCCTCGGCCTCGTGTCGGGAAGCTCCCAGGGCCGCCGCCTCGGGGCGCTGTGGCTCTTCCTGCTGCTGGCCTCGGAGTACGTCTACGTCGACGACGTCTATTCGGGGATGTACGACCGCTTCAACACGACGCTCAAGTGGTGGCCGTGGGTGGCGGCGGGCACGCTGATGACCCTCGGGCCCTTCGTCCTCGAGCAGGCCAGGCGCCGCTGGATGCGCGTCACCGGCCTCCTCTTCTGCCTCTACCCGTGCTGCTATGCGCTCGACCTGTGGAAGCCGCTCTGGGAACGGACGGGGGAGTCGACGGGCCGCATGGAGGGCACGACCTTCCTCACCAAGGACGAGTTCCCGAGGCTCATGCTCGGCCGGCTGAAGGTCGAGGCGCCCGGCGTTGTCGTGGAGCGTCCCGCCAAGGAGGGCGGATTCACCAATTCGGCGGTCATCCCCCTCTTTGCGGGGCAGCGGATGTGGCTCGGCTGGTATGGGCACGAACTCCTCTGGCGGGAGTTCAGCGAGGACGTGAGGCGGCGCCACGATAGCCTGACCCGGCTCTTCGACGGCGAGATGCCGGGCGCCGGGAAATGGCTCGTCGCGCAGGGGATCGACTACGTCCTCTGGTACCGCGACGGGGACACCCCGGACCTCTGGAGGAAGGTGAACGACTCGGTGAGCCCCGAATACCTCTGGTGCGACATCCTCACCTACCAGAACGAACCCGAGGACGGGCGGAGGGTGGGGCTCTGGAAGCGCGTGCCGTCGGCCGCGCCCTGACCGCCCCGGGGGCCTCACGCGGCCGCGTCCCGCAGCTTCTCGAAGGTGTGGAGGGCCGCGCCGACGACCTGGTCCATGTTGAGGTAGCGGTACTGCGCCAGGCGGCCGATGAAGGTGACGCCGGGCTCCCGGTCCGCCAGCTCGCGGTAGCGCGCGGCGAGCGCGTCGCTCTCAGGGCCGGGGACGGGGTAGTTCGGGTCGCTCTCGCCCGGCCTGTACTCCGCGGGGAACTCGCGGACGAGATTCGACGCGCGGCTCACCTGGCCGGTGACGTGCTTGAGCTCGACCGTCCTCGTGAAGGCCTCGGGTCCCGGGTAGTTGACCTGGAGGACGGGCTGGACGAAGCCGCCCGCGGGAACGCCAGGCTCGCCAATCTCCTCGAGCGCGTAGCGGGCCGTGCGGTAGGGCAGCGGGCCGAACCGGCCGTCGAAGTACTCGTCGAGCGGGCCCGAGTAGATCAGGTGGCGGTGGCGCACGAGGCGCACGACGTCGCGGTAGTCCGTCTCAAGCCTCAGGTCGGCCCCCGAGGCCTCGAGGATCGCCTGGAACATGGAATCGTAGCCCAGCCGCGGCAGGGCCTGGAACTCGTCGCGGAAATAGCGCTCGTCGAGCCCGGTGTGGATCGGGATCCTGCGGCACACGGAGGCGTCCAGCGCCTCGGCCGGCCGGCCCCACTGCTTCTCGGTGTAGCCCTTGTAGAAGAGCTCGTAGAGCTCGGTCCCCACCGACGCGAGGATGGCCTCCTTCGAGTTGGCCGGATTCGCGATCGGGACCGCGCTCCGGGCGATGTAGGCCTTGAAGTCGTCCTCGGTCGCCTCGGGGTTGCGGCTGAGCTGGCGGAAGGTCCCGAGGTTGACCGGGAAGCTCCAGTAGGTCCCCCGGGTGAAGACGTTCACCCGGTACTTGGCGTCCTGCCACTGCGTGAACCGGCTCAGGTACGTCCGGACAAGCTCGGAGTTCGTGCGGAAGTAGTGCGGGCCGTAGACGTGGTAGAAGAGGCCGTTGCGGTCCTTCCGGTCGTGGCAGTTCCCGCCGATGTGGTTGCGCCGCTCGACCACCAGGCAGCTCCGGCCGAGGGAGCCCAGGCGCTCGGCAAGGACGAGGCCCGACAGGCCCGCCCCGACGATGAGGTAGTCATAGCTGTCTCGCATCCCCTAATGCCCTAGCCGATACACGTCGCGGTGCAACCGCAGGGCCTTGGGTACAAACCCCCACAAGCGCACGGTCGGGTGCCCTCCCATGCGGTCGCGGAAATGGATCGGCACCTCGAGGAATCCCTCCGGCTCCAGGAGCAGCGCCATGGCGATGTTCGCGAGGTTGAAGTCGGCCGGGATCCGCCTCGCGGCCGCCGCGGCCAGCGGCGCGCGGTAGAGCCGGTAGGGCACGTTCGTGTCGTTGAGCCTGGTGCGCCGGGCGATCTTGAGGGTGACGCGCAGCACCCGGCTGATCAGCCAGCGGGCGATCCCGTCGTCCCGGGTCCTGCGCCGGCCGTAGATCGACGCGGCCTTCTCCCTGAGCGCCCAGACGCCCGCAAACCAGGCGGGATCGCACTGTCCGTCCGAGTCGATCTGGAAGACGTAGGCCGCCCCCATCGCGGCCGCCTCGATGTAGCCGACGAGGCAGCTCTGGCCGTGGCCCCGGTTCGTGTGCCGGTGCACGCGCAGTTCGGGCCACGCGAGCCCGGCAAGGCGGGCGGGGGTCCCGTCGGTCGAACCGTCGTCGACGACGAGGATCCGGAAGCGCCCCTCGCCCACCGTGCGGGCCAGCTCCGTGCGCCACTCCGTGAGAACCGGCACGATCGCGTCCTCCTCGTTGAACACGGGCACGATGAGAACGAGCTCGGGCGGGGTGTTGGGCACGGTGCGTTGCGCGTTTTGGCCGGGGGGACCCGGGCCCGCGATCGTCGCAGCGCGGGCCGGGCCCACGCAATGCCAAACCCGCGGCCGCGGGCCGGCGGGGCGCCCCGAAGGCGTTGATTCAAAGCGTTTTTACGTCCCCCAAAGTCAGGGCGTTGCCGGCAGGCTCGGGTAGTCCGTGTAGCCCCTGGGCCCGGGAGCGTAGAAGGTCTCGGGCTGCGGCTCGTTCAACGGGGCGTTCAGGGCGAAGCGCCGGGGCAGGTCGGGGTTCGCGATGAACGGCGTCCCGAACGCCACCGCGTCCGCCTCGCCGGAGGCGATGACCCGCTCCGCGGCCTCGCGCGAGAATTTCTCGTTCGCGACGTAGGCGCCCCCGAACGCGGCCTTAAGCTGCGGCCCGATCCGGTTGGGGCCGACCGACTCCCGCGCGCAGATGAACGCGATCCGGCGCCGGCCGAGCTCGTGCGCCACGTAGCCGAAGGTCGCCAGGGGGTTCGAGTCGCCCATCGACTGGTTGTCGCCGCGCGGGGCCAGGTGCATGCCGACCCGGCCGGCCCCCCAGACGGAGATTGCGGCATCGGCCACCTCGAGCATCAGTCGCGCGCGGTTCTCGATCGATCCCCCGTAGCGGTCCGTCCTGCGGTTGGCGCTGTCCTGAAGGAACTGGTCGAGCAGGTAGCCGTTGGCGCCGTGCACCTCGACGCCGTCGAAGCCCGCGGCCCGGGCGTTCTCGGCCCCCTTGCGGTAGGCCTCCACGATGCCCGGGATCTCGCCCGTCTCGAGGGCGCGCGGGGTGACGTAGGGCCGCTGCGGGCGGACGAGGCGGACGAAGCCCGCCGGGGCGATCGCGCTCGGCGCCACCGGCAGGGCCCCGTCGAGGAAGCACGGGTCCGAGATCCGCCCCACGTGCCAGAGCTGCAGGATCATCCGGCCGCCCGCGGCGTGCACCGCGGCCGTGATCGAGGCCCAGCCCGCGACCTGCTCCGGGGACCAGATCCCGGGCGTGTCCGCATAGCCCACGCCCATCGGCGTCACCGCGGTCGCCTCGGAGATGATCAGCCCCGCCGAGGCCCTCTGGACGTAGTACTGCGCCATGAGCGCGTTCGGGACGCGTCCCCCGCCCGTGGCGCGGGCGCGGGTGAGCGGCGCCATGACGACGCGGTTCGGAAGGCGCAGGTCGCCTAGGGTGACGGGATCCAGGAGATTGGGCATGGGCGGGCTGTGGTGCGCAAGACACCCACAATTTCCGATTTGTCGAGCGGCGCCCCCCGCGCAGCCTACTCCGAGAGGAGCTCGGCGCCCTCCAGCGCCAGCAGGCGCGTCTTCGTCCGGACGCCGCCCGGCGCCGAGAAGCCGGTCATCTTGCCGGACGCCGACACCACCCGGTGGCACGGCACGATGAGCGGCCAGGGATTCGCGGCGAGCGCCGCGCCGACCGCGCGCGCGGACTCGGGTCCGAGGGCGAGCTCCCGGGCGATCTCGCCGTAGCTGCCCTCCAGGCCGGGCCTGATCGCCTGCGTGCGCAGGTAGACGGCCTTCTGGAACTCGCTGACGAGCGACCAGTCGAGCTTCAGGTCCGAGAGCTCCTGAAGGTCGCCCCCGAGATGGCGCTGGACCTTCGCGATCGCGCCGCGCACCCATGCCGGGGCCGCCTCCTCGGGCACGCGCTCGCCGGCCCCGGACGCGAGGCGCTGGCCCACCAGCCCCTCGGTCTCCTCGGGCAACTGGAAGCGCGAGAGGCCGCGCTCGTTCCACGCGATCCCGCAGGTGCCGAAGGCGGTTGAGAAGAGGGCGAAGGCCATGGCGCGCGGTCGGCGGCAGTGTCGCGCGGGCGGCCGCCGGTGCGCAACGCCAAACGGCGCCGCGCGGGCCTCAGCCCGGCAACAGCCACGGGAGGGAATAGGCCTGGAGGTAGACGAGGACCGCCATGAGGAGCAGCAGAACGAGCGAGTGGCGGAGCGTGAAGCGAAAGAGCGACCCCTCCTGGCCCACCATCCCGGTGGCGGCGCAGGCGACGGCGATCGACTGCGGCGAGATCATCTTGCCCATCACGCCGCCGGTCGTGTTGGCGGCGCAGGTGAGCAGCGGGTCGATGCCGAGCTTCTGCGCCGCGGTCTTCTGCAGGCTTCCGAACAGGACGTTGCTCGACGTGTCGCTGCCGGTGAGGAAGACCCCCATCCATCCGAGGATGGGCGAGATGAACGGGAACAGGCGCCCGGCCCGTGTGGAGAAGATCCCGAGGCAGGGGGTCATCCCCGAGGCGTTCATCACGTAGGCCAGGGCCAGCACCGAGCCTATGGTGACGGCGGGATAGCGCATGTCGCGCAGCGTCTTTCCCAGGAGGCGAAGGGCCTCGGCGGGCCCCACGCCGCAGAGGAAAGCCGAGAGCACGGCCGCGATGAGAACGGCGGAGCCCCCGCTCGCAAGGTAGTCGAGCTTGAACTTCGCCGGCACGAGGACGGGGCCGGGAGCCGTGGCCCCCGGGGCGGCCGCCGGCCGGGCAATGGCGCCGTCCAGGCCGCTCACCGACAGCACCACGGTCGTCCGGTTCAAGGCGGACTTCACCGGGGGCGCCCCCCAGAGCAGGACCATCGCGGTCATGGCGATGTAGGGGGACCACGCCCGCAGGACACGGGCCGGAGCGTGCCCGTGGCGCTCGGTCCCGGCCTCGGGGTCGTGCGCGAACCGGTAGACGGCCGGGGGGCGCCAGAACCGGAGCAGGACCATGAGCGCCGCCATCGCCGCGAGGGACGAGAGGATGTCGGGCAGGTAGGGTCCGAGGTAGCTGGAGACCGCCCACTGGCAGAGCGCGAACGTCGCGCCGCAGGCGGCGACGGCGGGCAGGACCTCGACCGTCCTCCTGAGGCCGGACATGATGAGCACCAGGTAGGCGGGGAGGATGAGCGAGATGAACGGGAGCTGGTGCCCGACGATGGCCGAGAGCCTCATCAGTCCCGCGTCGTTCAGGCCGATGACGCCCCCGAGCGCGACGATCGGGATGCCGATCGTCCCGAATGCGACGGGCGCCGTGTTCGCCACGAGGCAGAGCCCCGCGGCGTGGAACGGGCGGAAGCCGAGCCCGACGAGCGTCGCGGCGGCGATGGCCACCGGCGCCCCGAAGCCCGCGCAGCCCTCGATGAACGCGCCGAAGCAGAACGCGATCAGGAGGGCCTGCAGGCGGCGGTCCGACGTCACGCCGGCGAGCGAGGCCCGGATCACCTCGAACTGGCCGCTGCTGACGGTGATGTTGAAGAGGAACAGGGTCGCCAGGACGATGAAGAAGA
>CAYQOH010000067.1:0-12348 GCA_964419075.1 uncultured Opitutaceae bacterium | reverse complement strand
TGACGAAATGGGACCGCCAGCAGGTGCTCTCCGACATCGTGCGGGTCATCCGCACCTTCAGGCCGGACGTTATGATCACGCGCTTCCCCACGGAGCCCATCGGGACGCACGGGCACCACACCGCCTCCGCGGTGCTCGCGCTGGAGGCGTTCCGGCTCTCGGGCGACCCGAAGGCGTTCCCGGAGCAGCTCGGCGCCCTGTCGCCGTGGCAGCCGAGGCGGATCCTCTGGAACGGGTGGGGGCCCGGTCGCCCCGGATCGGCCGAGGTGATGCCCGGGATGATACACCTGGGGATCGACGGAACGGACGCCGCGACCGGCAGGTCGTTCGCCGAGCTGGCGGCGCGCAGCCGGTCGATGCACCGGACCCAGGGCTTCGCGAACTTCTCCGTGGCCACCTGGGGCAGCGGGCCCCGGACGGAGTCCTTCAAGCTGCTGGCCGGCGAGCCCGCGGAGAACGACATCATGGACGGCGTCGACACCACGTGGGGCCGTGTTCCCGGCGGCGCCGGGATCGGGGCGGTTGTCGACGGGATCGTCGCCCGGTTTGACCCGAAGGCCCCCGCGGCAAGCGTGCCGGCGCTCCTCGAGCTCAAGGGCCGGCTTGCGGTGCTCGCAGGCGATCCCGTCGTGGAGGAAAAGCGCCTGCAGCTCGACCGGATCCTGCAGGAGTGCCTGGGCCTTTCCGTCGAGACGGTGGTGTCCCAGCGCGACGTCGTCCCGGGCGAGCCTCTCGGCCTGACGACGACGGCGCAGGTGGCCTCGGGGACACCGGTCCGCTGGGAGGCCGTGCGCTTCCCCGGCCTCGGCCGCGAGGCGCGGACCGGCAAGGTTCTGGTCCCGAACGTCGCGGCCCTGAGCTCCACCAGCCGGACCCTTCCGCGGGACACGCCGCTCAGCGAGCCCTACTGGCTGCGCGAGGACGGCACCCCGGGCATGTTCCGCGTGGACGACCCGACGCTCATCGGCCAGCCCGAGAACCCGCCTCCGATCCCGGTGGAGAACGTGTTCTCCGTGGGGGGCCAGACCCTCGTGGTTCCGGGGGAGGCGGTGTTCGTCGCTGCCGACCCCGTGAAGGGCGAGGTGCGCCTGAGGCCGGACGTGATTCCGCCGGTCTCGGTCAGCTTCGGCTCGGCGGTGCAGCTGTTCTCGCCCGGCGCCGCCCGCAGCGTCGCGGTCGACGTGGTCTCGGCCCGCCCCGACGCCGCGGGCGTCCTGAGGCTCGAGGCGCCTGCCGGCTGGAGGGTCGCCCCTGCGGCCCAGGACTTCCACCTGCGCGCGGTCGGGGCCAGGTCGCGGCTCACGTTCACGGTCACGGCCCCGTCGGACCCGGAGAGCGCGACCCTCACCGCGCGCGCGGACATCGGCCGCGCCCATTACGGCAACGAGCGCGTCGCGATCACGTACGGCCACATCCCGCCCCAGCTCCTGCAGCCGCCCGCGCGCCTCAAGGCGGTCAGCCTGGATCTGAAGATCCTCGGGCGCAGGATCGGCTACCTGCCGGGCGCCGGCGACAGCACCGCCACGAGCCTGGAGCAGATGGGGTACGTGGTCATCCCGCTGACGGGCGCGGACCTGACCGCGGAGAAGCTCAAGGGCCTCGACGCCGTCGTCATTGGCGTGCGCGCCTTCGGCACCCGGACGGACCTCGCGCCGCAGCTTCCCGCGCTCTTCGCGTACGTCGAGGCGGGGGGGACCGTGGTCGAGCAGTACAACACCCCGAGCAACCCCCAGGCGCAGCTCGCCCCCTACGAGCTCAAGCTCTCACGCGACCTGCCGCACTACCGCGTGACCGACGAGAACTCCCCCGTCACGCTGCTCGTGCCGGATCATCCCGCCCTCGAGACGCCCAACCGCATCGGCCCGGCGGACTTCTCGGGCTGGGTCCAGGAGCGCGGCCTTGATTTCGCCAGCGAATGGGACGAGGCCCACTTCACGGCGCTCCTGGCCTGCAGCGACGCGGGCGAGGCGCCGCTCAAGGGGAGCCTCCTGGTGGCGCGCCACGGCCGCGGCTACTTCGTCTACACGGGCCTCTCGTTCTTCCGCCAGCTTCCCGCCGGCGTGCCCGGGGCCTACCGCCTCTTCGCGAACCTGGTTTCGCTCGGGAAATGACGGGGCCGCCAGACGACGAGAGGACCGGTCTGCCTGGATTCCGCTCCTGGCGCCAGGTCTACGTGTGCGTGCTGGTGGTCCTGGCCGTCTGGATCGGGCTGCTGGCCGCGCTCTCGCGGATGTCCCCGTGAACGCGCTCGATTACGCGATCCTGCTGGGCACGATGCTCGGCATCGCGGCCTACGCGATGTGGAGCACGCGGGGCGGCCACGACCTCAGGGGCTACCTGAAGGGGGCCGGGGAGACCGGCTGGCTGACGATCGGCCTCTCGGTCATGGCGACGCAGGCCAGCGCGATCACCTTCCTCTCGACGCCGGGCCAGGGCTACGAGAGCGGCCTTGGGTTCGTCCAGAACTACTTTGGAGCCCCGCTCGCGCTCATCATCGTCTCGGCCGCCTTCCTGCCCATCTTCCGGCGCCTGAAGGTCTACACGGCCTACGAGTACCTCGGGCACCGCTTCGACCCGAAGACCCGCCTCCTCGGGGCGGGCCTCTTCCTCCTGCAGCGGGGCCTCGGCGCCGGCATCACCATCTACGCCCCCGCGATCGTGCTGTCGACCGTCATGGGCTGGAGGCTGGACGCGACGATCGTCTGCAGCGGCCTCCTGGTGGTGGCCTACACGGTCTCCGGCGGCTGCGACGCCGTCAGCCTCACCCAGAAGTACCAGATCGGCGTCATCTTCGCCGGAATGGTCGCCGCCTTCTTCTTCCTCCTCGCGGAGCTCCCGCCGGGGCTCGGCCTCTCGGGCTCGCTCGCCCTTGCCGGCGGGTTCCACAAGCTCGAGGCCGTCGACTTCTCCCTCAACCCGGACCGGCGCTACACGCTGTGGACGGGGCTTATCGGCGGGATGTTCCTCGCGCTGTCGTATTTCGGGACCGACCAGTCGCAGGTCCAGCGGTACCTCTGCGGCGCGTCCTTGCGCGAGAGCCGGCTCGGGCTCATGTTCAACGCCGTCTTCAAGATCCCGATGCAGTTCTTCATCCTGCTCCTCGGGGTCCTCATCTTCGTGTTCTACCAGTTCGAGCGCCAGCCCGTGTACTTCAACCGGGCGGCGTGGGACTACCAGGCGGCGCATGGCGACGGCGCGCGGCTTCGCGCGCTCTCGGCCGCATTTGACGCGGCGAAGGCCGAGGAGCGGGCGCACCTCGGGGCGTGGCTTGGCGCCCGGCGGGCGGGCGACCCTTCGGCCGAGGCGGCGGAGCGCGCGGCCTCGGCGTCGGCCGAGGGGCGGGCCGAGGCGGCGAGGGCGCAGACCAAGGCGGCCCTGCGCAAGGCGAGCCCCACGAACACGGCGAACGACGCCGACTATGTCTTCATCACCTTCATCCTGGACCACCTTCCCCACGGCCTCATCGGGCTCCTGGTGACCGCGTTCTTCGCGGCTGCGCTCTCGTCGAAGGCGGGCGAGCTCAACGCCCTCGGGACGACGACGACGGTCGACATCTACCGGCACCTCGCCCGGCGCGAGGCGACCGACGCCCACTACGTAATGATGTCGAAGCTGTTCACCGCCCTCTGGGGCTTCGTGGCGATCGCCTTCGCGCTCTTCGCGAACCTCGCCGAGAACCTCATCCAGGCCATCAACATCCTGGGCTCGGTCTTCTACGGGGTCGTGCTCGGGCTCTTCCTGGTGGCCTTCTTCCTGAAGGGGGTGCGGGGGACCGCGGTCTTCTGGGCCGCCCTGGCGTCGCAGGCGCTCGTCTTCGGGCTCTATTTCACGCTCACGATCTCCTACCTCTGGTACAACATCATTGGCTGCGCGGCCTGCATGGCCCTGAGCCTCGCCCTCCAGGCCGCGATCAACCTTGGCGGCGGCGGGCGGACGCCGGCCCCCCGGACATGAGCCCGCCCGTCATCTGCTTCGGCCAGCAGCCCTGCGGCTTCTTTCCGAGGCGCTTCCTTGCCGCGAAGGTCTTCACCGCCCGGCGCCTGCAGGCCGAGCTCGGCGGCGAGATCGTGTTCTTCTTCCACGACAGCGACCACGACCCCCGCGAGACCCAGACGACGCTCCGGCACCGCGCAACCGGCGAGGCGCGGACGCTCAACTTCTCCTTTGAGAACAAGCTCCAGCGGAAGTTCTCGCCCCTCTACGCCAAGCGCGTGCCGGCGGGCTGGCGCGACAACACGGCCCGGCAGCTGCCCCCGTACGTCGACCCGAGGGGGATCGCCGAATTCAAGCAGGTCGGCGCCGCGAACGTGGCCGACTTCTGCCTGGAGATGTACCGGCGGATGGGCCTCCTCGACGGGGTCCGCGTCGCCCGCTCGGGCGACGCCGGGCTGCGGCGCGCGGCGTGCGACGTGCCCGAGTTCTTCGTGGACGTGGCGTACCGGGGGGAGACCGTGCGCGCGCGATTCGCCGATGGCGCGTTGCAACTTCACGAGGGCGGGGCATCATTCGTGACCCTGCCCCATGAGCCTTTCGAGAAGTCCCAGGTCAGCCCGACGCGCGACACCCGGCTGCGCTGGATGCAGTCCGTCCTGCACTGCACCCATTACATCGCCGGGGCGGGCGAGCAGGCCTACCTGCGCAGGGAGGACGCGCCCGAGATCACCTTTGTGAACCGCGACCCGATCGACCGCTCCGATGAAGCCTACTGCGAAATCAACGCCTGAACTTGCGCCGCTGCTTGCGTTTGGCGCCCACCCCGACGACATCGAGTTCGGGTGCGGCGGCGTGATCGCCCGCGAGACCCAGGCCGGGCGGGCGGCCCACTTCGTCATCTGCTCGCGCGGCGAGTCGGCGACGCACGGGACACCCGCCAAGAGGACCTCGGAGGCGCGGCGGGCGGCCCGCCTCCTCGGCGCGACCGTGGAGTTCGTGAGGCTGGACGGCGACGCCAGCCTCGAGCCGAAGGCCGCGCACGCGCTCAAGCTGGCGGCCATCATCCGACGCGTGCGCCCCGGGATCGTCTTCGCGCCGACGCTTGTCGAGAACCAGCACCCGGACCACCCGCGCCTCGGCCGGCTGGTGCGGGACGCCGCAAGGCTCGCGCGCTACGGCGGGGTCGCTCGGCTCCGCGGGAGGCCGGCCCATTCCATCGGGCCGCTCCTCTACTACGCGGCCGGCCCCGAGGCGGAGCCGGCGGGGGTGCTCCCCGTGCTGATCGACGTCTCCGACCCGAGGGTGGTCGCGTCCTGGACCGCGGCGATGAGGGCGCACGCCTCGCAGCTCGGCACCCGGAACTACGTGGAGCTGCAGCTGGCCCGCTCGCGGGTGCTGGGGCTGCGGGCGGGAGTCGGGCACGCCCAGGCGCTCTACCCGAACGACCCGCTCGTGTTCGAGTCGCTGTCCCGGCTGACCCGCGCGGCGCGGCGCTTCTAGAATGGAATCCGTCCGCCCGCTCAAGATCGGGATCACCTGCTATCCATCCGTCGGCGGCAGCGGGATCCTTGCATCGGCGCTCGGAGAGGAGCTCGCCCGCCGCGGGCACGAGGCGCACTTCATCTGCTACGAGCGCCCCTTCCGGCTACCCGCGAACGCGCCGCGGCTCTTCTACCATCCGGTGGTGATCAACGACTACGGGCTGTTCAAGTACCCGGACTACACCCTGCCGCTCTCGGTGAAGATGGCCGAGGTCAGCCGCGACCACGGGCTGGACGTCCTCCACGTCCATTACGCCGTCCCGCACGCCACCGCGGCGATCCTCGCCCGGTCGATGCTTCCGCCGGGGGACCGCCCGAGGGTCGTCACGACGCTGCACGGGACGGACACGACGCTCCTCGGGCGCGACGTCGGCTACGGCCCGGCCATACGCCACGCCCTCGAGTGCTCGGACGCCGTGACGACGGTCTCCGAGTACCTCAGGCGCGAGACGCAGGACCTCCTCTCGGTCAAGCGGCCGATAGAGGTCATCCACAACTTCTTCGAGCCGCGCCCGGTCACGCGGACGCGCGAGCAGGTGCGCCGCGAGCTGGGGATCGGAAGCGAGGCGATGGTCCTCCACGCGTCGAATCTGCGGCCGCCCAAGCGGATCGACGTGCTGCTCGAGAGCGCGGCCCGCATCCGCCCGCGCGACGCCTTCAAGCTGGTCGTGCTCGCCGGCGCGGACTTCTCCCCGTTCGCGGGCGAGGTCAGCCGGCTCGGGCTCTCGGACCGGGTGATCGTCCGCGAGAACATCAGCGAGATCGAGGACTACCTCCAGGCCGCGGACATCGGCCTCTTCACCTCGGAGAACGAGAGCTTCTGCCTGAGCATCCTTGAGGCGATGTGCTTCTCCTGCCCGAGTGTCGCGACGGCCGTCGGCGGCATCCCCGAGGTGGTGGAATCCGGCAGCTCCGGGCTGCTGGTGCCGCCGCTCGACCCGGATGCGGTCGCGCGCGGCGTCGAGTCGCTGATCGGCGACCCGGCGCTCCGGGCGGCGATGGGTGCCGCGGCGCGGCGCCGGGCGCGCGAGCGCTTCTCGGCGGAGGTCATCGTGTCGCGCTACGAGCGGCTCTACCGGCGGGTATGCGAGGCTCCCGGATCCGCGTGACGGGGTCCGGCGACGGGCGGATTGCGGTTCCGGGCGTTCCGTGATTGCGTCGGGAGAGCAGGCCCATGGACGACAAGGAGCCCCCCATCCGCCGCCTCGTCCTTAGGCCGAGGGAGGCCGCCCCCGCGGCCCCGCCGCACCGCCCGCCGGACAACCCCGGGGAGGACGCCCCCGCCGAGATAAGGTGGGACGGGATCCCGTTCACGCGGCCCGAAGCCCCGGGGCCCCAGGGGGGTGCGTCGGTGTTCAAGGCAAAGGAGATCGTGCCGACCGACCCGCGCCCGTTCGCCGGGGACGAGTCGGTGATCAGCATCCATTCGATGCTCGATCAGAACCGCCGGGCGGCGGACGAGTCCACCCCGGCGCTCATCGCGATGCCGCGCCGGCGAAGGTCGAGGCGGCACCGGGACTTTGCCCTGGTCCTCGGCGGGGCGGGCGTCTCCTTCGCGGTGCTCGCCTTCGTGTTCATCAGGAACCTCCCGTTCCTCGGCCTCGCCACGTTCGGCATCGTGTTCACGACGGCGATTCTCGGTTGGATCATCTACGGCGTGATGGATAGATACTGACCCCATGGAGGAATTCGAGAAGCCCGACACGAGCCACCTGGTCCTAAAGCCGAAGGAGATCGTCCCGACGGACCGCCGGGCCGTGCCGGGCGATGGGACGGCGATCAGCGTCCAGCAGATCCACCGGCAGAACCGGATTGCCGAGGAGAAGTCGTCCACGGCGGGGCGCCGCGGTCGCCCGCCCGCGCCCGGACAGCCGCCCGCGGAGCTGGCGCCCCCTCCAGGATTCAAGGCCGCCGAGATCGAGCGCGTGAACGCCCCGGCCCATCCGGGCGACGAGGAGGCCGTCAGCGTGCCCGAGATCCTGCAGGAGAACGTCGCGGCCGAGGTGGAGTCGGGCCTGGCGGACGTCAAGGCCCGCAAGAGGAGGATATCGCGCAGGAGCCGGGACTTCGTCCTGCTCGTCGGCTCGATCGACGCCGCGATTGTCATCTACATGAGGATCGCGTCGAATCCCCTGGCGTTCGTCTATGGGATCGCGGGGATCACCCTGGCGACGTCGACGATCGCTTGGGTCGCGTTTGTCGTCATGGACGACTACTGAGGGGCGGTCCGCGGCCCGCGCGTCACCGCTGTCCGTCAGGGTTGCCCCCGTCGAGGACGACCTTCCATCCGCCTCCGGGCTGGCGCTTCCAGATGGTGACATAGGTGCCCCGCTTCTCGTACGGCGGCTGACCCGGCTTGGCGTTCGGCACGTTGAGCACGTACCGTCCCCAGGTGTAGCCGAGGTCGCCCGACGAGCTCACGTCCACGAACGAGGGCTCCCACGAGAGGGTGGCCGTCGGGGGAAGCTGCTTGAACAGGGTGTTGACCGCGTCGGCCCCGACCCGGGTGTCGCTCAGCAGCTTGCCGTCCGTCGAGATGTAGGCGAGGAACGCCGCCTTCGGGCCGTCCTTCGCGGACCTCTCGGCGAACGCCTTGTCGGCCGCGACGATCTCCGACTTGAACTTCTCCTGGCCCGACGGGGAGCACCCGGCGGCAAGCGCCAGTGCGGAAGCGAGTACGGCAGTGAGGCGCCTGTTCATGGCGGGCTGGGGCCCGGCAGGCAGGGTGGGAGCGTTGGGGCGGGTCGCAAAGCCTAAAATGGGGGCCTTGGGCGCTTGCCCTCCGCAGGGCCAGGGGCTTTCCTCCCCCCCATGAAATCGACGCGGGCGGTCCTTTCCATGCTGGCGGCCGGGGCGATTCTGAGCCCCTTCACATCGGCGGCCCCCGAGGGGCTACTCGGCTACCGGGCGGCGTCGGCGACGGCCGAGCTCGAGAGCGAGCGGGCGTTCGACGCCTCGATCGACCCGGCGGAGCTCAGGTCCTGGCTCGAGCAGATGTCCTCGGAGCCGAATCAGGTCGGCTCGCCCCACGACAAGGCGAACGCCGACTTCATGATGGCGAAGTTCAAGGAGTGGGGATGGGACGCCCGCATCGAAACCTTCTACGTCCTTTACCCCACGCCGAAGAGCGAGTCGCTCGAGCTTGTGGCGCCGGTCTCGTACAAGGCGCGCCTGCTCGAGCCCGCCGTCGAGGGCGACCGCACGTCGGACCACACGGCCGGCGGCCTTCCCCCCTACAACATCTATGGAGGCGACGGCGACGTGACGGCGGAGCTCGTCTACGTGAATTTCGGGACCCCGGAGGACTACACGGAGCTTGAGCGGCGGGGCGTGGACGTCCGGGGCAGGGTCGTCATCGCCCGGTACGGGGCCTGCTGGCGCGGACTCAAGCCAAAGCTTGCGCAGGAGCACGGCGCGGTCGGCTGCATCATCTACTCGGATCCCCACGAGGACGGCTACTGGTCGGGCGACGTCTATCCCAAGGGAGGCTACCGCAGCGAGGACGGCGTGCAGCGCGGCTCGGTCGCCGACATCACCCTGTACACGGGCGACCCGCTCACGCCCGGCGTCGGCTCGACGAAGGACGCGAAGCGCCTCCCCATTTCCGAGGCCCAGACGATCCTCAAGATTCCGGTGCTCCCGATCTCGGCCGCGGACGCGAAGCCGCTCCTCGCGGCGCTCGAGGGTCAGGTGCCCCCGGCCGGCTGGCGCGGGGCCATTCCCGTCACCTATCACATTGGCCCGGGCCCGGCGAAGGTGCACCTTGCCGTGGCCTCGAACTGGGACCAGAAGCCCATCTACGACGTGATTGCCGTCCTGCAGGGCTCGCTGTACCCGGACCAGTGGGTGATCCGCGGGAACCACCACGACGCATGGGTCTTCGGGGCGTGGGACCCCCTTTCGGGCAACACCGCCGTCATGGCGGAGGCGAAGGCCATCGGCGCCCTGGCCAAGTCGGGCTGGAGGCCGAAGCGCACGCTCGTCTACGCCGGGTGGGACGGCGAGGAGGCGGGCCTGCTCGGCTCCACCGAATGGTCCGAGACCCACGCGGCCGAGCTCCGGCGCAAGGCCGTGCTCTATGTCAACTCCGACACGAACGGCCGCGGCTTCCTCTTCACGGGCGGCAGCCACGCGTTCCAGCACGAGGTCAACGAGGTCGCCGGGGGCGTGGTCGACCCGGAGACGGGGGCGAGCGTCCTGGAGCGCCTTCGCGCGAAGATCCGGGTCGCCGGGCCCGACGGAAACCCCGGCCCCGAAGGGGAGGCGCTCCTCGCCTCCGCGGAGGCCGGCAAGGAGCTGCCGATCGAGGCGCTCGGCTCGGGCTCGGACTACACCCCGTTCCTGCAGCACCTCGGAATCTCGGCGGTCAACCTCGGGTTCAGCGGCGAGGACGTCGACGGCTCGATCTACCACTCCACGTACGACTCGTTCGACCACTTCATCCGGTTCGGGGACCCCAAGTTCGCCTACGGGGTCGCGCTGGCCCAGACGGCCGGCCACCTCGTCCTTCGCGCGGCGGACGCCGACGTGCTGCCCATGAAGTTCGGGGACCTCGGCGACGCGGTTGCGCGCTACGTTGCCGACGTCGAGAAGCTGACCGACCGCGAGCGCGGCGAATCCGGGAGGACCCGGCGGCTGATCGACGAGGGCGCCTTCAGGCTGGCCGGCGACCCGGACCAGACCCGCGCGGCCCCCCAGGCGCCCGCGGACGTGCCCCGGATCGACTTCCGGACGCTGCGCGAGGCCGCGGCCCACCTGCGCCGGAGCGCAATGGCCTACGACATCGCCCTTTCGCAGGCCTCCGAGGGGGACTTCCGCCTCCCGCCCGCGGAGCTGAAGACGCTCAACGGACTGCTCCAGGGCGTGGAGCAGACGCTCCTGAGCGGCAGGGGGCTGCCGGGCCGCGAATGGTACCAGCACATGCTCTACGCCCCGGGCCGGTACACGGGCTACGCCGCGAAGACGCTTCCCGCGATCCGCGAGTCGATCGAGCTCCACGAGTGGCTGATCGCGCAGGACTACATTCCCGTGGTGGCGGGCTCCCTCGACGCGGCGGCGGGCCGCCTCGAAGAGGCGGCCAACCAGCTGACGCCGAGGCTCGGTTTGGGCCCGGCGAAGACCGGGCCGTCGGTCACGCCGCCTCCGGACAGCTGACGCGCAAAGGCCATGCGCTTCCCCCGAACCCTCCTTCCGGGCCTCCTTCTCGCCGCACCGCTCGGGGCGGATCCAATCCCCGTCAGGGTGGCCGTGGTCGTCACCTACGAGACGGGCGCGGACCGGGGCGACCAGCCCGGCGAGTTCCAATACTGGGTGGAGCGCGAGAACTGGACGCGGACGATCGCCGTCCCGGGCGTGGACCACAAGGTCCTCACCGACGGCAACGGCACGATCGGCGTCGTCTCCGGGACCACGGTGCGCTCCTCCAACCAGATCATGGCGCTTGTCCTGAGCGGCCTGTTCGATTTCTCGCGGACGTACTGGCTGGTCAACGGCATCGCCGGGGTGAACCCCTCGGTCGCCTCGATCGGAAGCGCCGCATGGGCGCACTACGTGATCGACGGCGACATCGCCTACGAGATCGACGCCCGCGAGGCGGACCCGGCGTGGCCCTATGCGGTCGTCCCGATAGGCTCCAAGGTGCCCAACCAGAAGCCCAAGCGCGAAGGGTGGGAGCCCGAGGTCATGGCCTACCGGCTCAACCCGTCGCTTGTCGACTGGGCGTTCGCGCTGACCAAGGACACGCAGATTCCCGACTCGCAGGGCATGAGGGACTACCGGGCGCTCTACGCGGGATACCCCAACGCCCAAAGGCCCCCCTTCGTCCTCTGCGGCGAGACCTTTGGCAGCTGCCGCTACTGGCACGGGGGCGCCATGACCCGCTGGGCGTCCGATTGGACCCGCCTGTGGACCGACGGGAAGGGCGAGTTCGCCATGTCCGACATGGAGGACCAGGGCATCGCGACCGCGCTCAGCCGCCTCTCGAAGATGGGCCGCGTCGACTTCCAGCGGGTCATGTTCCTGAGGACCGCGAGCAACTACTGCATGCAGGCCCCGAGGCAGGACGTGAACGCGAGCCTGCACGCGGAGTACGCGGGCTTCCTGCCCTCGCTTGAGGCCGCCTACCGGGTCGGAAGCCGCGTGACCCGCGAGCTCACTGCGAACTGGGCCGCCTACCGCGACCGGCCCCCGTCCCCGAAGTGAGGCGACCCATGGCCGACACGGCGATCCGGGACGAACCCCCTCCGGCGACCCAGAAGAAGCCGACCTATCCGGTCAGCCCGGGCCTGCGCGGCTACCTGCGCACCTACAAGCGGGAGCGGGACCTGCCGATCACCTACGAGAGGCTCCGCGGCTTCAACGAGGTGGTCCCGCTCACCGACGCCGACGGCAGGCCGACGCTCTGGGACACGGTGATCTACGACGGGGAGGAGATGCGCGCCCTCAACGAGGCGCTCAAGGAGGTCTACGCGGTGCTCAAGGTCAACGGCGACATGTCGGTCGTCCAGCACCTCTACGCGGACCGCGTGGACTTCTGCACGTTCGGCAACTCGATGCCCTTCCGGATCCGGATCGTCAACGCATACAACGACAACCAGGACTACATCTACGTGAAGAAGGCCGACGCGTCGAGGATCTACGGCCTCGAGCTCGAGCACCTGCTCTCGCCGAACCGCCTCAATTTCCTCACCCACGGGGCCACGCTGGTCGAGGAGCACGTGGCCGGGATCCCCGGGGACATCTTCATCAAGAGCTGGCTCAACCGCCCGGAGCTGAGCCCGATCCGGGTCGCCAAGGAGCTCGTGAAGTTCAACGAGCGCTGCTTCGTGAGGCTCCTCGGCGACATGCGCTCCTACAACTTCGTGTTCGTCGTCAC
>CAYQOH010000066.1:0-12595 GCA_964419075.1 uncultured Opitutaceae bacterium | reverse complement strand
CGCCGCGAGGCGGGCGGCACGAAAAACCCCTTCCGGTGCAAGACAAAATAGGAGACTGGACGGCCCGTCCCAGAGTCTCGGGTATGTCGCATCCGTCCGTCGCCGCGCGGCCCCGCCGCGCGGAGGGGCGGCCGGGCGGGCCCCAAAAGGGCGCGAGAGAAATGACGGCCGAAGCGCCGCAAGGCGCGGAACAGAATCCGGCTTACCGGCCCCAAAGCTAAGGTTTTCGCAAATGTAACCTGCCGGCGTAGGACGCGTTCCCTGCGCGCCCCGCGTTCTGGCAGCCGCTTGTTGACTCCCCTAGGGGGTCTTCCACGGTCTTCGGGTACCAACAATGACCCGCATTCGCTCTAGTATCCTGGCGCTCGCATTCGCGGCGGCTGCGTGCCCGGCGCCCGCGGCGGCGGGGCCGGCCAATCCGCCCGCCCACCGCGTGATCGTCGTGGTCTTCGACGGCATGAGGCCAGATTTCGTGTCCGCGGAGAATACGCCCAACCTATGGAAGCTCGCCGGAAACGGGGTGCTCTTCGCCCATCACCATGCGGTCTACCTCTGCTCGACCGAGGTGAACGGCACCGCGTTGGCGACGGGAGCGTACCCCTCCCGCAGCACGGTCGTCGCAAATCTCGACTTCCGCCCGAAGATCGACCCCCAGAAGGCCGTCGGCATTGAGATACCCAGCATTGTACGCCGTGGCGACGAGGTGAGCGGGGGCCGCTACCTTGCGGCCCCCACGGTCGCCGAGCTCCTCCACGCTCGCGGGCTCGGGACGATCATCGCGGGGTCCAAGCAGGTTGCGCTCCTGCACGACCGGGCGACGCGGGACGACGGGCCCGGGGTCTCGCCCGTGCTCTACCAGGGTGCTGCGCTGCCCCCGGCCCTCGAGGGGCCCCTGAGCCGGGAGATGGGGGATTTCCCGCCGGTGCCTGAGGACCAGGACAAGGCTGCGCGGGACGCATGGACGACGGGGGCGCTGCTGCGCCAGCTCTGGAGGGACGCCGTGCCCGCGTACACGCTTCTCTGGCTCGCCGAGCCCGACGCCTCCCAGCATGCGACGGGGCCCGGATCGGCTCAGTCGCTCGCGGCCATTAGGAGCAGCGACGAGAACCTGGGCCGGGTGCTGGCTGAGCTCGACAGGCGGGGCCTGCGGGACACGACCGACGTCTTCGTCGTGTCCGACCACGGGTTCTCCACGGTGGCGTGGAAGGTCGACGTCGCCGTCGAGCTCTCGCTTGCCGGATTCAAGACGGGGAGGGTGGCGCTCGGCGGCCTCAAGCCCGGCGAGGTGATGGTGGTCAGCAACGGCGGCAGCACGCTTCTCTACGTGGGCGGGCACGACCCGGAGGTGTGCCGTCGCCTTGCCGCATTCCTCCAGATCCAGGACTGGGCCGGCGTCGTCTTCTCGAAGGGGCCGGCGGAGGGAACGTTTCCCCTGGCCGAGGCCCGCATCGATGCCCCGGACGCCCCGGACCTCGTCGTCTCCCTTCGCTGGACGCGCGACAGGAGCCGCACCGGTGCCCCGGGGCTCCAGACCTCCGACATGTCCCCCACGGCGCAGAAGGAGGGCAACCATGCGAGCCTGAGCCCCTTTGACATGCACAACACGCTGGTCGCGGCGGGTCCCGACCTGCGGCGGGGCGTCGTCGACACGCTGCCCTCCGGCAACACGGACGTGGCGCCCACGGTACTCTGGATCCTTGGGCTAAGGGACGAGGCGGCGAAGATGGACGGCCGGGTGCTCTCGGAGGCGCTGGCCATCGAGGCGCCGCCGCTTCGGGGCTACGAGATCCGGCGGCTTGAGGCCAACCGCGACACGGCCGGGGGCGCGTGGCGCCAGTATCTGCAGGTGAGCGAGGTGAACGGCGTCCGCTACCTGGACGAGGGCAACGGGGCCTTTGCGGCGAGGGGCAGGTGATCCCTCCCAAGGCGACCGGCGCGCGTCAGGCTTCGGCGACCGTGACGCGGTCGTAGGCCCGCATCTCGTCGCCGCCAGGCGGCTCCCATGCTCCCTCCACAAAGTCGAACATCTCGCGGGTGACATCGAACCCGAGCTGGCGGATCCCCCCCTTCCCCGCGTTGCGCGCCTCCACGCGGCGCCACCGCTCCCCGGCGGGCACGTCGATGAAGTGCAGCTCGACCCCCAACCCGGCGCCCCGGGCGAGCGCGGCGAACCGCAGCCGGCTCTCCGCCCGCGTGAACCCGAGATCCAGCACGCAGGGGATCCCCCGCGCCGCGACCTGGAGCGCCGTCTCCCAGATCCTCCCGTAGCAGCGCTCGACGCGCGCCATCGACCAGGAGGGGTCGAGGGGCTGCGGCGAATCCATCCAGAACAGGGCGGCCATCCATTCGTCGATCGAGAACTCGACCGCGCCAAGCCGGTCGGCGAGGCGGAGCGCATAGGTCGTCTTGCCGGCCCCGGTGGATCCGCAAACAAGGTGGATGAGGCTCCTTTGCATCGCGCCCCTGTAGCCGTTCGCGTGGCGGAGTTCAAACCGGGAGCGCGCCGCTCCCACGGAAGTGTCCTAATCTGAACATCACGTAAATGGATTACCACTTGCGCTGGAAATCCAAGGTTAGTCGCGGCAAGTTACATCACAGTCTTTCTATTGTCATTCTGACAGTTTGGCGCCGCATAGTGCGCCATGTGGAAACCTCCCGCGACCAATAGACTGCCAAGCTGTCGCAAAGACAGCTCACGCCGTCCCCGCACGCGCCTAGCTCAACTGCTGGAGGATTTCCTTCTGCCGGGCCTGCGCCGGCTTGAGATTGACCCGGTAGTGCCGCCAGAACACCAGACTCATCAGCAACGGGAGTCCAAGTATCAGGCCAGCGCGCAGGGCGAACGGCTTCCATCCGTATTCGGTGACGGGAAAGTTCAGGTAGACGGTCAAAAGCAGAAGGCCAATCAGCACCGGCGACATCCACCAAGCCGTAAGGTAGTCGTTCATCTCGGCCTCGATGTTCTCCAGTGACACGACCGTGAGCGCCCGGAGTGTATCTGTGCTGCACCGGTGCAGGGCAAGGTGGCGCCGGACCCGCCGGACCGCGTAAAGGAGCAGGACTAAGAACACCGCCTCCCACAGCAACATGTTGACCCAATGCCCCGTCACATTACGCGGCGGCGCATAGAGATAGTTGACGAAAGACAACAAGGGGGTGACTAGGAGACCGAACGAGAGCACGAAGATCTCATAGCCGAGAATCCGGCTGCGACGCTTTAGTTCGGGTATGATGAAGCGTTTGAGCTGTGCGAGGTCCACGGCATGGGGGTTCGCGAATTGCTGGGCGGCCCACATGGCCTCGAGTTCTTCAAATTTCATTTTTGATGTTCTCCGATTGGACGGTGAATTGCTGTTTGATGCGGTGGAGGCGGACGCCGACGTTGGATTCTGACAGTCCAGTGATCTCGGCGATTTCGCTGTAGCTGAGACTGTTGAGGGAAAGCAAAATCAGCGAGCGGTCTACTAGCGGAAGCTCGTGGATGCGGGCATAGAGCCAGCGCAGCCGCTCGTGGTCGCGAGTGGACGAGGCAGCAGGGTGCTCAGGCAAGACGTGGACGTAATGGTCGAGCTTCTGCTGATAGCGTCGGCGCGAGCGTTTCCAGTTGAGGGCACAGCTCAGCGCAACTCGGTAGACATAGGTGGAGAGCTTCGCCTGGTCTTTGAAGTGAGGCAGAGCCTTCCAGAGGGAGACTAAGATCTCCTGGAATAGATCGTCGCGGTCGGCCTGGTTCTGGGCAAAAACGTGAGTGGTTTTCGCGATCAGACTGAGGTAGTCGCGGTATATTTCGGCGAAGAGCTCTTCCTGTCGGTCGGACATGGCGCGGGGCTGATTTGGATGCGGGCGATACCCGAATCAGGTCGCAGCGGTCGGAGCCCGGAGGCTGAATTCACGGTGGAGCATCCGGATGCTGGCCACAAAGACAATGAGCGAGCCGGCCAGCATCGCTAGGGGCAGTGGACGTAGCATCGCGTCCGGCGTGGTGATGCCGTGGGCCGCCAAGACGGGGCCGAGCACAAAGAGGGCGGACAGGTTCACCGTGGAGTGACACAGGATGGACGGATAGAGCGAACGACTCCGGATGGCGAGCCAAGCAAGATGGCAGCCGACCATGAGAGCGAAGACCGCATTCCGCCAACTAAAGCCAAAATGCGTGACGCCGAAAATCAGCGTCGGCACCGACACCGCGACCCAGAGCGGCAAATAACGCCGGAGCATCTGCAGGATCAGCCCGCGGTAGAATCCCTCTTCGAGGAGCGGATAGATGACCAGGGCTGGCAGCGCCAATCCCCACGGCATCATTGCCGCCCCCGCTGCCCGCTGCGTGGCCGCCTCCAGCATCCGCGTTTCCTGCGGCGTCAGAGGAATCAGCCAGGTCAGGCATAGCACGGGCAAAGCGATGGTCATGCCTGTCGCAACCGACCAGGCGATCACCCGTAGCGAGACGGTGGCGTGAGGCAGGTAAGAGTAATCTTTTGAGGCGTCTTTGATAACTTCCATGCTTCATTAGGCACCGCCTGATTATGAAACTTACAGCATCACGGGCTTTTTACACGACGGCAGAACGTCGCGCCAGGTATGCAGAGACGGGCCTCCCGGCCTGCCGTGTGTGGTGCAGGAGATCGGTAGACAAGGGGGTCTGTCACTTAACACGGACCTCAATACTGTTTGTAGCTCACTACGGTTCAGAGTGAGCTTCTGTAGGTGTGTCCGTTTCAATTTGGGACACCACCCGCTCCCACAATACCCTTGACTCGTCCCGGTCCGTTTGAGTCCCTGACCGGCTCCGAACTTCACAACGACCATGGCCAACACCCAATCCGCTATCAAGGCCGCCCGCAAAGCCGGGCGACTGGCACTCCGCAACCAGGCCGCGAAGACCCGCTTGAAGACCCTTCACAAGGCCTTTGACGCCGCGGTGAAGTCGGGCGACGCCGCGGCGGCCAAGGCGGCGGGCAGGAAGTATCTGTCCGCTATCGGCAAGGCCGTGAAGTCCGGGGTCGTTCACAGGAACGCCGCCTCGCGCGCGAAGTCGCACGCGGCGAAGTACGTGCTCGCGAAGTGAGCGCGATTTTGGGATGGCTGCGTGCCATCCCAAATTGAAGACGACCCCCAGCGTCGGGCTTTTCCTTTCGCGCTTCGCCGACGGCGAGTGGGCGGAGGTCGTGCGCCCGTGGCTCGAGTCGGGCCGCGGCACCCTCGGGCGCTCGCTGGTCGTGGCGCCGACGCGCGGCCACACTCAGGCGCTCAAGCAGCGGTGCCTGGAGGAGGGCGTGGCCGTGCTCGGGGTCGAGTTCCTCACTCCGGCCCTCGCGAGGCGCAAGCGGACGGGCGCGGCCGGCCTCGGCAAGGCCCTCCAGCTGCTCGTCCTCCGGAGCCGAATCGCGGCCCGCCTAAACCCGCTCGGCCCGGACGATCCCGCGAGGGGCCTATGGAAGAGCCTGGAAAGCGACGCCGAATCGGCCCTCGCGGACTTTGAGGACCTGATCCGGGGGGGATACCGCGCGGAGCATTTTCCCCTGCCCGAGCTGCGCGGGATCTTCGGCGAGCTGGCCGCATGGATCGAGCGCCACGGCTACGCGCTCGGCCCCCTGCAGGACGAGGCGGCCGGACTCGGGCGCGCCGAACCCGGGGATGCGCCCATTGCCGACAGGCTCCTCATCCTGGCCGGCGGTCCGGAGGGCTGGGGTGAGTTCTTCGGGCTTGCCGCCCTCGCCCGGAGGTGCCGGTCGGTCACCGTCGTCCTCGCGGAGCCGGAATTCAGGGGCACGCGCGGTTCCGGTGAGGAATGGGTCAACGTCTGGCAGGCCGTGCTCGGCGCCGAGGCCCGGGTGGTCGGGGCCGACCCGTCCGAAAGCTGCAGCGCGGTGGCGGAGCTCTGGGAGGGGTCCGGCGGCTCCGCCGAGCGCGCCGAGGTGATCGTCGCCCGGTCAAAGACCGACGAGATGGCCCGTGTGGCCGACACCGTGGAGCGCCTCCTCGCGCGGGGCTCGGGCAACATCGGCGTCGTCTTTCCGAGGGCCGGCTCCGCCCACGCGCGCCTTGCCCGCCTCCTTGGGCAGCGGGGGATCGCCTACGCCGACCTCATCGGCACGGCGGGCACCCCGCCGGTCGACACGCTGATCCAGCGGGCGCTTGCGGACTACTACGAGAGGGGGTGCCGTCTCGAGGAGCTGCTGGCGCTCTGGCCGCTCCTGCGCTCGCTCAACCTCGCGAGATGTTCGCCCGCGCAGGCGCGGGGCGTCTGCCAGCGGCTCTTTGACGAGGTGCAGGCGCACGCGGTCGAGCCGCATGTGGGGCGCCTCGAGGCGTCGGAGGACGAGGCCTGGCGCGAGGTCGGGCGCGTCGCCCGCCTCCTCATGCCGGGCTGGCCGGAGCACCTCGCGCCGTCGGACGCCCTCGGGCGCTTCGAGGCCGCGAGGGACCGGCTGGGGCTGGCCGAGCCCGCGGGCTGGTCCGTCCTGCGCGAATTCGCCGCGCGGGCCGCGGAGCCGATGCCCGCGGGTGCGCTCCTTGCGGCGCTGCGGGCGTTCCTGCCCGAGACGGGGCCGGCCGTGAGCGCCCCGGGCAAGAGCGTGTTCGCGCGCGTGACGCTCACCACAGTCCGGCGGGCCGCGTCGGTCGCCTGGTCGGACGTCATCCTGACGGAGGCAAACCGCGGGATCTGGCCCGAGAAGCGCGAGTCGAGCTGCTGGCTGGGCGACGACGCGCGCACGGAACTCGACAGGGACGTCGGCCGGTTCTCGCTCGGCCTCCCCACGGGCGACGACCGCGCGGTCCTCGAGCGGCGGCTCTACTGCGCGGTCGCGCGCAACACGCGGGGGCGGCTGCACTTCAGCGCGGCCCTCTTCAGCGACGAGGAGCCGGAGGTGGCCCTGGGCCCTAACCCGTGGCTGGAGCGGGTGCTCTGGAAGAAGGGCCTGCTGTCGGCCGCCGACGCGGGATCGGAGGCCTTCGAGCGGCTGGCGCCCGCGCGCGGGGCCGCCCCGATCGGGGCCGGCGCGCCCGCCGGCTGGCACGGCATCTGGGCCCGCCGCCGGGACATCACCGCCCCGTTCGACGAGTTCTTCCTCGGCGAGCCCGGGGGCCGCCACCGCCCCGCGGACCTCACCGCCAAGCTGATCGAGCGCGGGGTCGCGGACCCGGCCGAGCTGTGGTTCGATGCGGTCCTCGGCGTGAGGCGGGTCGACTGGAGGCCGTTTTCGCGCGCCCGCCAGAGGTCCGTCGGCAACGCCGTCCACGGCGTGCTTGCGGCGGCCCTGAGGGGCGCGCCCGCCGAGGGGAGCTTCCGCCGCCTGCCGGAGCCGGTCGCCGCGGCGGCGAGGCTCGGCGAGGAGCTGGCGAGGCTGCGCGCCCGGTGGCCGGCGGACCGGTACTGGGACTCGTTCCACATGGACGTTTCGCGCGCGGCCCGCGAGCTGCTGGGCAGGGTGTTCGAGCTGAGGGCCGGGGGCTTCTGCGCCGTCGAGGCGAAGATTCCCGAGGGCGCGAGCGTCCCCGCGGGTCGGGCGGGCAGGGTCCCGGTGCGAGGCAGGATGGACCTCGTCCTCTCGGACCGGCCGGGGTGGGAGGGTTCCCGGATCGAGATCGTCGACTTCAAGACCGGCGGCGAGTCGGGATTCTCCGCCCGGAAGATGGCCTCGAGCGGGGCCTCGCTGCAGCTTGGGGTCTACCTCGAGGCGGCGCGCTCGGTGGGGGCCTCGGGCAACGTCTGGATGTTCAAGCCCGAGGAGCGTCCGAGGAAGATCGGGATGGAGGAATTGGAGCAGGCGTGCGCGAAGCTGTGGATCCTGGGCGAGCACCTCGAGCGGGGGCTCTACGGGGCCCGGACGGCCGACCGCAGCGAGTACACGCACGGGTTCGAGTGGCCCCTGGCGTGCGCCCCAGTCGCGTCGGCGATCCTGGAGGCCAAGTTCGCGCTGACGTTCGGCGCCGGGCCCGCATCCGACGGGCCGGAGGACGACGATGCCTAGCCTCCCGTCCGACCAACCGGCGCGCGATCGGTTCACCCGGGACTGGTCGGTCAACCTTGCCGTGGTCGCAAACGCGGGCTCCGGGAAGACCACGGCAATCTCCGAGAGGCTCGCGGCCATGGCGCTTTCCGAAGGCGGCGCGGAGCTGCTCAGGCGGACGACCGTCGTCACGTACACGAAGAAGGCCGCGGCGCAGATCGAGCAGCGCGCGCGATCGGTGCTGCTCAGCCGGATGGCCGGTGAGGGCCGGGCCGACGTCGAGCCGCTCGCCCGGCTCGAACGGGCGTTCTTCGGGACGATCCACAGCTTCTGCCTGCTCCTGGCGCGGCGCCACGGCAGCCTGCTCGGCGTGCACCTGAACCCCGCCTTGGTCGAGGACGACGACGACGCCCACTGGCAGGAGTTCCTTGAGCAGGACCGGATGACGTTTGACTCGCTCGGCGCCGAGCAGGTCGCGGCCTTCCTGCGCCATGCGTCGCTGGACCAGATCTTCAACCTGGCGCGCGGCCTTGACGGGGACACGGCCCGGCGGCTGGTGCGGCGCCGCCCCGACCCGCATGCGCCGGCGCCCTCGCGGGCCGTCCTTGAGGAGATCCTGGCGGCGGCGCGCAAGGGGCCCGGGGCGGACGCCCTTGCGCGCAACAAGGCTACGGCGGGGGACTGGCTGAGGCGTTTCATCGAGGAGCGGGAGCGGCTCCCGTTGGCGGACCCGGAGGGCTCGGCCGCGGGAATTCGGGAGCTCTACCGGCGGTTCTTCGCGCCGCTCAAGGACTGGCTCGCCGACACGGGCGGCGTGCTGGCCGGGGAGCTCTCGTTGCGTTACCGCTCGTGGCGCTTCGACCGCGGCATCCAGACCTACGCCGACCAGGTCGAGACGGCGCTCGCGGTCCTCGGCGACGGGCCGATGCTCGAGCGGATCCGGGCCGAGGGGTGGCGCGTGGTCCTGGACGAGGCCCAGGACACCGACCCGAAGCAGTTCTCCGTGCTGGTCGAGATCACGCGCCCGCAGGGGGCGCCGCTGCGGACATGGCCCTGGAAGGGCGGTGTCGGCCCGCGGCCCGGCCACTTCTGCATGGTGGGCGACGCGCAGCAGGGGATCTACTCGACGCGGGTCGACATCCGCAACTTCCAGGACCACGTGGCCGCGTTCGACGCGGGCAACGGAGGCGAGCGCCTGACCTTCGGCGTCACGTTCCGGGCGCCCCGCCGGGTGGTGCGCCTTCTCAACGGGACGCTGGACGCGGCGTTCGGGGCCGGTCGCGACTTCAATTTCGGCGTCCCGCCGTCCGACGGCGCCCCGGCACCCTTCCTGCAGGTGCCCTACGAGCCTCTGGTGCCGGGCCCCGAGAACATCGAGGGGGCCGCGTGGCGGCTCCCGATCGCCGAAGGGGCGGTCGCGGGACGGCGGCACGTCGCCGACCGCAAGCTGGCGATCGAGGCCGGCCAGATCGCGCGCGTCCTCAAGTCGGGCGGTCCCAAGTCGGTGGGCGCGGCCTCGTGGGGCGACGTCTGCATCGTGGCCCCAAGGAACGCGTGGCTGCAGATCATCCGCGACCAGCTCGACGCCGCGGGCCTGAAGACCGCGCTCCAGACGAGGCGAAACCGCAACGGGGACAACCCGGTCTACGCGTGGATCTGCGGCCTGCTCGCGGTCGTGTGCGACCCCGAGAACGCGTTCGAGTGGGCCGGCGTGCTGAGGGAGGTCTTCGCGGTGAGCGACGCGCAGATCGCCGACGCGTTTGGGGGCCGGCGGGGCCTATGCTGGGACGAGCCCGGCGACTATGCCGAGGGGGTGAGGGAGGCGCTCGAGCGGCTCGGGCCCTTCATCGGCCGCGCGGACATGGAGGGGGAGTCCCTGGAGCGCTTCGCCTCCGAGCTCGCCGCCGCGTGCGGCCTCGCCGCGAAGGCCCGGCTCGTGGACCCCGAGGGGGGCCTCGAGGACGAGCTGGCGCGGCTGCTCGCCCAGGCCGCCGAGCTGAGCCTGGGCGGCGGCGGACCGCGCGCATGGCTGCGACAACTCCTCGGGGCGCTGGACGACTTCCGGGCGACGGGGCGCCCCGCGAGCGACGCGATCAACCTGATCACGTCCCATTCCGCCAAGGGCCTGGAGTGGCCCGTGGTGATCCCCGTCGGGCTGTGGCGAGCGATTGGGTCCAAGGGGCCCGCGGGATTAAGGCTCCTCGCCGGGCCGGGCGGCGACTCCCGCGTCGTCTTTGACAGCGACAGCGTCGGCCAGGACGCGCGCGACTCGCTGGAGCGCGCGCAACTGCGGGAGCACGTCCGCCTTCTCTATGTCACCCTGACCCGCGCGAAATCGGCGCTCGTCATCCCCTGGGCGTCGGGCGCGCCGGAAAGGAACAGCTTCGCGGCCTTCTGGGGCCTCGACCCGGCGGCCCTCGACCCGATCCCGCGAGCGAAGCGGGCGCGCGGGCCCTCCGGGCGCAAGCGCCGCGGCGCGGCACGGGCGCCGGAGGAGCCCGCCGTGCCGTCGCCGGCGCCGCCCTTCCCGAGGCGGGTCCTCCCGCATGAGCTCGCGGCGCTCCCCGACGCGGCGCGGGCCGCGCGCCACGAGTCCTCACAGGACGCGCCGTCGCCCGTCCGGGACGGGCCCGACCCCCTCGAATACGGCGTCTGGTGGCACGAGACGCTCGAGTTCGTCCCATGGTCCGCGGACGACGCGGCCGTGGCGGCGCACGGCGCGGCGGCGAAGGCGCGGGCCCGTGAGCGGGGCTTTGCGGGCCGGGCTGGGGAGGAATGGGACCGGCTTCTGGCCAGCGAGCCCTGGCGCGTCATGCGCGACCCGCGTTGGACGCGCCTTGCCGAGGCCGGGATCTTCGCGCCCCTCTCGCCCGACAGCTGGATCGACGGCGTCATCGACCTCGTCCTGCACGATCCCAAGGCCGGCGAGCTGTGGATCGTCGACTGGAAGACGAATCGACGGGGGGCGGGGGAGGATGACGCCTCCCTGCTGCGAAGGCTCGCGGCGGAGTACGCGGGCCAGCTTGGGGCCTACGGGGCCTCGGCCGCCGCGTTCTTTCCCGGCCTGGCGGTGAGGCTCTGGGTCTACTCAACCGTGGCCGGTGCGTGGACGCGGGTGGAGGCGCCAACCTGAGCGGCCGCCCGGGCCGTGCGGGGGGAAGATTGCACTCGACAGCCCCGGGGGTGAATCGCACGTTTGTTGCACAAACTCCATATGGGAAACCTCAAGAAGAAACGCCGCCTGAAGATGAACAAGCACAAGCGCAGAAAGCGCTTGAAGTCCAATCGCCACAAGAAGCGTACGTGGCAGAAATAGCCCGAACCCGCCGCACCCTGCGGCGGGTTTTGTTTTAAATAAGGGTAAATACTTACAGGCGGGGCATTAATGCCTTTTTCGCCTTGTAAACCGGCCGCGAATATACTGTTGTGACCCCCCATTCGCAGGAAACCGACCTTTCGTTTCCCGGCGCGCGGCAAATAATTGGAGCCAACTCAACTTCCACGCCCCCATGCTCTTTTCTAAAAAGACGAAGGGATTCTTCGTCGAATGGAACGAGAACTCGGTGCTGTTCGCCCGGACAACCTCGTCGGTGGCGCCCATGGAGGTTGAGGAGCTCAGGGAATGCGCGCTCGGCGACGAAGCCGCCATCGCGGACGCGTTGAAGCATCTCCAGCCGAGGAAGCCCCCGAGTGGCTATATGCATGCGGTGGTGGGGGTTTACCCCCCGAGGCGCGTCGTGCGGAGGCACACGCTGGAGATCAAGAAGATGAAGGAGGCCAACTACATGGCCGACGTCTTCAACCAGCAGCTCCGGATCGAGCAGGACAAGTACACGGTGGCGATGATCAACGCGGCCGACGGCACCGACTACGACCTGACCAAGGCGGTCCAGAAGGAGGTCATCTTCTGCGGCGCGCCGAACGAGGACATCGTGGCCTCGCAGGAATCCCTGCTCAACGCGGGGATCTACCCCGAGCGCCTTGAGCTGGGAAGCGTCGCCACGCTGGGCGCCCTGGTCGACTGCCTGGCCTTCGAGAAGTCGAAGACCCCGACGCTGGTCCTCGACGTCGGCAATGACACCACGCACAGCTTCATCATCTCGACCAACGGCGTGGAGGCCTCGAGGCCCATCCCGCAGGGGCTCGAGGCCATGGTCCCGGTCGTCCAGAAGGAGCTGGGGCTCAAGGACGAGGAGTCGGCGAGGAAGCTGTTCCGGTCAAACACCTTCGACTTCACGGGCATGGGTCCGCTGCTGATCAAGCGGCTGCTGAAGGAGCTCCAGTCGTCCATAGGCTTCTACGAGGTCCAGACGGGCCAGTCCGTGGGCCAGGTGCTCTGCATCCAGCTTTCGCCGAAGCTCGCCTGGCTCGAGGGGGCGCTGGCGAGCTCGCTCGGAATCGCGAGCCTGAAGTTTGACCCGATCCCTTGGCTCAGGTCCCGGCGCGTCGTCGTTCCCGACGCGCTCACGAAGACAGCGGGGGAGTTCCGCTGGTTCGGGCTGATGAGCCTTATGGTGCAGTACAACAACCACGATGGCGCTCGCCCTGACGAAAAAAAGTGACGGAGCCGTCGTTGTGGTGCCTCCGTGGCACCCCAACCTGCGGATCGTCGAGAACCTGCCCGACACGAAGGTCGTGCGGAC